>DASSXP010000117.1:0-8668 GCA_035703755.1 Rhodanobacteraceae bacterium | reverse complement strand
TACACGGGCAAGTGGCCCTACTCACCTGCAAGCAAAAAAGGACGTGGCAATGAGATTGAATCAGTGGCCTGTTGCAAGCCTGCTCGTCGGCGCCATCGTCAGCTTGGCTGGTTGCGCCTCCATTCCGCTCTCCACCGCCGTGCGGATGTCCTCCCTGTCACCACGCGCGTTGGCCCAACTGGATCCAGCCGCGGTGCGCGTCCGGCTCGCGGTGCCGGATGGATTTGAAGTCGACGTGCCGCGCTGTCGCTTGAGCCTGGAGGTGACCGGCGGCGACCAATCCAGCACTGCCGCGATGTCGCTGAGGCTGCTGTTGCGTACGAGCGCGCATCGACCAAATGGCTGGTTTTCCCCGGATCTGGTGGTCAACCTCTACGAGCTGGCACTGACGGACGATGGGGTGCGACAATTGCGGCAAATGCAGCAAACTGTACTGGCGCACGAAGGCGGCAGCGTGAAGTTCGCGGTCACATCGCCGTTTTCGAGCACGCCCCCGAACGCCACAGAAGTGATGTTCTGGGTCGATATCAAACTCGCATCCGACGCGGCGTACTGGCCGCTGATCGACGGTGCCACCTTGCGCTTCACGCCGCAAGGCATGAACGACCCGCCCGGCTCAACGCCGGCCAACACCAGTGAGTGAACCCAGCAAGGGCGGCCAACGCCAGCTTCGCCGCGCCCGCGCTTACTGCTCTTTCAGCGCAATCGCGTTGATGCCGTTGCTGCTGAGTTTCTGTCGCGCCGCTTCCAGCGCTGACGCACTCGCGTAGGGGCCAAGGCGGACGCGATTCCAGGTAGTGCCGTTGATGGTGACCGGCTGCACCTGGGCAACAAAGCCAAGCAGCGCGAGCCGCGCCTTGACCGCGTCCGCATCGGCCGCGTTGGGGAACGAACCCACCTGCAACAGGTAACCGCCACCGCTGGCGGGGCTGTTGGGGGTGGCCGCCGGCTTGCCGGCTTCGGCACGCGCCTTGGCGGCCAGTTCGGTGTCCGGGATCACCACTTCCATTTCCGGCAACACGCGGTAGAAGTCGTAGTCCTTGCCGGGTTTGTCCGGCTTGCTGGCGATGCCACTGTCTCCCGGGCCGGGCGCGCTGGCGTTGGGGTTGGGCGTGGGGCCGTCGTGGCGACGCAGATTCGGCGCCAAGCCGCCCATCACCACCACCGTGCTCAGTGCCACGCCGGCCACCAGGCCAAGCGAGAACCACACCCACGCGGGCCAACCGCCCTGACTGCGCACCGCTTGTCTGCTGCGTCCTGCCATTACATCGTCTCCGGGGCGTCGAGGCCCAGCAAGTCGAGGCCGTTGACCAGCACCTGTCGGGTGGCCTGGACCAGCGACAAACGCGCGTCGCGCAGGGCCACGTCCTCGACCAGGAATTGGTGGGTGTTGTAGTAGGCGTGCAGCGCCGCGGCGAGCTCACGCAGGTATTGCGCGACCAAGTGCGGCTCCAGATTGCTGGCGGCCGCTTCCACTACCTCGGGGTAGCGCGCCAGTTCCAGCAGCAGGGCCTGCTCGGCCTCGGCATCGAGCAGATCGAGGTGGGCACTGCCGTTGGCGGCGTCATGCGCCAGACCGCGTTCGGCCAGTTGGCGCCACACGCTGGCGATGCGCGCATGCGCGTACTGGATGTAGTAGACCGGGTTGTCGTTGGTCTGCGCGCGCGCGAGGTCGATGTCGAACACCAGTTGCGAATCGCCCTTGCGGGAAATCAGGAAATAGCGGGTGGCATCGCGGCCGACTTCGTCGATCAGGTCGCGCAGGGTCACGTAGCTGCCGGCGCGTTTGGAGATCTTCACCTCCTCGCCGCCCTTCATCACCGTCACCATCTGATGCAGCACGTAATCCGGGTAGCCGGCGGGTATACCGCAGTCGAGCGCCTGCAGACCGGCTTTCACGCGCGCCAGCGAACCATGGTGATCGGAGCCGAGTTCGGTGATGGCCTTCTCGTAGCCGCGCTGCCATTTGGACAGGTGATAGGCCACGTCCGGCACGAAATAGGTGTAGCTGCCGTCGGACTTGCGCATCACGCGGTCCTTGTCGTCACCGAAGTCGGTGGATTTCAGCCACAACGCGCCGCCTTCCTCGTAGGTGTGGCCGTGGGCGGTCAATTCGCGCACCGTTTCCTCCACCTTGCCGCTGGCATACAGCGAGGACTCCAGAAAGTACACGTCGAAGGCGACGCCGAAGGCCTTGAGGTCAAGGTCTTGCTCGCGGCGCAGCCAGGCCACCGCAAAGGCGCGGATGGCGTCAAGGTCATCGGCGTCACCGGCGGCGGTGAGGCGCTGGCCTTCCACCATGACGGTTTCGCGATCGAGATAGGCGCGCGCGACCTCGGCGATGTATTCGCCGCGATAAGCATCCTCGGGCCAGCCTGGCTGGTCCGGCGCGATGCCGCGGGCGCGCGCCTGGGTGGAGCGGGCGAGGTTGGCGATTTGCACGCCGGCATCGTTGTAATAGAACTCGCGTTTGACATTCCACCCGCTGGCCACCAACAGACGCGCCAGACAGTCGCCGATGGCGGCGCCACGGCCGTGCCCGACGTGCAGCGGGCCGGTCGGATTGGCCGACACGAACTCCACGCCCACGGTGCGCCCGGCACCCTGCGTGTTGTGGCCGTAGCGCGGACCCAGTTCGAGCACACGACGCAGCTCGGCCTGCCACGCGGCCGGGCTCAGGAACAGATTGATGAAACCCGGCCCGGCGATTTCCACCTTGTCGACGGCGGCGTCGGCGGGCAGTGCAGCCACGATGGCCTCCGCCAGCTCACGCGGCTTGCGGCGCGCGGCCTTGGCCAGTGTCATCGCCACATTCGAGGCGAAATCGCCGTGCGCGCGGTTCTTGCTGCGCTCGATCACGAAGCTCGGGCTCAGCCCGTCAGGCAACTGGCCGGCAGCGACAAGACGCGCCAGAGCCTGGCCGAATAGCGTGTGGAGATGGTCTTTCATGGCGGCTTCGACGTGGGCGAACCGGCAATGCTAACGCAGCCGGGCGCCAGAACGAAGGCGCTGCCGCCGCCCGGCTCGCCTGCGGTTCAGATCAGACCGCGCGCGGCCATCGAGGTCGGCGCCCCGCTGCCGACCACCAAATGGTCGAGCACGCGCACCCCGACCAGCGCCAGCGCGGACTGCAAGTCGCGGGTGATGGCGCGGTCGGCGGCACTGGGTTCGGCCACGCCAGAGGGGTGGTTGTGAGCAAAAATCACCGCCGCGGCATTGTGCCTGAGACAGGCGCGGACCACTTCGCGCGGATGCACGCTGGCGCCGTCCAGGGTGCCACGAAACAATTCCTCGTACTCCAGCACGCGGTGGCGGTTGTCCAGGAACAGGCAAGCGAACACCTCGTAGGGCAGATGCGCGATGCGGGATTTCAGAAAGCGGGCGCTGTCGTCCGGGCTGGTCAGGGTCGGCAGCTGCTTCAATTCCTCGGCCAATGCGCGCCGCGCCAGCTCCAATGTGGCGGCCAGACGCGCCCGCTTGGCTGGTCCCAGCCCCGGCGTGGCGGCGACCTCCGCGGTCAGCAAGCGACCGAGACTGCCGGCGGTGGCGATCAACTCGCGGCCGAGATCCACCGCACTCTTGCCGCGGCTACCGCTGCCGAACAGTACGGCCAGCAGTTCGGCGTCGCTGAGGACGCGGGCGCCCTGCGCCAGCAGGCGCTCGCGGGGACGTTCGGAGTCGGGCCAATCACGGATGCTCATGGGCTGAGAGTGTTGCCCCGCGCCGCGGCGGGCGCCAGCGGCGGCGGCCCGAACTTCGGGTAAGCTGTGGGCTTTTCCAACTGTAGTCCCCGGATGACATGAGCCTCGCGCAACGTCGCATCCTGCTGGGTGTCAGCGGCGGCATCGCCGCCTACAAAGCCTGTGAACTGACCCGCCTGCTGCGCCAGGCCGGCGCCGAGCTGCGGGTGGTGCTGAGCCGCAACGCGGAGCACTTCGTCACCGCCGCCAGCTTGCAGGCCCTGAGCGGCCAGCCGGTGCGCAACAGCCTGTGGGATCCGGCCGCCGAAGCGGCGATGGGGCACATCGAGCTGGCCCGCTGGGCGGAACGCATTGTGGTCGCCCCGGCCAGCGCGGATCTGCTGGCGCGGCTCGCGCACGGCATGGCGGACGATTTGCTCTCCACCGTGTGCCTGGCCAGCGCGGCGCCGCTGCTGCTGGCGCCAGCCATGAATCAGCAGATGTGGGCGCACCCAGCCACACAAGCCAATGTCCGGCGCCTGCGCGAACACGGTGCCACGCTGCTGGGGCCGGCGGCGGGCGAGCAGGCCTGTGGCGATGTCGGCCCGGGACGGATGCTGGAGCCGGCTGCGCTGCGCGACGCCCTTGTGGCCAGCTTCGCGGCCGGCACGATGGCCGGTTTGCGCGTGCTGATCAGCGCCGGCCCGACCCTGGAAGACATCGATCCGGTGCGTTACATCGGCAACCGTAGTTCCGGCCGCATGGGTTTCGCCGTAGCCGAAGCCGCCGCCACTGCCGGCGCCGAGGTGACGCTGGTGGCGGGGCCGGTGACATTGCCAACACCTGCTGGCGTGGCGCACCGCATCGACGTGCGCAGCGCCAGCCAGATGCACGCGGCGATGCTGGATGCGGCGGCGGCGACGGACATCGTGATCGCGGCGGCGGCGGTGGCCGACTTCCGGCCACGCCAGATGGCTCCGCAAAAACTCAAGAAAACCGCCGCCAGCCCGGTGCCGCACTTCGATCTGGTGCAGAACCCGGACATCGTGGCGGATCTCGCACGGCTTGAGCCACGGCCGTTTCTGGTCGGCTTCGCCGCCGAAACAGAGCAGATCGAAGCTCACGCGCGCGGCAAATTGGCGCGCAAAGGCCTCGACATGATCGCCGCCAACCGGGTCGGCGATGGCCTCGGCTTCGATTGCGACGACAATGCCTTGACGGTGTTGTGGGCCGGCGGCGAACAACGCCTGCCGCAGGCGCCGAAACGCGAATTGGCGCGGCAACTGCTGGATCTGGTGCTGGCGCGCTACCACGCCAGCGAACATTCCCGGAGCCACGCATGACCCCGCGAAACGGCCCCGCCATCGAGTTGCGCGTGCTGGACAGGCGCCTGCACGACTGGGGCCTGCCCGACTTCCAGACTGCGCAAGCGGCCGGCATCGATCTCATTGCCTGCGTCGAGGAGGCGGTATCGCTGCGGCCGCAAGCGCCGGCGATCCTGATTCCGACCGGCATCGCCGTGCACATGGCCAGCGACGCGTTCTGCGCGTTGGTGTTGCCGCGCTCGGGACTGGGGCACAAACGCGGCCTGGTGCTCGGTAACGGCACCGGCGTGATCGACGCCGACTACATGGCGCAGATCTTCGTCAGCGCCTGGAACCGCAATCCCGCCGGCGAGGCCATCGTGGTGCAACCCGGCGAGCGCATCGCGCAACTGTTGTTTGTTCCGGTGCTGCGGCCGACGTTTCGCGTGGTTGACACATTCAGCGGCCACAGCGCCCGTGGCCTGGGCGGTTTCGGCTCCACCGGCGGCGTCGCCACCGTGCCAGTGACGGAGGACACCCCGTGACGTCACCGAACGCCTGTGAAAAAATCGCCCACCTGCGGCGGGCGCGGCCGGCGCACGGGGCGCGATTCGAGTTTCGTCGCCCACGCTGTACGATGGCCGGCCATGCCCGCGGTTCCACGCCGGGCGACACCCCACCGCGTGCTTGAGGACGAGCCTGGATGATGGTCGAGCAACCCGACAACGACAGCCCGGAACAGGTTACCGCGGCGCCGGCGCCCGCCGTCACCACCGCCGTGGCCGCCACGGTCGGCAAACGTGTCAAGCTCAATGTCGACAAGGCGTCCTTGCAGGCCATCGCTCGTCCGGCCGGCGCCGTGGCGCTGATCTTCCTGGCGCTGTTCCTGGCCTGGCAAGCGTGGTTGCTGCGTGCCGAACAGCAGGCGACGACCGACATCGTGCAAGCGATCTCGTCGGCCAAACCACTGCTGGAAAAGCCGATCAAGGCAGCCAAGGAGCGGTTCGCCACAGCGGTCGCGGATCCGGCCCTGTTGCAACACCTCAAGGCCGACGGCGAGCGGGCGCTGGAGTCGACCGCTGCGACCCTGCGCGGCAGCCTGGCGGATGCGACCGAGATCGCGGTGTACGCCCCCGACGCCGGCGTGCTGGTGGGCGCCAACGCGGCCAAGCTCGGTTACGTGCGCGCCGCCCAGCTGGCGCGTGCGCAGAGCGATGGCCAGGGCAGCATCGACGCCGTGCGCGAAGCCGGCGGCAAGCAGGCTTTCAGCATCGTGCAGCCGATCCGCGATGGCGATGCCATCGCCGCCTTCGCCGCGGGCGACCTCAGCCTGGATCCGCTCAAGCTGGTGTTCGACGGCTTGTCGCTACCGGACGGTCGTTTCGAATTGCGGCTCGGCAACAACGACAAGTCGCCCGTGGTGCTGACCCGTGGTCAGGGCAGCAGCGATCAGGTGGAAGCCAGCACGCAACTCGGCGACAGCGGCCTGTGGCTGACCGCGACCACACCGGTGGCGCACGCGTGGCTGCCGGCCTCGATTTCGCCCTTGCCTTTGTGGCTGCTGGCGTTCCTGGCCTTGGGTGGCGCCGCGGCGCTGGCCTGGAACCGCAAAGTGGTCGCCTTGCAACAACGCCTGCAGGCGCGGCGCGGCGGTGGCGGCCTGGAACCGACCTTCGCCGAGGTAATCGCCGGCAACAACCCCGCCCACCACGCCACAACGGAGACACCGGAGGCTAACAAACCCGCGGCGAGCGTGACCATCGACCGCAGCATCTTCCGTGCCTACGACATCCGTGGCGTGGTCGGCAAGTCACTGAATGCCGATGTCGCGCGGCTGATCGGCCAGGCCATCGGCAGCGCGGCGCGCGAACGCGGCCAACACGAGATCGTGGTCGGCCGCGACGGCCGCCTGTCGGGGCCGGAACTGTCCACCGCCCTGATCGCCGGTCTGCGCGCCAGCGGCATGGACGTGATCGACATCGGCCAGGCACCGACGCCGGTGGTGTACTTCGCCTGCTACCAACTCAACACCGGCAGCGGCGTGGCCTTGACCGGCAGCCACAATCCACCCGACTACAACGGTTTCAAGATCGTACTGGGCGGCGAGACGCTGGCCGAGGAAGCGATCCAGGATTTGTACGCGCGCATCGCCGAAGGCCGCTTGGAGAACGGCAGCGGCGGCCTGCGACAGATGGACGTCGGCGCCGACTACATCGAACGCATCGCCTCCGATGTGCAGGCCGAGCGGCCGCTCAAAGTCGTGGTCGACTGCGGCAACGGTGTCGCCGGCATGCTGGCTCCGCAGGTATTGCAAGCGGTGGGTTGCGAAATCACGCCACTGTATGCCGAGGTGGACGGCAACTTCCCCAACCATCACCCGGACCCGTCCGACCCGCACAACCTCGAAGACCTGATTCTTTCGGTCAAGCACAAGCAGGCCGACCTCGGTATCGCCTTCGATGGCGATGGCGACCGTCTGGGCGTGGTCACCCGCGAGGGCGAAATCATCTATCCCGATCGCCTGCTGATGCTGTTCGCCACCGACGTGCTGATCCGCGACCCGGGCGCCACCATCATCTACGACGTCAAGTGCACCGGGCATCTGCAATCGGTGATCCTGCGCCACGGCGGCAGCCCACTGATGTGGAAGACTGGCCACTCGCTGATCAAGTCCAAGATGCGCGAGACCAACGCCGCGCTGGCCGGTGAAATGAGCGGCCATTTCTTTTTCCGCGAACGCTGGTATGGATTCGACGATGGCATCTACGCGGCCGCGCGGCTGCTGGAAATCCTCGCCGGTGATCTCGAAGGGCGCAGCCCGGAAGAAGTGTTCCGCACCCTGCCCAACGGGGTTTCAACGCCGGAACTCAAGATTCCGCTGGAAGAAGGCGAGCACTACCGCTTTATCGAGCGCTTCCGCAAGAAAGCCCGCTTCGAGGATGCCCGCATCACCACCATCGACGGCTTGCGTGCCGACTGGCCGGATGGTTGGGGCCTGGTGCGTGCATCCAACACCACCCCGGTGCTGGTACTACGCTTCGATGCCGACAGCGACACGGCATTGAAACGCATCCAGGGCGAGTTCCGCCGTCAATTGCTGGCGGTGGACGGCGATCTCAAGCTGCCGTTCTGAGCGGCGTCAAGTACCGCTTGCGCTTGCTGCACCCGACGGCGTGGCCACACTGGCTGCCGGCGCCGGCACGCCACCGCGCAGGCGGCGATAACGCGCCAACTCGGATGCCGCATCATTGGTCGCTTGATCCAGCTCGCGCTGGGTTTTGTCGATCCACTCGCGCTGACCACGGATGACTTCACGTTGCTTCTCGATGTCCTGGTCGACGTACGCGGGCACGCTGTCGCCACGCTGCTTGTAGATCGCCGCCTTGTCGAGCAGATTGGCCAGGCCGTCAAGCTGGCTCTTCATGTTGATTTCGGTGGCCTTGATCCGTTGCTGCAACATGTTGATGTGCTCGTTCTGCGCCGAGGTGAGTTCCTGCTCGCTCGGGTAGGACAGCAGCAATTGGCGATCCGCACGTTTCTGGTCCGCCGCCGCTTGCGCGGCTTTGGCCCGCGCCTTGTCGGCCGCGATCTGTTCCGGCGTCTTGATGCCATCGACGTGACGAATCACGCGACCAAACTGGTTGACGAGGTCGTAGCCGCCCTTGGCCGCCTCCGGCGGGATTT
>DASSXP010000030.1:0-3347 GCA_035703755.1 Rhodanobacteraceae bacterium | reverse complement strand
CTTCGACGAGCTGCGCGCGCGCGGCCTCACGCTGCGCCGCCCGGACCGCACCCTGGCCACGCTGGATCACTCCACCCCCACCCTGCCGCCCGACGCCAGCGGCGAGCGCCCCTACGCCACGCCCGAGGCCAAGGCGCAGGTGGCCAAGCTGGAAGCCAACACCGCCGCCTTCGGCGTGCAGTTGCAAGGCTGGAACAGCGAAGCGCGCGGCATCGTGCACGTGATCGGCCCCGAGCTGGGCGCCACCCAGCCGGGCATGACCATCGTCTGCGGCGACAGCCACACCTCCACACATGGCGCGTTTGGCGCGCTGGCCTTCGGCATCGGCACCACCGAGGTGGGCCATGTGATGGCAAGCCAGTGCCTGCTGCAGAGGAAACCCAAGACCTTTGCCATCCATGTGGACGGCCAGCTCGCGCCCGGCGTGGGCGCCAAGGATCTGATCCTGCACATCATCGGCCAGATCGGCGTGGCCGGCGGCACCGGCTACGTGCTGGAGTACCGCGGCCCGGCCATCGAAGCACTGTCGATGGAAGAGCGCATGACGGTGTGCAATATGTCGATCGAGGCGGGCGCCCGCGCCGGCCTGATCGCGCCGGACGAGACCACCTTCGAATGGCTCAAGGGCCGCCCGCGCGCGCCGCAGGGCGCGGCCTGGGACAAGGCCGTGGCGACGTGGCGTGAACTCGCCAGCGACGAAGGCGCGCGCTACGACCGCGAAGTGCGCATCGACGCCGCCGCCATCGTGCCCACCGTCACCTGGGGCACCCACCCCGGCGCCGCCATCGCCATCGACGCGCCGGTGCCCGCCGCCAAGAACGCAGTGGAGCAACGCGCGCTGGACTACATGCGCGCCACGCCCGGCCAAGCCATGGCCGGCCACAAGGTGGACGTGGTGTTCGTCGGCAGCTGCACCAACTCGCGCCTGCCCGACCTGCGCGAAGCCGCCCGCGTGCTGCGCGGCCGCCGCATCGCCTCCGGCGTGCGCATGCTGGTGGTGCCCGGCTCCGAAGCGGTGCGCCAGGCCGCCGAGGCCGAAGGCCTGCACGAGGTGTTCCGCGCCGCCGGCGCCGAGTGGCGCCTGCCCGGCTGCTCCATGTGCATCGCCATGAACGGCGACATGGCCCAGCCCGGCCAGCTCGTCGTCTCCACCTCCAACCGCAACTTCGAGGGCCGTCAGGGCAAGGGCGCACGCACCGTGCTGGCCAGCCCGGCCACTGCCGCGGCGAGCGCCGTTGAAGGCGTGATCGCCGACCCGCGCCCCTACCTGACGGAGGCCGCCGCATGAAACCCGTGACCCGCCTCACCTCGCGCACCGCCGTGCTGACGGACGAGAACATCGACACCGACCGCATCATCCCGGCGCGCTTCCTCACCACCACCACGCGCGCCGGCCTGGGCAAGCACTGCTTCCAGGACTGGCGCTACCTCGCCGACGGCAGCGACAACCCGGCCTTCCCGCTGAACCAGCCGCAAGCGCAGGGCTGCGCCATCCTGGTCGCCGGGCGCAACTTCGGCTGCGGCTCCTCGCGCGAGCACGCGCCGTGGGCGCTGCTGGACTACGGCATCGCCGCGGTGCTGTGCAGCGAGATCGCGGACATCTTCCGCGGCAACGCGCTGAAGAACGGCCTGCTCGCCATCGTGGTCAGCGAAGCCGAGCACCGCTGGCTGCTGGAGCACCCCGGCGTGGAGCTCTCCATCGACGTCGAAGGCCAGCACATCGCCCTGCCCGATGGCGGCCGCATCGGCTTTGAACTCGAACCCTTCGCGCGCCACTGCCTGCTCGAAGGCGTGGATCAGCTGGGGTATTTGCTCAAGAACGACGAAGCCATCACCCGTTACGAACAGGAACAAGCCGCATGAAAGCCACCATCGTCACCCTGCCCGGCGACGGCGTAGGCCCCGAAGTCATCGCCGCCGCGGTCGCTGTGTTGAAAGCCGTGGCCGCGCATTTCGGCCATGAGTTCCACTTCGACGAGCAACTGATCGGCGGCTCGGCCATCGACGCCTGCGGCGAGCCGCTGCCGGCCGCCACGCTGGCGGCCTGCCAGCACGCCGACGCCGTGCTGCTGGGCGCGGTGGGCGGGCCGAAGTGGTCCGACCCCAACGCGCCGGTGCGCCCTGAGCAAGGCCTGCTCGGCCTGCGCGCCGCGCTGGGCGTGTACGCCAACCTGCGCCCGCTGCGCGTGCATCCGGCGCTGGCCGAGCTGTCGCCACTGAAGAACGACAAGCTGGCCGGCGTGGACGTGCTGTTCGTGCGCGAGCTCACCGGCGGCGCCTACTTCGGCGCCAAGACCAAGACCGATTTCGCCGCCACCGACGAGTGCAAGTACACCGTGGCCGAGGTGGAGCGCGTGGCCCGCCGCGCCTTCGAGCTGGCGCGCGGCCGCCGCAAGCATGTAACCTCGGTGGACAAGGCCAACGTGCTGGAAACCTCGCGGCTGTGGCGGCGCACCGTCACCCGCATCGCTGCCGAGTATCCCGACGTGACGCTGGAGCACCAGCTGGTCGACTCCATGGCGATGCTGCTGCTGACCCGCCCGGCCAGCTACGACGTGGTGGTCACCGAGAACCTGTTCGGCGACATCCTCACCGACGAGGCCGCCGCCATCGCCGGCTCACTGGGATTGCTGCCCTCCGCGTCCCTCGGGGATGGCCGCACGGGCCTCTACGAACCCATCCACGGCTCCGCGCCGGACATCGCCGGCCAGGGCGTAGCCAACCCGGTGGGCACCCTCCTCTCCGCCGCGCTGCTGCTGCGCCACTCGCTGCAACTCGACGCCGAAGCCAGCGCGCTGGAAGCCGCCGTCCATCAGGTGCTGGAACACGGCCCACGCAGCCACGACCTTGGCGGCAATGCGGGCACCGTCGCCATCACCGCCGCCGTGATGTCGGCACTCGCCAAGCAAAACGCGAACCCCGCTTTCCTGAGCGGAGCACACGCATGTGGCTGAGCCTTTTCTCCGGTGGGCACAGGGACGCGCCCGTTTTTCCTCTCTTCGATTCGTGGAGTGTTGTTGATGCGCAGTGACCTTATCAAGGCCGGCCCCGACCGCGCCCCCGCCCGCGCCATGCTGCGCGCCACCGGCATGGACGACGCCGCGCTGAAGAAGCCGCTGGTGGCGGTGGTGCACACCTGGTCGGACGTGTCGCCGTGCAACTTGAACCTGCGCGACCTGGCGCAGGCGGCGATGCAAGGCATCCGCGCCGCGGGCGGCACGCCGGTGGAGTTCAACACCATCGCGGTCACCGACGGCATCGCAATGGGCAGCGAGGGCATGCGTGCCTCGCTCGCCTCGCGCGAGACGATCGCCGATTCGATCGAGCTGGCGGTACGCGGCCACTGC
>DASSXP010000150.1:0-6081 GCA_035703755.1 Rhodanobacteraceae bacterium | reverse complement strand
GGATTCGGATCTGGCGCTGCGCTTGCGCAATCGGCTGCGCGCGGCGGGCAAACGCGGCTGCGCGGTCGGCATCGACCTCGGTACCAGCAAAAGCTGCTTGGCGTGGGCGCATTACAACCCGGATCACGACACGCTGGATTGCGACCTGTTGCGCTTCGACGGCGCCGATGGCGCACGCGGCGTGGCCCTGCCCTCGGTGGTGGCCGAACACGACGGGCGCCGCCTGTTTGGCGACGATGCGCTGTCTATCCGCGGCCAGCCCCGGGTCCTGCCCGACCGCGACTGGTTCGCCGAGAGCAAGAACCTGATCGGCTTGCGCCACAGCTACCGCGATGCACCCGACGATCTCGCCACACCGGTGGATGTGGCGGCAGCGCTGATCGGCCATCTGTTCACTTGCGCAAAGGAAAGTTCGATCCCGCAGCCGGTCACGTTCCCGCTGGTGGTGACGGTGCCGGCCTCGTTCCACGCCACCCAGCGCCAAGCGACACTGGAAGCCGCCGCCCGCGGTTTCCACACGCAACCCCGGCAGGTGCGCCTGCTGGACGAACCGTGTGCCGCCTTCATCGACCTCAAGTTCCGTCAGCCGGAACGGGCCGCCGCGCTGTTGCGTGAAGGCGCCAATGTGCTGGTGTTCGATTTCGGTGGCGGCACCTGTGACGTGGCAATTTTCCATGTCGATGGCGCCCACGGTGGCCCGCTGGGTGCGCGCTTGCGCGGCGCGAGCCGTTACCACCGCCTCGGCGGCGGCGACATTGATCGCGCCATCGTGCACGATGTGCTGATCCCGGCTTGGTGCAAACAGCACGATATCGGCGCCTTCGAGCTGGGTTGGAGCGACAAACGCCGGGTGCTGGAGCCGCAACTGCTGGCGGTCGCCGAGCGGCTCAAGCGATCACTTTCCAGCCGCATCACCGAGCTGGAACGCGGCGGCACCCGTGCCGCACCCGGGCTCACCGTGGAAGCGGTCGATGCGCCCGTGTGTCACGACGGCCGCTGCATGCCGCTGCTTCGACCCAGCCTGTCGCTGGCAGCCCTGACCGAGCTGCTGCAACCGATTCTCGACCCGGAGCCGCCGCCCGAAAGCGGCGACGAGTTCGTGCTGCGCAGCTCGCTGTTCGCGCCGGTCGCACAAGCCCTGCTGCGCGCGCGACTGGAGCCGCAGCAAATTCATGGCCTGCTGCTGTGCGGCTCCAGCAGTCTGCTGCCGCCGGTGCAAGCCGCTCTCAAGCGCCGTTTCCCGGATGCCGAGCACGTCTTGCTGGGTGACGGCGAAAGCTTGCAAGGCGCGGTGGCGCGCGGCGCGGCGCTACAAGCTCTGTCGCTGCAATTGCTGGACGAACCCATCGTGGCGCCGGTGGCGAGTGCCGACATCACGCTCGAACTTGCGGACGGCGCGCTGCGGCTGTGCCGTGCGGGCGATGCCGTGCCCTGCGCCAGCCGCACCGCCGTGCTGCTGCGTCCGCCCCGTGACAGCCACGGCACCGGCGTCGACATTGCGGTCGAACTGCGCAGCGATGGCACTCGCTCCGCCGGACGTTCGCTGTGGTTTTTGCCGGCACCCGTACACGCCACCGAAACCCTGGAGCTCACCTGGCGCATGGACGACAACCAATGCGTCGAACTGCGACTGGAGCGCCCCGGCCACCATGGCACCACCCCATTTGTGCAACGCTTCGATGCGCCCATCATGCACCGCGATGCCGGCCAGGCCATCCGTGCCAGACTGCTGGAGCGCGAGGAGCGTATCCGCGCCGATGCCATCGACCGCAAGGATTACGGTCACGCATTCGCGGAACACGCACAGGACTGCGCCAGTCTCGGCGAATACGAGAAGGCGCTGCACTACCTGGCACTGGCCTTGCAGGAGCAGGGCGAGAATCAACACCTGCTCAATCTGCGCGGCATCTGGCGCGACGCCATGGGCAACGACGACGGCGCGCAGGAGAGCTACGAGCGGATCGCCGACAGCTGGCCCGCCGCCCGCTTCAACCTGGCCTTGTTGCACTACCGGCAGCGACGGCTCGACCTGGCCCTGGAGTGGATCGACAAGGCACTCGACTACAAGGCCAGCCGCCCCTATCACGTGCTGCGTGGCGACATCCTCAACCGCTTGGGCCGCCGCGACGAGGCGCGTCAGGAATGGCAGGACGCCACCGATGGCCAGATCGACCTTGCCGGCACCGACCCATGGGCCCTGGGCTGGATTGCCAGCGCCGCCAGCGCACTGGAAAATCCAGCCCTGGAAGAACGCATTCGCCTGCACCAGCGGCAGCGCGCGGACGGTGCTGCCAACGCGCCCCGTCAAGGCGAACTGCCGGCGCGGTTTGATACGTTGCCGAACGAGCTCGCCTGAAATGATTGACATCGCCAACTGCTCCCGACCCACGCGCTGCACCCAGCGCTGGGACTACATGGAACGCGTGGTCGGCACTGCCGACATGCGCTTTTGTCTCAACTGTCAAACCGTGGTCCACGGCGTCCGTGACGAAGCAGATTTCAAACGCCTGGCACAACTGGGCAAATGCGTGGCCCTGTTTCACGGCGATCCCGCCCTGCTGCCCTGCGGCTTGTGAATAATCCGGCCAGCACGCGCACTCTGTGCTGACCAGAACCGTGACTGCTGTGCCATTTGGGCAGTGTTGCCGTAAGCTTGGCGGGTTTCCGCCTGCCAATCTTCACGATGACCGATCTTGACCCCCGCGCCGCGCCGCGCCTCGACTTTGTCCGCCGCAGCAACGGCCGTGACGACATTGAGCTGGAGCGCGCCTCCGCCGACGCCGGCTTTCGCAGCTACTGGCGCACCCGCGGCCTTGAACCCAGCCGGATCGTGATGGACTCGCCACCGGACAAGGAGGACGTGCGCCCCTGGCTTGCAGTACGCGAACTGCTGCTTGCCAGCGGCGTGCGCGTGCCAGCGGTCCACGCCAGCGATGTCGACGCCGGCTTCCTGCTGCTGGAGGATCTCGGCCGCGATACCTGCCTGATGGTGATCGACAGCAACAATGCGGATGCCCTGTTCGACCAGGCCATTACCCAACTGCTACGCGTGCAGAAAGTGGTGCCCCCGAGCGGTTTTCCCCGCTACGACGAGGCGCTGCTGGCGCGCGAGCTTGAGCTGTTTGGCGAGTGGTTCCTCGGCCGTCATCTCGGCATCCACCTGGATGCCCGCCAGAGCGCCGCACTGGCCGGCGTGCATCGCCACCTGATCGACGCCATGCTGGCGCAGCCACAGGTGCTGGTACACCGCGATTACATGCCGCGCAACCTGATGCCACAAGGCGCGGACGTCGCCGTACTCGACTTCCAGGACGCGGTGCTGGGCCCGCTCGCCTACGACCCGATCTGCCTGTTCAAGGATGCCTTTCTGAGCTGGCCGGAGGCACGCGTACACGACTGGCTGGCGCACTACCACGCCCGCGCAAGCGACGCCGGCCTGCCCTTGCCCGCGCTGGCGCGCTTCCGCCGCGACGCCGACCTCACCGGCGTGCACCGCCACCTCAAGGTGATCGGCATTTTCGCCCGCCTCAATTACCGCGACGGCAAACCGCGCTACCTCGCCGATGTGGCGCGCTTCATCGCCTATCTCGATCACGTGCTGCCATGCCACGCGGAACTGGCTCCACTGGCCGATTTAATTGAGCAACGGGTCAAACCCGCCATGCGAGAACTCGACCGCACCGCCGCATGCGCGCCCTGATTTTCGCCGCCGGTCGTGGCGAGCGCATGCGGCCACTGACCGACACGACACCCAAACCGCTGCTGGAAGTGCGCGGCAAGCCGCTGATCGTCTGGCATCTGGAAAAGCTGGCGGCCGCCGGCGTGCACTACGTCGTAATCAACACCTCGTATCTCGCCGAAGAATTCCCTGCAAGCTTGGGTGACGGCGCGCGCTTCGGCCTGCGCATCCGCTATGCCTACGAAGGCGACACGGCATTGGAAACCGGCGGCGGCATGTTGAACGCCTTGCCCTTGCTTGGCAGCGCGCCCTTCATCACCGTCAGCGCCGATATCTACACCGACGCCGACTATGCCGCCCTGCCCGCAGAACCGGCGGGCCTTGCGCACCTGCTGCTGACCGACAACCCGGCGCATCATCCAGATGGCGATTTCGCGCTCGACGATGCCGGTCACCTGCTTGCATCGGCTGCACCGCGCCTGACCTGGACCGGCATCGGTGTGTTCCGCCCCGCGTTCCTCGACGGCTGGCAGGTCATCTGCGCCGGGCTACCTGGCAGCGAACAACAGCCGCCACGATTCAAATTGCGTCCATTGCTGGATCACCATATCGCCACAGGCACCGTCACCGGGCAGCAGTACCACGGCATCTGGAACGATGTCGGCACGCCCGAGCGGCTGTTACAAATCGAAACTTCGGCGAACTTGATCGGGAATACCAAAAATATTGCAAATCCATAAGGCAGAACTGAAGAACAAGCCAAACTGCATGATTTCTAGATCAATGACTGCCAGATCCATTGGAATTGCCATGATCGCCATTGCAATTCTTTGTATTGCGCCAATTTTTTACAGCAAAATTTACCAAAAAAGCTTTATTGTAAATTCGCCAATCAAAAAGAAACTTCCAGACAAACCTATTGCGGTTGCCAAACCAGCTGCAACCAACACTACAACCTCTATTCTTCTGCGCATAACCCCAGAATCTTCTTCAAGCAATGAAGTTGTCAAGACAAACGTCAACCTTCCACCAGATGAAAATCCGTGGGCACTGACCTACAAATTGCTTGACCCGATGGCTGAAAACGGCAACATGGAAGCCTCGAGACGCCTGTATCATGATACCTATCAATGCCTAAGATTTCATGCTCTTCCAAGCATCATTGACGCAGCGACGGCAGAATTCAACTCTCCAGCTTCCTCTTCAAGCACCGAAGTTTCGTCGTATGCATCAAGCCTCGATCAACTTAATAGTGAGATCGCAAGTTTGACGCGAATGTGCAGCTCGACCAACTCCGCCGAGCTCAAGGCAGCGCTTCCGTCGATACTTCGGACCGCAGCTCTATTGGGCGTTCGTGGCGCCGCTGAATGTTATGTTTCCGGGCAAATGTTTGGCTACAGTCAAAGCCCTGCCGGCCTGGCAATGGCATCGGAATACCGAGATGCGGCAACGCAGATTATCCAATCATCGCTGGGCAAAGGCGATTGGCGCATGCTGCACTTGCTGACGAATGCTTTTGATGAAAGCAGCAAATATGCGTCATCCTGGATCCCCCCATTGCTTGGCAACAACCCCAGCGTCATGTATGCCTTGAACCGGCTTGAGTTGATCGGAGCCCGCGGGCAAGAAGCCAACGAGATCCAGGATCGACTGCAAGACATCGCGGCACGACGTGGTCTGTCGCAACAGCAGGTCCACTCTCTGGACCATTGGGCCGAACAGATGTATGCCAACTATTTTGCCAACAAGCCGCGCGGCGACATGACGGGCGGCGTGTGCAACGTCGGCGTCAATCCAGGTTGAGATCGCGCCGCTTTCCGCATAGTAGCGACGAGTGCCGACAACTGCGTCTCGATTGAGCTGCAAGGCCACGGCGTGCGCTATGCTCAGATGGTCAGCCACGCCGGAGCCGCACTGCCACCATGGGTGAAGTCACGCGCCTGCTCGAAGATGCACGCCACGGCCAACCGCAGGCGTGGGACCAAGCCGTGGCCATGTTGTACGAGGAAATGCGGCGGATGGCACGGCGGGTACGTGGCCACCACAACGCCATCACTCTCAACGCCACCGCCCTGGTCAGCGAGTGCTACCTGCGCCTCGCCGGCCGCAACGCCGCAGCGATCCAAAGCCGCGAACATTTCCTTGCCGTGGCGGCACGCGCCATGCGGCAAATTCTGGTCAACTACGCCCGTGACCGCACAGCGGCCAAGCGTGGCGGTGGTGCCACGCACCTGCCGCTGCACGACGACGACGCCATCGAAGTCGACCGCCAAGCCGAAGACCTGCTGTTGCTGGACGCCGCACTCGAACAACTCGAACACGACGATGCGCGCATGGTGCGCGTGATCGACTGCCGCGTATTCTGTGGCATGACCGAGACCGAGACAGCAACCGCGCTCGAC
>DASSXP010000099.1:0-5610 GCA_035703755.1 Rhodanobacteraceae bacterium | reverse complement strand
TGACCATCTACTTCAGCATCGCCGCGCTGATCCTCGGCGGCACGCTGTTGTAGATTCACGCCATGCTGATTGCCTTGAACAAGCCGTACGGTGTGCTGTGCCAGTTCACCGACCGCGACGGGCGCCCGACGCTGGCCGATTACATCCGCCAGCCGGGCGTCTACGCGGCCGGGCGGCTGGACCGCGACAGCGAAGGCTTGCTGCTGCTGACCGATGACGGCGCGCTGGCGCATCGGCTCACCGATCCCGGCCACAAGCAGCCCAAGACCTATCTGGTGCAAGTCGAGGGCACGCCGGACGAGCGCGCGCTGGCGGCATTGCGTCGTGGCGTGCGGCTGAACGACGGCCCGACCCGCCCGGCCGCCGCCCGCACCGTGGCCGCGCCCGACGGGCTGTGGCCGCGCGAGCCGCCGGTGCGCTACCGCAAGACCGTGCCCGACGCCTGGCTGGAAATCACCCTGCGCGAAGGCCGCAACCGGCAAGTGCGGCGGATGACTGCGGCGGTCGGCTTGCCGACCTTGCGGCTGATCCGCGTCGCCATCGGCCCACACACGCTGGATGGCCTGATGCCGGGCGCATGGCGCCGCATCGATGCGCTGTGATCGCACCCGGTCGGTGGTTCAGGGCCGCACCGCGCCCGGGCCAAACAAGATGCGTTTTTCCTCGTCACTCATCGGCATCGTGCGCGGCGGGCTGACTGCATCGCCACGGGCCAGCGCGCGCTGGGTGGCCGGGCGCGCGGCAACAACCGCCTGCCAGCGCCGCAACTCGGCGAAAGGCGCCAGATCGAGCGGTGCCTTGCCGTACGGATTGATCCACGGAAAACAGGCCATGTCGGCAATCGTGTAGTCATCGCCGGCAATGAAGGCGCGGCCCTTCAGGCGCTGATCGAGCACGCCCAGCAGGCGCAGCGCTTCACGCGAGTAACGCTCCATCGCGTAAGGGATCGGTTCCGGGGCATAGACGCTGAAGTGGCCATGCTGGCCGGTCATCGGCCCGAGGCCACCCATTTGCCAGTACAACCACTCCCGGACCACGATGCGCTGGCGAGTATCGTTGCCGCCGAAGCGACCGGTCTTCTCGGCAAGGTATTCGAGGATCGCGCCCGACTCGAACACGCTGATCGGCGCGCCGCCGTCAGCCGGATCGTGGTCGACAATGGCCGGCATCTTGTTGTTCGGCGAAATGGCGAGGAAGTCTGGCTGGAACTGCGCGCCCTTGCCGATGTCGATCGGCTTGATCGTGTAGGGCAGTCCGGTTTCTTCCAGGAACAGGGTGATCTTGTGGCCGTTGGGCGTAGGCCAGTAGTAGAGGTCGATCATGTCGAATTCCTTGCGATGTCACAGGGCGTCGTGGATCAAGTTATTGAGGCGCCTCAAGCCCCCACACGCGTTGCCATACGCGGTAGCCCAGCCGAGGTGTTTCCTCATTGATATTGTCAACGAAGTGCATCACCACACACTCGGCTGTGCCGCCAAACTTCGGACCACGCAGACCGCGCCCAACCATCTGCTCAAACAGAACATGGCTGACAGTGGGGCGTGCGATCACGACATGCGTTGTCTGCGGGGCATCGAAGCCAGTGGTCAGGACTTCGCAGTTGCACAGCACGCGAAGTTTGCCCGATTTGAAGTTCGCAATGGTGCGTCGACGTTCGCTTTCCCGCGTTTTGCCCGAGACAAATCCGGCAGCAATGCCGTTGGCGCGCAGCATGAATGAGATGCGATTTCCGCGTCGCGCACCGTTGGCCCAAAGTAGATGACGCGGTTTTTCGGGTCCTTGCAGATCGGCTCCAAGTGCCTGAAAACCAGTGTTCGACGTGCTGTTTGATCCGCGTCTTGAGCAAGCCGTTGGTCAATTCTTTCGATGGATTCAATATCTAAATCGCTACCCGTTTCCGCCATGGTCAAGCTGCTGCCAGTGGGCACCAGTTGTGCGGTCGGCTTGGACAACACGCCTCGTTCCTGCAGCATGACGCGCGGATCTGCTTCGCTCTCGTCGCAGATATGCGCGATTCTCCGAAACAGGCTGTACAGCTCCTTGGTCCCGAGCTCCGGGGTGTCCTTGAGGTATTCGCGGCGAAACGGTGTTGCCGTCAAGCCAAGCACCTTCGCTTGCGCCTCGTCGCCGCCAAACTCATCCATCAGGCTCTTGTACTGAGGCGATGCGGCACGGTGGGCCTCATCGATGATGATCAACCGAACGGAATCGTGCCATGTTGCAAAAGCCTGTGTGTGATCACGTTTCCAGCGTTCGATATCGTTGATCAGGCGCGCGGGTGTTGCAATAACGACTTGCAGCCCGAGCGATGACGCCGCCAGGCACTCCGTATCGTCAGTCTCACCGCGGCAATGCGATCCAAACCGCCGCTCGATGCGCACATCGGGAACGCTGGTCGAGTTGCTCCAGACCTGACTGATCGACTCGACTGCTTGCTCAAGCAGCTCCGTGGTATGCGCAATCCACAGAACACAGCCTTGCTCCCCACCGTGGAGAACGAAATCTCGCAGGAATTCCACCGCAGTCCGTGTCTTGCCGGCACCCGTCGGCATGGTGAGGATGCAGCGTCGTGCCCGCTGCAGCAACTCATCCGCGTCGCGCTTCACTTTCAACTGAAAATCTTCCAGCGGCGGCAAACCGATGCGTCCGCTGATGTACTCCACATCACTGGGAGCCCGCAATCCGGGAGAGCCGGCAAACGCTTGCGGAAGCCCCAGCTTCTGGGCGACTTCGAGCGCCGTACCTTTGCCGGGGTGCCAGCGCCCGACAGGCTTGATACTGGCCTTGCGGCATAGCGCCTCGCGGAAAGATTGCTTTGCCAGCAGTTCATGACCGTCGCGTAACAACAGGGCGGCGGCCAGGCTGCGCTTGGACAAACTGGGCTCGCACCCATGCAGTGCGCGCACCAGACTGCGTAGCGAATTGAGTGCACCGTGGCCGACATGTTCCCGCAGCTCGTCATGTGACAAAAGCTCGCAAAGGCGGTTGGCAACCTTCGCCTGCTCGGCATCGAGCTGGTCATCCAGTGCGATTTCCATTATTTCGGATGGGATGGGATCTCTTGCAATCGGAGCGGCGGTGCGTGACGCTTTCAAGCGCCAGCCGCCACGCCCGCGTGGGCCGCCTTTGAGATCGCGGAAGCACTGTGGAATGGCATCGCGAAGCAGTGAGTAATGGCATTCCACTGCAGGAAAATGGGCAATCAGCTCGGCCTTGTCGAGACGCCCGTTCTGGCGTGTGCGTTCGACGGCCCATTCCACGACCGGCGTCAATTCAACAGGCCAGGTGGCGTCACGACGGCGCCCGCCCAGTCGTTGCGCGAGCTCGGATGCGGTTTCACTCATCGAATAGTCCACTCGGAAGCCTGGCCGGCAGTCTGCCATGCACTTGCGTGATACCGCAAAGGCGTTTGCGAGTGTCGAGATGGTCAACAGCCAATTGCGAGTGGTGCGTTCCACCCATCGGCAACCGGGTTGCCCGTCAGCCGCGCGGTTTGGCGCGCGCGGTCGGCGTGGCGGTCCAGGGATCGTCGGGCCAGGGGTGTTTGGGATAGCGGCCCTTGAGTTCCCTTTTGACTTCGGCGTAGGTGTTGGCCCAGAAGCTCTTGAGGTCGCGGGTGACCTGGATCGGGCGCCGGCCCGGTGACAGCAAGTGCAGGGTCAGCGGCACCCGGCCTTTGGCGATGCGCGGAGTTTCGGCGAGGCCGAAGAGTTCTTGCAGTTTCACCGCCAGCACGGGGTCGGCGCCGACGGCGTAGGCGATGGCGTGGTGTTGTCCGCTGGGCACGGCGATGCGCGTGGGCGCATGGGTGTCCAGTGCGTGCCGCTGGGCGTGATCCAGCGTCGCGCGCAGGGCGTTCGTCAGGATGGCGTCATCGAGGGCGTCGAGGCGGGTGGTGCCGGCAAGGAAGGGTGCCAGCCAGTGGTCGAGTGTGTCCAGCAGTGCGGCATCGGAGACGTCGGGCAGGCCGAGTTCCGGGCACCAGCTGCGCAGACACTGGATGCGTGCGCGCAATGTGCTGGCGCCGGCCGCCCATGGCAGGGCGGCGATGCCGCGCGTGCGGATGGCGGCGAGCAACGCGGCCTGGGCGTCGCCGGGTTCGACTGGGACCGCGCGGCGTTCCAGCACGATGGCATCGAAGCGACGTTCGATGAACGCCTCGACACGCTGGCTGCGGTCATTCCAGATTTGCACGCGGGTGGTGCTGAACACGGCGGCGAAATCGTCTTTGAGCACGGCGGGGTCGAAGGGTGCGGCGGCAAGGATCAGCGCGTCGCGCTCGTCGAAGCGCAGGTCGAGTGCGACCAGCCACGGCTCGCCGGTGAGTGCGCTGTCGTCGGCAAGGCGCGCGCCGCGACCGCTGGCGAGGCGGTAGCGGTGCGGATCGCTTGGGTCGGCGTGGGCGATGCGGTCGGGCCAGGCATGCAGCAGCAGGTCACCGATGCTGTGCGCGTTCGGTGTGCCACTGGCGCCATGGCGCAGGCCGAGGCGTTGCCGCCAGCCGCGTGCGAGCTGCTCGATGGCGGCCAGCGCGCCGCTGTCCATGTGTTCGCCGCGGACCCCGCGCGCGCCGCCGTCGCGCCAGCGGTGCAGGGCGGCAAGGCGCTGGCGAAAATCGTCGTTGCGGGCTTCCGCGCCACGCAGCGGCGAGCGCAGGTCGGACAAGGCCAGCAGGTCAGGCAGCAGTACGCGCAATGGCGCCGGGGCGCGTTCGATCATCGCCGCCAGACGCGGCGAGGTGCCGCTGCCCAGCAGACGCCGTCCCAGCGGGGTGATGCGTTGTTGCGCGTCCAGCGCACCCAGTCGTTGCAGTAGGCCGCGTGCCTGCGCCAGTGCGCCGGCGGGCGGCGGGTCGAGCCAGTCCAGTGCGTCGCTGCCCCAGGCGGCCAGTTCCAGCGCCAGCGCGGATAGCTCGGCGTTGAGGATTTCCGGCCGCCGCGCGGGTTCCAGCCGTTTGCTCTCCGGCCACAGGCGCCAGGCGCTGCCGGGGGCGGTGCGACCGGCGCGGCCGGCGCGCTGGTCGGCCGAATCCTGCGCGATGGCGACGGTGTCGAGCCGGCTCAGGCCGGAGCGCGGGTCGAAGCGCGGCTCACGCGCCAAGCCACTGTCGATCACGGTGCGGATGCCGGGTAGGGTGATGCTGGATTCGGCCACGTTGGTGGCAAGGATCACGCGGCGCTGGCCCGCAGCGGCGGGCGTCAGCGCGGCGCGCTGGGCGTCGAGTCCCAGTTCGCCGTGCAGCGTCAGCAGCTCGATGGCGTGGCCGGCGGCGTCGCGTGTTTGCCCGGCCAGCAGGCGCGCGGCCTGGGCGATCTCGCGCTTGCCGGGCAGGAAGGCCAGCACGTCGCCATCCTGTTCGGCCAGCGCCTGTGGCAGCACCCGCGCCAGCTGCGCGGCAGGGCTTTCCTGCGTGCGCGCCGGCGGGTAGTGGATGCGCACCGGGTAGGCGCGGCCTTCGCTGGTAAGTCGTGGTGCGTCCAGCCATGTGGCCACGCGCGCGCCCTCCAGGGTGGCCGACATCACCACCAGTCGGAGGTCGGGCCGCAACTGCGCTTGCACGTCGCGCGCCAGCACCAGACCGAGATCGGCGGCCAGATGGCGTTCGTGGAA
>DASSXP010000387.1:0-2544 GCA_035703755.1 Rhodanobacteraceae bacterium | reverse complement strand
AACGCCGCCTCGCTGGCCGACGTGGTGGCCTTCCACAAGACCTACTACCGCCCCGACAACGCCACCCTGATCGTCACCGGCGACTTCGATCCCGAGCAGTTGAACACCTGGGTTGACGACTACTTCGCGCCGATCACCCATCCCGACAGCGCGATTCCCCGCGTCACCATCGTCGAGCCGGAGTGGAGCAAAGATCGTCACTACGTCGAACACGGCGCCAACGTGCCACTGCCGGCCGTTGCCCAGACCTGGCTGATCCCGCCCGCGCGCGACAAGGACGCGATTCCACTGCAAGTTGCCGCCGCGCTGCTCGGTTCGGGTGATTCCTCGCGCTTGTATCAGGCGCTGGTGTACCGTGATCAACTCGCCGCGGGGCTCTACTTCGACGCCGACCTGCGCCAGGACAAGGGCTTGATGACGGCCTTCGCCATCGTCGCCAGCGGCAAATCACCGGCCGCCACGCGCAAGGCGATGCTGGCCGAAATCGCCAGGCTGGCACAAACCCCGCCCAGCGCGGCCGAGCTCGACAAGGTCAAGACCGAACTGCTGACCAGCGAACTCAAGCAGCGTCAGACCGCCATCGGCAAAGCGTTCGCACTCGGCAACGCCGTGCTGACCGAAGGCGACGCCGCCCGAGCCAACACGGATCTCGTCGCGTTGCAGGCGGTGACGCCCGCCGACGTGCAGCGGGTGGTGAAAACCTACCTGGTCGACGCCCACAGCGTCACCATCGATTATTCGCAAGCGCCCGCCAAGGCCGCCGCCAAGGGAGACAAGTCATGATCCGCCCCCGTCTGATTGCTGCGGCACTGGCCGCCGCCCTGTCACTGCCGGCGCTGGCCGTCGAGCTGCCGATGCCGGCGCCCGGCCCGGCAAAATCGGTGCACATCCCGGCCGCCGCCGACCACACGCTGGACAACGGCCTGCGGGTGATCGTGGTGCATCGCGCCGGCTTGCCGCTGGTCACGGTCAACTTCGTGTTGCGCTCCGGCAGCGAAGCCGATCCCGCCGCGCTGCCCGGCACCGCATCAATGGCGGCCGGACTACTGACCCAGGGCACCAGCAGCCGCAGCGCGCCGGAAATCGCCCAGCAGGCCGCAGCACTCGGCGGCTCCATCGACGTCGCCGCTGGCTGGGATGAAACCGATGCCGGCATCACCGTCACCACGCCCAAACTCGGTGCCGCGCTCAACCTGCTGGCCGACGTGGTGCGCAACCCGGCGTTCCACGACGCCGACATCGAACGCGTGCGCAAGCAGACGCTGGATGGCCTGCGTCTGGCCTGGAGTCAACCCGGTTCGCTGGCCTCGATGGTGGCGCGTCGCGCCGTGTTCGGCGCCAGCGCCTATGGCCACCCGGCCAGCGGCACGCCGACCTCGGTGGCCGCGATTCAACGCGATAATCTGCTGGCTCTGCACCACACCTGGTACCGGCCGGACAACGCGATTCTGGTGTTTGCCGGCGACATCAGCACCGACGCCGCGCTTGCGTTGGCGAAAAAAACCTTCGGTGACTGGGCCAAGCCAGCCACGGCCCTGCCGACGGTGGCGGTCGAAAAAGCCGAGAGCAAAGTGCCGGCCAAACTCGCCATCGACCTGCACGGTTCGGGTCAAGCCGGCGTGGTGGTGGCCAAGCGGGCCATCGCCCGCAGCGCGCCCGACTACTACGCCGGCGTGGTTGCCAACATGGTGCTGGGCGGCTCCTACTCGGCGCGCATGAACGAGGAAATCCGTATCAAACGCGGCTTGAGCTATGGCGCGCGTTCCAGTCTCGGCGCGTTGCGCGATGATGGCTGGCTAACGACCAGCGTGCAGACCAAGAACCCGTCCGCCGCCGAGGTGGTGAGCCTTAGCCTGGCACAGGTCGAATCGCTGTCCGCGACACCGCCGACGGCGGCGGAGATCACTGCCCGCAAGGCCACCTTGATCGGCGGCTTCGGTCGCAGCCTCGACACCACCGCCGGCCTCGCCGCGCAAATCGGTGAACGTGCCGTCAATAACGTGCCACTGGATGAAATCAACCAACACATCCCGCGCATCGAGGCGATCACGCCGAAGGATGTGGTGGCCTTCGCCAAGGCACATCTCGGCCCCGAGGGCACCCATGTGGTAGTGGTCGGTGACGCCAGCCAGTACGGCACGGCGTTGAAAAAGCTGTGGCCGAAAGTCACCCCGGTCGCTTCCACCAAGCTCAAGCTCAGCCGCGCCGACCTCGGGCTCTGAACCCCGGCGGCAATCAGCACTGCAAATCCACCCTGTGCGGGCGAGGTCGCAAGCGTAGGGTGGACAAGCGAGCTTGCGAGCGCATCCACCGAATTGAGGCGAGGGTTTCAGCGCGGGGTGGCACGGCATGCTCGTTCCGCCGCGCTTGCGCGGTGGATGCGCTGCGCTTATCCACCCTACGCGAGCGAGGTGGCAAGCGTAGGGTGGACAAGCGAGCTTGCGAGCGCATCCACCGAATTGAGGCGAGGGTTCCAGCGCGGTGGCACGGCATGCTCGTTCCGCCGCGCTTGCGCGGTGGATGCGCTGCGCTTATCCACCCTAC
>DASSXP010000381.1:0-11672 GCA_035703755.1 Rhodanobacteraceae bacterium | reverse complement strand
ATTCAGCCCGGACGAGCTGGGTCTGATCGGATCGGCCTTGTTTTACACCTATGCCATCGGGAAATTGACCAACGGTTTTCTGGCCGATCACGCCAACATGAAGCGCTTTCTGGCGGTGGCCTTTTTGCTTTCGGCGCTGTGCAACCTCGCCATGGGGTTTGCCACCACGGTATGGCTCGCCGCCGTGTTGTGGGGGCTCAACGGCTGGTTCCAGAGCTTTGGTGCGCCCGGTGGCGTCGTGGCGATGACAGCGTGGTACTCCAACCGCGAACGTGGGCGCACCTACGGCATCTGGAGTACCGCCCATTCGATCGGGGAAGGGCTGACCTTCGTCGCGGTGGGCGCGATCGTCGCGGCGTTCGGCTGGCGCTTTGGTTACTGGGTGCCGGGCATTGTGGGTGTGGTGACCGCGCTGTGGGTGTATCGCGTACTGCAAGATCGCCCCGCCACGCTGGGTTTGCCGCCGGTCAACGAATGGAAGAACGAAAGTTTCAATCCAGGCAGCCACGCCGGCATCAAGTCGGTGCTCACCCTGCAACTGTCGATACTCAAACTGCCGTCGATATGGATTCTCTGCCTGGCTTCTGCGACAAACTACATCACCCGCTACGCGATCAATTCCTGGGGCATTTTGTACTTGCAGGAATCTCGTGGCTATTCGCTGACCATGGCCGGCACCTTGCTGATGCTGAGCACCCTGGCCGGCATCGCCGGTGCCGTTGCCTACGGCTTCGTATCCGACAAATGGTTCGATGCGCGCCGGCCGCCTGCCAACCTGCTGTTTGCGGTGTTGGAGATTCTGGGCTTGCTGCTGTTCTTCTTCGGGCCCAATACCATGCCGATGCTGATTGCCAGCATGCTGCTGTACGGCATGGGGTTGACCGGGCTGGTGACGGCATTGGGCGGCCTGTTCGCGGTGGATATCGCGCCCAAGCGCGTAGCCGGCGCAGCGATGGGCGTGATCGGCATCTTCAGTTACCTCGGTGCCGGCGTCGAAGAGCAGATTTCCGGCAAGCTGATCGACGCGGGTATGCACCTGGTCGGCACGGATCGTGTTTACGATTTCGGTCCAGCCATCAGTTTCTGGATCGGCGCCGCCGTGGTGTCGATGTTGCTGTCCCTCACCCTGTGGCGCACGCGCCGGATGGATTGAATCATGCAGGCTTCAAAGGAACTGGTGGCAATGATCGAGGCCGCGCAGACGGCCGGAAAAGCGTTGCTGGGTTGGTCACGCCGCTTGTCGGAGCTGGATGTCCGCACCAAGAATGGTCCTGCGGACATGGTGAGTCAGGCCGATGTCGAGGCGGAAGGTATCGTCCGCGGCGTGCTGGGGCGGGTCCGGCCCGGTTATGCGTTCCTTGGTGAAGAAGGCGGCAGCCACGCCGGCGACGCCGACAACCAGTGGATCGTCGATCCACTGGATGGCACCACCAACTTTCTGTTCGGCACGCCGCTGTGGGGCATCAACGTGGCGTTGGCGCGCGCGGGACGGGTGGTGGCCGGCGTGATCCTGCTGCCGGCACTGGATGAACTCTACGTTGCCGAACAGGGACAGGGCGCATGGCTCAATGGCCGGCGGATTCATGTGTCGACGCGGGAACACCTCAATGAAAGCGTGCTCGGTTGCGGCATTCCGTTTGCGGGCAAGCCAGAGCACCCGCTGTTTGCGCGCGAGATGGCGTTGCTGACGTCCGACATCGCCGGCATCCGCCGCACCGGCGCCTGCTCGGTTGACATGGCATGGGTGGCGGCGGGGCGCTGGGATGCCTATTGGGAACGTTCGCTGTGCGCGTGGGACATGGCGCCGGGCTTGATCCTGGCCGAGGAAGCCGGCGGCCGCGCCAGCGATTGTGATGGCTCGCCCTATCGCCTCGAAGCCGGCAATGTGTGCATCAGCAACGGGCGACTGCACGCTGCGTTGATCGAGCGATTGGCGCAAGCCCGGAGCAGCCTTTCGGGCACATTGGGTCGCCTTTGACGGCGCGCCGGCGCGTCACTGGCCGGCGCCGAAATCACGCCGCAACACCACGCTGAAGGTGCCGGGGGAGCGACGATTCCGGCGTTCGATGGACGCGGCCGGTGCGGCACCGCGGATGCCGTCGAACTTCTCGCGTACATCGCTGAAGCGGCGACCGAACAAGTCGGTTGCTTCGCAGCGCAGTCGCCAGCGTTGGCCGAGATTGCGTTCCACAAACACGGTCCAGCCCATGTGTTCCGACTCGCGCTGGATGCGGTCGTAGCGATACTTGGTCTTGCGTTCGGCCAGGTGCTCCAGTGTCAGACCCCAGTTCACCTGCGGCTCGGGCAAGTCCTGAGTGAAGGCGATTTCGCCATCCACCGGCTTTTCGCCGGAAATCGGACGCGATTCGCCCGTCACCGGATCGGTGACGCGGCTGCGTTGCCATTTCATGCTGGAACGCAGACGGCCGCCGACGATGCCGAGTGCGTCCAGCGGCAACAGCAGGTCGAGTTGCAGTGTGTCGCGGCGGCCGTTGCCGATATTGCCGGGCGCATCGAAACGCTCGTCACCGCTGTCGATCAGTACGCGGTCGATCACGTCGTCGATGCGGTCATGCTGGTAACCGAGCGCGATCGAGCCCGCGTCACCGAGGCGGTGTTCCCAACGGCTGGACATGCGCCAGGTCTTGTCGGGCACCAGATCCGCGTTGCCGGCTGCCACTGCATCGCTGGCGAGCGAAGCACTGGAGGCAAAGTCGTCGAAATCGAGCTGGCCCACTTCGCGTTCGATCGACAGCAGCCAGCGATCATCCGGGCCGAGGTCGTAGCGTAGCGCCAAGCGCGGCTTGGGGTAGAAGAAACCGTGTTCGCGGCGCGCGTCACCGCTAACGCGGATGCGTGAGCGTTCGGCACGCAGGCCCGCCTCCAGGCTGACGCGTGCGAGTGGTGTCCAGGTGGCCGTGAAGCTGGCTTCGCTGCGGCGTTCTTCGACCGCGACATCGGAACCGGGCAACGCCGAACTGATGCCGCCAGTGGCCAACTCGGCGCTGCCGTCCAGATGGTTGATTGCCGATTCCAGCGCGGCGGCAATGGCCAGGGTATTGGATGCCTGGTGTTGCAAGGCAGCCCGGAGGATATCTTCACGGCTGCGGTTGAGTGAGCGGAATGTTTCGCTTTCGTCGCCCTCGCTGGAACGCTCGTCGTCGCGCACGTTGCTGGTGTGATGGCTGGTCAAAAGCTCCAGCGTGGTGACCGCGCTGACCGGCAGCCGGTAGCCAAGGTCTGCCTCGAATTGGCGGGTGTCCTCGGCTTCCTGGTCGCGTTCTGCCGCTTCGCCTTCGATGGCTGAGACATGGCTGTCGACGCGCTCTCTTTCGTTGCGTGCCGCCAGCGACAGCGCGAGCTCGCCCGCGCCTAGCGGGTGAGAGAGTCTGGCGGTGGCTTCCATATGGCGCTTGTGGGTAGTGGTGTTCCAGTGGCGGTCGGCGCCGACGTGGCTTGGCGAATCTTTGCGGATCGAGCCGCTGCCGCTGTCATCGTCCAGCTCCGGATCCAGTTTCAAGCCCAGCTCCAGTGTGCCCGCCGCCGGGTGCAGCGTGTATTCCAGCCGGCCACGTGGCACCAACCAGCCCCGGCTGCCAGCCAGCAGGCCGGCCTCCAATTGGCCGCCGGCCGGCCGGTCGTGGCGCCGTTGCACGTTGGCAATCAGGCTGAAGCCGCCGAGGTCCAGACCCTTGGCGCCACTGTGGATGAGCTCGATTTCCCTGACCGCGCTGGCCGGAATGCGCTTCAGCAGGTTTTCGATCGTGTCGTGTTTGCTGCTCGGCCATGCGTTGTCGATCCACACGTTCCCGCGTGCGCCCTGATAGCCTCGCAGGTCCTCGTCCGGCTCGATCACGCGGAAGCCCGGCAGGCGCAACAGCATGTCCCAGGCCGTATCGGGGGCCGATTTCGCAAAGTAGCTGGCGGGAAAATGTTCGATGCTGTCCAGGTCTTTTGGCTCGCCCGCGTGGCTCGCCCGTGTGAACATGGCGAGGCCGAGGCAGATAAAAAGCAGTGATCCGGCAGACAGCGTGCGATGCATGGTGGTCCCCTTCTTGGATACTCGCCAGTCTGCCTTTGCGGCGCTGACACGCAGTTGTCGGCATGTGTCAGCTTGCTGTCAGCGCGGGTGCGTGATGATGCAGGCATGAAACGAGCAAGCGCGATAACCCGTACCGCCAGCGTGCTGTTGTTGCTGGTTGCCGTGGCAGCCCTGTCGGTGCTGCTGGCGCCCCCGCTGGCCGATGCCGGTCACGACCGGCATCATGATCATCTCGAAGCACGCGAACTGTTGCGGCGGGGTGAGATACTGCCGCTCAGTCGCATCCTCGAGCAGGTGCGCAAGCGCCAGCCGGGTGATGTGATCGAGGTGGAACTGGAGCACAGCGACCACCACGGCTGGGAATACGAAGTGAAAGTGCTGACCAGTGAGGGGCGCGTGCGCAAGGTCAAGGTCAACGCCGGTGACGGCAGCATTCGCAAGATCGAGGATGATTGATGCGCTGCCTCGTGGTTGAGGATCACGCGGATATACGTGACGACATTCAACGTGCGCTGGAAGCTGCGGGTTTCGTTGTCGACGCAGTGGAAGATGGCGAAAGTGCGTGGTTCCGCGGTGATACCGAGGGCTACGATGTCGCGGTGCTGGATCTCGGGCTGCCACGACTCGACGGGCTGAGCGTGCTGCGCCGATGGCGTGCGGCAGGGTGCGATTTTCCGGTTATCGTGGTGTCCGCCCGTGGCGACTGGACGGAAAAGGTCGAGGGGATCGAAGCCGGTGCCGACGACTACATCGGCAAGCCGTTCGAGCTGGGCGAACTGGTGGCGCGAGTACGTGCGTTGCTGCGCCGTGGTGCCGGCCGCGCCGACAATGTGGTCGTCGCAGGCCGCTTGCGCCTCGATACCGTGCGTATGACAGCGAGCTGCGGCGGTGTGCCGGTGCGGCTGTCGCCGCTGGAGTTTCGTTTGCTGGATTTTCTCGCCCACCGCAATGGTCGTGCCACCAGTGCCGGTGAATTGGCCGAGCAGTTATATGGTGGAGACGAGGATGGCAGCAGCAATGCCATCGAAGCCATCGTCGCGCGCTTGCGACGCAAGTTTGGTGCCGAGGTGATCCTGACCCGGCGTGGCTACGGCTATCTGATCGACGTCGATCCGTGAGCGAGCATTCGCTGCGGCGGCGCTTGCTGTTTGGCGCGGTGGTCGCGATCCTGGCAGCGCTGGTGCTGGCGTGGCTGTTCATGACGCTGTTGTTCGAGCGGCATCTGGAAGACCGCGTGCAGGCGGAAATGACCCGCGACGGGCTGCGTCTGGTGGCGGGCCTCAGCCTCGCGGCCGATGCGCGGCCGGTGGTGCTGCGGCCACCGGATGACTCGCGGCTCGAACAACCGGCGGGTGGTTATTACTGGGAGGTGAGTGCCGCCCGCGGCGCCGTGCGTTCGCGTTCGCTGTGGGACGCGGATCTGCCGTCCGATGCCGCGGTTGCCGCGTCGGCCTGGCATCGATCGCATGTTGCCGGCCCTTACGGCTCGCGGCTGGTGATGGTGTCGCGGCGCATCGAACTGGCCGGTGGCGGCGATGTCCTGGTGCAACTGGCGCAGAATGTCGCGCCGGTATCGGCCGCCCGCGATGAGTTTGGGCGCGAACTGGCGCTGTTCCTGGGCGCACTGTGGCTGGCCCTTTCCGCCGCCGCGTGGCTGCAGGTGCGACTCGGGCTGCAGCCGTTGCGGCGCCTGCCGGCGGTGCTCGCCGGCTTGCGCGAACGTCCCGCCGCGCGGCTGCCGAGCTCGGGCGTGCGCGAAGTGCGGCCACTGGTCGATTCGATCAATGCGCTGGCCGATGCGCGTGCCCGCGACCTTGACGTGGCGCGTCGTCGCGCGGCGGATCTCGCACACAGCCTGAAGACACCATTGGCGGCGATGACGGCGCAAAGCCGTCACGCCCGCGAAGCGGGTGCCACAGCAGCAGCCGACGGGCTGGATCGCGCCATTGCCGCGATGCGGCAGACGGTGGACAGGGAGCTGGCCCGTGCCCGCATTGCCGCCGTGCATGCCAGTGCGGGTGCCGGTGACGGGGCATTGTTGCTGGAGACCGTTGAGCGCCTGGTGCTGGTGCTGGAGCACACCGACAAGGGTGGAACAATCGCTTTTGAACTGGATTTGCCGGAATCGCTGCGGGTGCCATTGCAGGTTGCCGATCTGTCGGAATTGCTCGGTGCCTTGCTGGAGAACGCGGTGTGCTACGCGCGTCGACGAGTGGCGATCCGTGCGCGCCTGGATTCTGCCGGCTCTGTCATGAACATCGAGGATGATGGCCCCGGCATTGACGACGCTGCGGCGCAGCGGGTCCTGTTGCGTGGCGGGCGGCTCGATCAGCACGACAGCGGCAGCGGCCTCGGGTTGGCCATCGCACGCGAGCTGGTTGCTGCCAGTGGCGGCTGCATTCGCCTGACGCGTTCCACCCTCGGCGGCTTGTGTGTCACCCTGATCTGGCCACCGTAGTCACTGTGGTGTCACTTGCTCGTGGGATGATGTTTCCGTGCCGAGGCAAGGGTGCCGTCATCGGCGGGATATCGGGGTGGTTCGGAAATTGTCGTGTCCTGGACCACAATGCCTGCCAGCCGCGCGGCATAGTGCGCCGCACCGATATGCGGGGCATGCACGGCGGGCCGGATTTCGTAGCGCTGCTTGCTGGCGACCAGCGTATCGCACAGTGGCTGCAACAGCAGCTCGCCGGTCGCGAATGCACCACCCGAGCAGGACACGGGAACGGTTTGCGCGGGCGCAAATTCGAGGGCGCGGGCTACCGCCAGAACGATATGGGCCAGTTCCTCACCGGCCTGCTGGAAGATGTGCCGGGCTGCCGCGTCGCCCGCTTGCGCGGCTTGCGCAACCAGACGCGAGATTTGCGCCAACTGGTCGCGCGTGGCGGCGGTTTCGCCATAGACGTAGCCGCACAGGTCGATGTCCTGGCGCAACTGCAATGACCGTTTCAGCAAGTCGTGCAACGGGCCGCGCGGCAAGCGGCCATCGCTCATGCGCGAAAAGACGTTGAGACCACGTATCGCGATCCAGTAGGCCGAGCCCTCATCGGAGAAGGTCTCGCCCCAACCGCCGGCACGTGCGGCGCGGCCTTGGCGTTGGCCGTAAGCGATCGACCCGGTGCCGGCGACGATATTGATGCCGTCGGCGCAGTCGAGTGAGCCGGCCCAGCCACACACCATGTCGTTGTCGCAGCTGTAGCGCGAGTGGCCCAGGATGGCTGCGGGCAGTGCCTGCAGCAGCGGCACCATGCGGCTGTCTTCGCCGAACGCGGGAAACCCGAAGAAAGCATGGTGAATCTGCGAGGAATGAAGCGTTGCTTGCTGCAGAACTGCGCCGATGCCTTGCGCCAGTACATCACCTACGCCGTCCAGCCCGACTTGTGGATGGTAGGTAGTGCCGAATTGTGCTTCGGCCAGCAAGCGTCCGTGCTGGTCGATCAGGGCAAAGCGGGTCTTGGTACCGCCGCCATCCATGCCGATGAAGTAGCGTGTTGTGGTCATGATGCGGCATGGATGCGCACGCCTTGCACGACGCGGTTGACCATCCCCTGCGGGTTCGGGTTGTCGGGGGTGATGCCGCGCGCCAGCGACGCGTGCAAGGCAAACATCTGTGCGGCCGCGACGTAGGGCCAGATCAGGTCGACATCGGCAGCGGCGGCCATGTCGGCGATGGCAATCGTGTCCGCAGCATGGCCGATGCGGGGCTGGGCGGTGATCTCCAGCACCCGCGCGGCCACGCCATCGTGGCGCAGCTCGTCGATCAGATCATGATCGTATTGCCGTGTCAGCGGGTGGTTGGATACGTACACGATCACCGCAGTGTTGGCACTGACAAAGGTCTTGGGGCCGTGGCGGAAGCCCAGCGTGGAGTCAAAGCAGGTGGCGACTTCACCATTGCACAACTCGCCAAGCTTGAGCGCGGACTCGCGTGCCAGGCCCTGCAGCAGGCCACTGCCGAGGAACGCCACGCGATCATGGCCTTGCGCTGCCAGTTCGCTGAGTGCAGGTGTGGTGGTCTGGATTACGCCGTCCATTGCCCGCGCCAGCGCCTTGCCGCGTGCATCCATGCTGTGGGCCGGTGACAGCGCGGCCAGCGTGGCATACAGCATGCAACTGAAACTGGAGGTCATGGCAAACCCCGCATCGTGGGTCTGCTCGGGCAGCTGCACGGTCAGCGCGTGGCGCACATTGATGCGGCCCAGCGCGCCGCTGCGATTGCAGGTGAAGACCAGGTGACGCACGCCGGGCACGCGGGCTTCGGCCAGTTCGATCGCGGCCAGGCTCTCCGGGCTGTTGCCCGAACGCCCGAATGAGACCAGTAACAACGGTGCTGCCGGATCGAGGTAAAGCTCGGGTGCCGCCACGATGTCGGTGGTGGGTATGGCCTCGACACGGGCGGCCAGCGTCTGCTCGAGCAAGGCAGCCAGACACAGGCCGATGTAGGCGGAGGTGCCGGCGCCGGTCAGGATCACCCGCGCCTGCGGGTCGTCGGTGATGGGCGCGACGAAGTCGGTGAGCTGGCCGTGCATGGCGGCGACCAGGGTGTCGGTCAATGCCAGCATGCGCGGTTGCTGCTCGATTTCGCGCGCGGTGCACAAGGCACTGGCGGCGCTGAGTCGAGTTTCGGGAATGCCCAGATATTCAGTGGGCAGGGCGGGCATGGCAGGCATGGTGGTAGTCATCCAGAACGTTCATGATGTGGGCAATGGCCCAGGCCTTTGGGTCGCATGATTGGCCGGCGCGCAGCAGCGGCAATGCGCTCGGCAGGTATTGGCTCAGCAAGGGCATGGGCGGTGGCGATTGGCGCAGGTTTGCGAACAGTTGCGCGCAGGCCGCTTCGATCACCGGATCAGGCCAGTAGTAGCGAATGCGGTCGCTGAGGCTGTATTGCAGGTCGAAATCCAGCGCCGCGCCTTGGGCGTGGTAGTAGCGGCGCCATTGTGATGGCTGCGCGTGCATGCGTTGCAGTACCGTGGCGCGCAAATTGGCACGCACACCTGCTGCAATCCATTCCCGTTCGATGGCGTCCAGCGCCCACAAGGCTTCGCGCAGGGCAAAGGTCAGGCCGGGGCCGACTTTCAGGATTGCGAAGTGGTCGCGTACCAGTTGCCGCAATGCGTCGCGGGTCTGGTAGTCGGTGGAATGGGCCTCGAAGACCATGCCGGGCACCTGCGTGATCGCCTCGCTCAAGGCACGCGCTTGCAGCGGTTGGTAGTCGATCACGTCGTGGTGGTCGAACTCCACGCCGGGTTGCACGACCGAGGCGATAACACGATCCCACGCTGCATTCAGCCCGGCGTCGACAAAGGCCTGACGATGCGCCGCGATGGTGGCCAGTGCGGCTGCGGGCGCCGTGGCGGCAAGCCCTTCGATGGCTTCGGTGGCGCCGCCGGGGGTGGGTACTTCGGTCCCGATCACGTATACCGGAGGCGGGGTTCCCGCACGTTGACAGGCCGCCTCTGCGGCGCGACACAGACGTACCGCGCGGCGCACGATTTCGGCCTCCGGCAGGGGGCTCGGATCGTCGGCGCAGGACATCGAGCAATCGAGGTGAATTTTGTGGAAGCCTGCGGCAACGTAGGCGGCGACCATTGCCTCGGCCTTGTCCATGGCCGCGTCGGCGGCCAGATCGACCCACGGGTTCGGGCCAAGATGGTCGCCACCCAGCAGGATGCGTGCGGCGGGGACGCCATTGCTCGCGGCCAGCGCGTGCACATAGTCGACGAACCCAGCCGGATGCATGCCGGTGTAGCCACCGTCCTGGTTGACCTGGTTGCAGGTGGCCTCGAACAGCACCAGGGCGGTGTCGTGCAAGCGGGCGTGCTGCAATGTGGCTGCGACCACCAGTGGATGCGCCGAGCACACCGAGGTGATGCCGGCCGCGTCACCCTGGCGGTGTCTGCGCAGCAGCGACTGGAGGTCATGCATGGGGGTTCTCCTTGCTATCTGGTTGGGGTGTCACGCCCGCCTCGGGTTCCGCTTGCAACACCAGCAGCAGCGAGGCGACCAGCGCCAGCCCAAGCCCCAAAAGCTTCAGGGATTCTGGCATCACGCCGGCCAGCAGCAGCGCCAGCATTGCCGTAATCAGCGGCGCGCCCGCGTTGGTCAGGGGCGCCACCACGATGGCCTTGCCGTAGCGGAAGGCGAGCACCAGGGTCAGCGCCCCAATCGCGTTGAGCAGCTGGATGGCAGCGGCCATCCAGGGGCCGTCGAGGCCGAGGTTGAGCGGCTGGCTGAAGTCGGTCATGAACCATGCCACCGGTGCCAACACCAAGGCGCCCAACATCATGTAGAAGAAGATGCTTTCGGCGCCGACATGCGCATTGGCCAGTTTCATCAAATACGCCTGCAGGCCCCATGCCAGCATGATTCCCAGCGCTTGCACGAACCAGCCAATGCCGCCGCTGCCGCCGTCACCGGAGGACAGGTTGAGCAGTGGCAAAGCCAGCAGGGCCAGCGCGATGCCGATCCAGCCCGTGGAGCCGGTGCGTTCGCCAAGCAGCAGGAAGGACAGCGTAATGGTGATGACCGGCGACAGCGAGATGATCGGAAAGATGAAATAGGCTGGCCCGATGGTCAGGGTATGGAACAGCAGCATCTGGCCACCGGCACCCAGCAGGCCGATCAGCAAACCGTATGTGATTGCGCGTGGTGAGCGATCCAGCTTGAAGCCGTTTTGCCACAAAACGAATACAGCGGGCGGGATCATGGTCAATGCCCACACGCAGTACACCAGGGTATCGGGGAATCCGCGCTCGGCAGAAAGGCCGGACAGCGCGCCCCAAACGCCCCACAGCAATACGGTCGTCAGCGAATACCCGATCCACTTGCGCCGTGTCGAGGCATGGGTCGCGGCGCTCATGCGGGTTTTCCTGCCGGCGTTGCGGCGAGGAACAGGAAATGCTGGAACCGCACCGACACCGTATTGTGGCGTGCGTCGACCAGACCCAGATCCTTGTCATTGAACAGGTCGCGCAGGCGGTAACGGCCTTGGCCAAGGCCGCGCAGTTCCAGCTTGCCGCTCCACTGATCGGCATAAAACGTGTAGTACAGCGCGCCGTCTTTGGCGATGGCGTGGGCCTCGGGGCGATCAAACCCGATGTCATACAAGGTGCCGAGATATTCCCCCTTCGGCAGCATGTGCCGTTGGTACAAGGCCAGCCATTGGCGCCACAGCTTTTCCTTGGCCGGGGTCAACACCAGGCCGCCCGGGGGCAAGGGTTCGGCCGGCGTGTCGGTGTCTTTGGGCCAGGTGAACTTGGTCGAGATCACGCCACCAAGGCCGACGGTCGAGGCGAAATCGTTGCCGCGATCACTGAGCTCCACATGGTCGCCGGCGTAGCTGCTGCGATTGCCCATCAGCGCTTTCATGGTCTTGCCCTTGCTGCGCACCTGCCACGACGAAGTCGGATCTGCGGCGGGGTACTGATCTGTGGCCGGCAAATTGTGGAAGTCAAAGGCGGTGCCGCACGGGCACAGCTCGATCACCGCGTTGGGGTTGACCTCGCGCGCGGCGCGATGAATGGCTTGCCAGAATTTGGCCAGGCCTTCGCAGGATTCTTCCGCTCGCGCGTGGTGGTGGGCCGGGTTGTAGCAGGGTGCCACCGCGTTCAGGTGCTGACCATCGAAT
>DASSXP010000214.1:0-7583 GCA_035703755.1 Rhodanobacteraceae bacterium | reverse complement strand
AGTGGCATCGAGGGTCGGGGCATGGGCAAACCCCATGCCCTACACCGCAACGGCCGTACAAAACCGATCGCTCCTGATATCGAAGACATCAAACGTCGGTGTCAGACGATCGAATCAAGGTGTTTTTCAACAGCCTGCTAGTGCGACATAGGCCTGCGCCAAGGACTCGGGATTGCGCGAAAACTGTACCGCGCAGGCATCGGCCAGCAGGCGCCGGCGGCGCCAGAGCAGACCATTCAGGGGCGCGACCAGCAGTGCCACGCTGATGGGGATGAGCAACATGCCGATCATCAATGAACCGGCCAATGGCATCCACAACGCGCTGCGCCAGTCTCCGCTGGTATCCGCTGGCGAGGCATTTTTTGCGGTGGCTGCATCGTCTGCATCGGTGCAGGTGGCGTCGAGTACCGCGCGCACTGCCGCCAGCGCGCCAGCAGCGGTGCTTGGACACAGCACGGGGCGCAGTGCGGCGCGGACGTGTTTGTCCACCGGTGCGCGGGCCAGCAAGCCGAGCAGGCCGATGATCAGATCCAGGTGCAGGATACGCATGGCCAGTGCGCCATCGCCGTTGCCGATCGCTGCAATGGCTTGCGCGATCAATGCCTGGGTTTGGGCGCGATCGAGGTGATCCAGTACCCCGCGCGTCACCACCAGCACCGACTGCGTGCCGTCACCGAGCAAACCGAGGTTGCAGGTAGTGCTGTCTAGCAAGTACAGGCGCGGTAATGGCGCGCCCGCCGCGATGGCAATTTCGGCCGCCACGTTGTCCAGCTGTTGTTCTTCCAGATCGTCTTTGCGCGGCGCACGCAAGCCCAGCGCCGTGTGCAGGGCTTCGTGATTTCCCGCCCGGAGGATGCGGCCCAATCGCCACCAGACCAGCAGCAAGGCCGCAAAACCTGGACACGCAGCCAGTACCGCTGCGCCGAGTATTTCGGATGTCGGGACGGTGTTGCCCTTGTCCGTGATGGTGTCCAGCCAGCCGAATGCCGAGCCGAGGAGGTTTGGTGCGGGCGTCACGAGATTCAGCAGGTCCAGCAGCAGGCCGATCAGCGCCAGGGTGAGTGGTGCCAGCAACAGGCTGATGGCGAAAGTGATGGCCACCACCACCACCGTCATGGCCAGGCCCCAGCGGCGTGCGCTGCGGCGGTACCGCGCCTGCGCGGCAAAGAAGGATTCGCGCGCGGAACCTGCAAGGGGCAGGGCGCCGGGTGCGGATGCGTTCATGCCGGCGCCGCGGTTTCGATGGCCACTTCAACACCCCGGATTGCAGAGCCTGAATGTGAGGTGGTACTCGCCATGCGCGCTCTTCGTATTGACGCTGTTGTCGACGGTTCCCGTTGCCGTCATCGTCTTGCCGGTCGTCGTCAGTTTGAGGTCGATGGGCTTGTCGGCGGCTGCGCCGGCAAACACGCTGTGCGCGTCAACAAACGGCAACGGATACCAGGTTACCGTGGGCCCGAGGGTATTGAGCGGCGACACAATGACCGCTACCACGTCATCCCGCGCGATGAAATCCTTGATCCTTTCCCCGATCAGCAAGGACAGCTTGTCGTCGGTGAGCTCACCCCGAACCCCCATCAGGAAGCTGTTGGGAATGGTCAAGCCCACACCGCTGCCCCACGGCTGGGGTGAAGTGACGCCCGCGATGTCTTGGCTCATCAGCCGGGCACCGTAGGCGCCGACGAGGTCGCGTGGCGGATAGTGCACTTTTGCCACGATCGTGCCCGACATGATGCCTTTGTCGTCGAATGCCTTGAGCCCGGTCTCCCAGGTCTTGAAGCTGTGGGCATAGCCTTCAATGCGACCACTCAGCAGGAGGTGTTTACCCTTGGCGTTGTTCGGATACTGCAAGATGGCGCGCCCGGTCAACTTGTAATCCTGCTTCCACCACACGGTCGGCTTGCCATTGACGTTACGGGTGAACTCCGCATGGAAGACCCCATCAACAGGCCCCGCAAACTGCTGGCAGTAAGCGGCAAACAGTTTGTCCGTCGCATACACGACCAGATTGGCCAGTGTGCCCTTGAGGTTCTCCTGCAGCTTGGCCAACTTCTCGAAGTTGCTGACGAAATAACCGGTGGCCAGGCCAGCGGCATCGCCACCGGCCTTCTTGGCGGCATTGCTGGCGATGTCGGCCGCCTGGTCACGGTTCCAGCTCCAGGCCTGTTTGGCCAGCTCTCCGCCTTCACTCAGAATCTTCGCCCCCAGACCCAGGATGAATGCCCCGGTCTTGGCCACTTCGCCGACGAAAGCCAATTGCGCACATGCCAGGTCCATGCCGTCCAGTTGCTGCGTCATGCGGGCGATTTTCTTGCTCGCCTGTTCCAGCCGCTCGGAATCTCCAGCAATTTTCTGCAGGCCCGGGCCGGCTTTCTCAAGCAGGGCATCTCGCGTGTATATCGCACCGAAGAATCCATGGATGCTCGCCACTGGATCGGCCTCGACAAAGGCCTTGCTCGCGGCACGGTAGCTGGCGATGCGTTTGCCTGTTTCACGCCTGGCCGGCGAGTCGGGTTGATCTTGCAGTTTTCTTTCCACAGCGTCCATTGCCGTGTCGACATTCTTCATGGCCTGCATCAGCGTGTGCGCAGCCTTCTCGCCAAGCCCCTTTGCACTGACCACCGTCAGTGTGGCAGAGGCCGTGCCGCGACCGTCGGGTGCCGTTGCCGTGATGGTGTACTCACCCGGTTCGATGGCAGCAAATTCGGTATTGCTGTAACTGCCGTCTTTTTCCACTGCCGCATCCGTCTCGCTGTGCAGTGGCGGATCCGCGCTATCGAAGCGTATCTTCACGGGTTCGATACCGCCCGGACCCATCGCCAGGGTACGACCGTTGACCGTCACCTTGCGCCCGGCCTTGCCACCCGCGCCTTCGTACACCACGACCAGGCTCGGTTCCACGGTCACGGTGATGGGGAACGGGTCGTTCTGGTCGGATGGCTTCGCATTCGTCATGTCCGGCGGCTCAGTTGCCATCGCCGGGGGCAGCGACGCCGCGCCAATCACGCCGATGAATGCGGCATGCCAGAGCGCACGAAGGCAAATGCATGCGTTGATTTTCATAGTTTGCGCAGCTCCACGCGGCGGTTGTGGGATCGTCCTTCGGCGCTGTCGTTGCTGTCCTGCGGCTGGCTCTCGCCGTACCCGGCGGTGGTCAGGCGCGCGGCGCCGATGTGGTATTGGTCGACCAGGGCGGTTTTCACGGCAGCGGCACGCGCTTGCGACAGCGTGAGGTTGGCGGCGTCGCTGCCGACGGCGTCGGTGTGGCCGTCAATCTGCAAGCGCCAATCCGTGTGCTGTTCGAGAATGCCGGCAATTTCCTGCAAGGTGCGCGCGGACTCCGGGCGGATCGTGGCGCTGCCGAAAGCGAAGTAGACACTGTGGACTTCCACCGTCTCGCCGCGTGCCAGTTGCTGTTCCATGCTGTTCTGTGCGTCGTCGGCAACCGGGTATTCGATCCGCACCGCTTCCATCGTTTCGTCGCCGACCCGTGCCTTGAGCACGATCGGGTTGTTGTCGTCCGCCAGCACGAAATACTCGGCATCCACCATGCCTTCGCCATCACCGAGCTGGCCCTTGCCATGCAGCACGTTCAGCGTGACTTCGCGTCCGTTGACCAGCATCGGCAGTGTTTCCGGCCCTTGCTCGACCAGGTTCAGCGTGCCACTCAGGGAGCGTCGCACGGTGTTTTTCACGAAGCCGCTCTCGACTTGCAGATACACCAGTCGCGTGCTGCCGGACTCCAGGCCCAAGGCCATGATGCGCGAGAACCCCGGAACGGTGTCCGGGAACAGCTCGGGATCGCGTGCCGAAAACCAGCCGCGAACCCGGTAGGAGCCGTTCTGGTCCGCGTTGTCGACCGCACGCGTAGCGATGTCGGCCTGTGCCTGCTGCGGGGTCTGCGCGGAGACCTTCAGGCGATAACCGTCGCCGCCAATCGAGGCGATGGTGTGCAGGCTCTCGTAATCGCCTTGCGGCTCGCTGACCGCATAGACCACGGTCAGGCCTTTGACGAACGGCACCTTGACCGTTGAAGGCTCGGCTGCGCTGGCACGGATTGCCAAGACGATTGCCAACACGGTGGCCAGCACCAGCACGAGAGGCCATGAGAGCATGCCGTTGCACGCCACGGCACGGTACGCAGCGCGATCAATCGCCGTCATCATTGCCGTAGTCCTTGGTTTGTTGATGAATCGGTGCCGGCTCGTTTTCATCCGCCCGTGACGGCTGCGCATCCCCTTGCAGTTCTTGTTGGAACACGCCTTGCATCATGCGATTGGCGGCAGCCTGCTTTTCCGCTTCGGTGGCATTCGGGTTTTCGGCCGCAAAACCGAATGCCTGCCGCGCCACGCTGGCCGCATCGCGCATGGCGTCGGACTGGCCGGCTGATTGCCCGCTGCGCACCTTGTTGCCGCCCGGATGCGACTGCTGGTCCATCTGTTGCAGTACCTGCATCGCCGCGGACATGGCTTGTTGCACCTGAGGCGAGGACATCACCTCGGCGGTCGATGGTTCACCGTCATGCGACGTCGATGCGTGGTTTTGTTGTGCGTGTGCCGGCATGCCGATGGCGAGCGCGCCCAACAGGGCAACAAGACAGGCTTTCATGATCGTTCCTCGCTGAAGCTTCGCTGGCGGGCGTTTCGCCCTCACCTTCCCATACGGGTAATCGACGCTCAGGCGACAGACAACGAATCAGCGGTCAAACGAGGAGGGAAAGATTTCGTCGACCTTGAGACGGGCGATGCCGTAATGTGCCTCGGGAGTGGACGTGCTCTCGCACAAGCCGGCGATGACGATGCCGCTGCCCATGACCACGCCCCAAGCGGTGTCGTCGGCGCTGGCGGTGGTGCAGCCCAAGTCGCCCATGCTGCTGGCCTCGACCCCGAAATCAAAGTCCGGTTGCCCATCCAAACCGTTGAGGCGCATCACTTCAAAATCCAGGCCGGCGCCCGCGTCGGCCGGTTTGCCGCTGCCGACGGCGACGATCTTGCCGTCGGACTGCACCACCAGTGCGTGCAGGATGTCGTCGTTGGACCCACCGCGATCTGCACCAAAGACCACCGGCCCAGCCGGATCGAGAGGATCGAACGTGCCGAAATCGGAATCCTGGGCGCCGTTGGCGAGCAGCCGGTTGATCACCATCTCGCTGCCGTATCCATTGCCCGCGTAGGTAGTCGTTTCGCCGCCGACGATGATTCGCCCTTTGGCGTCCACTTGCAGGGCTTTTGCGGCGCTCATGCCGACACCGAAATCGCTGGTGATGCGACCGCTGTTGTTGTCGCCAAACGACAAGTCAAGGTTGCCGCCGGCGTCGAAACTCGCCAGTGCCGCCAGTCCATAATCGTACAGCGCACCCGCGACGAGGATCCTGCCATCGCTCTGCAGCACCATGGCTTGAAAGTTCGTGTTGTCATTGGTGGCATCGGCATTCGAATCGAAATCCACGCTCGCACGCCCGTCGTTGCCGAACCCATGGTCGTAGTCGCTTAGATCAGCCGTCATTCGCACGACGACGATGTGGCTTGGCTGCGGAAAGCTGTGAAACCACGGGACGACGTCGCCCGCGATCAAGATTTTTCCGTCGTGCTGAACGGCGAGCACGCTGGCATGCCAGGTTTGGCCTCCGGCCGACGTATCCAGAGTGAACTGTTTCTGGTGCGCAATCTGTGTGCCGTCCGCCGACAGCAACACCACGTAGTGATCGAACAAGTTGACCTGCAACAACATTACGATGCGGCCATCGCTGGTCAGGGTCGCAGCGTGAGCCACCGCACTGTCCAGGCCAAGGCTGCTCAGCTTGGTGGTTCCCAGATGCTGTGGCCCGAAGTCAAAGTCCATGGTGCCGTCAGCTTTCAGTGCCGCAATGCAGGCATCACCGTAGCTGCCAATATCCGAATGCATGCATGTCCCGACGACTATCAATCCGCCGTCGGTGCGCCGCAAAATGATCGGCCGTGTGACATTTCCAACGTCGAGACCCAAGGGCAAGGTGCGCCGACCGGCGCCGCCGGCAAATGCCGGGTCGAAATAGCCGTCACAGGGCGGACAAGCCGCGTATGCCGACAACCACGGCAACAGGCAACACGCCACATACAAACAGCCCGCGACAAAACTGCGATGTCCGATGTGCATGAAACAACCCTCCTTCGTCAGCGCCGGATCAAGCGCCTTGTTGCCAATTCATGATCCAGACAATGGAAAAGCTCCCTGCTGGAACTACTTGCCGCGCAGTGAGTAGTCGATGCCCAGCATGAATTTGGCCGCCATGCGATGCGGTTCCCGGATGCCGGGCAGGTCCATCGTCACCACGGCGTGATCCATGCCGACGATGATTTTGTGCGGTTCCACCTGCCAGGTGCTGTAGCCGAGGATGGTGTACGACGGCGCCGGCGTTGCCTCCGCAGCCGTGGTGTACCCTGCTGGCCCGGCAGCCGGCACCGTACGGCCCGATGCAATCGCAATGCGCGCGATCAAGGCGTTGCCGGCATTGAGGTAGTTGCAGACCAGTTTTGTCGCCAGAGAGCCTTGCTGTTGCAATACGATTGGCTGTTCCAGCAACGCGCTGACGGTGGCGGCATTGTTCATGGTTGCGCAATCGGGCGCCTTGCTTGCCGTTGGCCGTGCAGAGGTCGATGCAACGGCCGCGGCGGGATCGGCCGACTTCGAGCAAGCGCCAAGCGTCAGGCTGGCAACGGCCAGCAAGGCGACAACGTGGCCGGCGCCAGCGATCGGAAAAGGGCAGTGAACGCGGTTCATCATCTTCGGTTCCCCTTGGGTGAGCGACGTCAATCATCAAGCGACGAGGGAAAAATCTCGTCGAGCTTGAAGCGGGACACGCGGCGCAATCCGCTGCTGGCACCCAGTTGGCTGTCCAGGCATGCCGTTTGCGGCGTCATCGGTTCCATCCTCTCAATAGCCCGTCGCGGCGAACACCTGGGTGTAGTTGCCCCAGCCGTCGGCCAGCTTGACGGGCGCGTCCCAATCGAAGCTGCCGTCACGCCAGCCCCTGTGCCTGTAGTAGAGAAGTTCGCCCGCGTTGTTGATGGCGTAAATATGGCCGTTGCCAGCGGCAAATACCTGCGTGAAGCCCTGCCAGCCGGTGCCGACTTGTTTCGGGCCTTGCCAGGCGCCCGGCTGATCGATGCCGGCACCGGTCAGGTAGCCGCGGTGCTGGTACCAAAGCAGCGTTCCGTCCGGCTTGATGGCGTAGATAACGCCTTGCCCGGTTGTGAATACATGTGTGAAAGCGCCCCAGCCGACGCCGACGACGCGCGTTTCCCACGGCCCGGCAGCGGCCCCATTCGCAGCGCCCTTCGGCCGATGCCAGACCAAGTCGCCATTTGACGCTACGCCATAGACGATTCCTTCGCCCATCGAGAACAGGTGTTTGAGAGCGCGCCAGTCCTGGCCCGCGAGCCGAATCATCGCTGCGGGTGGAATCGACGTGCGGTCGCGCCGGTCATCCGTGCCGCCGATATGCCGTGCCAGCCCGGCGCCGTTCGTCGCCACGCCGTACAGCGTGGGTCTGGCGCCGGCATGCGCCATGGCGAACAGAAAACCGACGTCGTTCCAATGAACGT
>DASSXP010000122.1:0-9117 GCA_035703755.1 Rhodanobacteraceae bacterium | reverse complement strand
AGGATGTCGGTGGTGAGCGCATCGCGGCCGGTGTACTTGATGCGTTCGATGATGTCCGCGTTGAACTCCAGCGCGGCGAAGGCGGCCGCGGACAACAGCACCACGTTCGGGCGCACGCCGATGGATTCGCGGATGGCGTTTTTGGCCGTGGCGATGTCTTTGCTGGGGTCGGCAGTGGAGCCACCGTTCCAGCGCGCGGTGCCAGTCAGCGCCACCTTGTGGTCGCTGTCGTAATTGGCGGCGGCGCGGGCGATGTCGGCGCAGGCGAACTCGTGGGCAAGTTCCATTGCATCCAGCACCACGTCCACCGCGTCGGTGGCCAGATCGATGCCGGGCACGGCGGCCGCGTCGGTGCGGTTTTCGTTGGGCACCACCGCTTCGAGCGCCTGCGGGATGATGGCGTACGGCTTGCCGGCGTAGCCGAAGGTGATGCGCTTGGTGGCGGTGCCGGGTGCGCGCTGGGTGTTGTAGCGGCGGAAGGCCTCCTTGCCAAACTCCAGCACCTGGCCGGCGTAGGCATCCACCGACACGGCGGGGAACAGGAACTGGCCCACATTGCCGGGGCGCTGATAGCCCTGGGCATGGGTGGTCAGGATGGGGTTGATAACGCGCGATTGGGCGAGGGTTTGCTGGGGCATGATCGGGGTCCTGTAGGTGTGCGCGGATCAGGCCGCGTTGGGGATCAGCAGCACTTCGATACGGTCGCCATCGGCACTGGCGGCCTGCAAGGCCACGGCGACGATGGGGTTGGTGCTGGTGCGGGTAATGGCCTTGCCCGAGCTGCCCACCTCCAGCGAGGCGTTCTTGGCGATGGCAGCGCCCGCGGTGACGATGGCGGTGCCGAGCACGTCAACGCCAAACAACTCGCCGCTGGCGGCCTTGGTGGTGCTGACACCGAAGGCGCTGGTGGCGGCGGTGGGATAGGCGCCCGCGGCGGTGACGAAGCGCTCGGCCTCGATCGCAGCGGCGGCGATGACGGGCAGCGCAAGCAGTGAAATCTTCTGGGTCATGGCAGGTTCCCTTGAGGTCAGCCGGACACGGCCGCAACGGCCGCGAGGTATGGGGTGCCGGGGTGTGCGGCAACAAAAGCGACCGCTTTCTGGTGCACGGCCAGCTCGGCCGCATCCACGGTTTCACCGGGCGGCGTGGCAAAGCTGGCCACGGCCGGCGTGGCGTCCGGTGCGGATTTCTCCGGGTAATGCACACGCGGCGGCAAGGCGGTCAGAAACTCACGCAACGCGGCGGCTGGCTGCACGGTGGTGGTGCTGCCGTCGGCGGCCGCAAAACTGAGCGGCGTATCCGTGGGCAACACCAGCAGCAGCTCCGTCACAGTGGCGGCATCACGCGGCAGCAACTGGCCGGACTCGACCAGGCCGGAAGCAAAGGCAGCTGCATCGTCACGGCGGGCTTGCTGCTCGCGGGCGGCAAGCGCCTGCTCACGCGCCACGATGTCGGCGGCCTTGGTGTTGAGCGCCTGCTCGCGCGCGGCGAACTCGGCGGATTGTTGGTCAGGTGAAGGCATGGAATGCTCCAGTGGCGGAATGACAGGTGCGGCAAACGAAGGGTTGGGGGATACCTCGGCCGGCGTGTCCGGCTGCGCGGCCTCGGCGATGGAGTCGATGGTCCAGCCCGGCATCAGAAGGTCGGCTTTCTCCACCCCTTGAGATTCGATGAAGTACTCGCGCAAGCGGCGCAGCACCGTGGCGATTTGGCCAAAGGCCCAATTGCGCTCGCCAATGGCGAACTCGGCGCATTGGTCGGCGGCGGCAAATTGCGCGTCACGCAACCCTTTTACGGCGGGCGGCGCGGCGCCCAGAAAGCCGACGTGGTTGAGGTAGTACTGGCCTGGGGCCGGGTTGTCCGGCGCGGTGGGCAGCAAGAACGAGGCGCTGCGCTTCTTGTAGCGGCCCGCGGCAACCACCTCGGCAAAGGCCGGGTCTACCTGGTGCGTGTCGGCCACCAGCGTGTTGCCATCCACGCGCAAGCCCTTCACCCAGCCATAGGCCGGCGCGTTGAGCTGCGGGTGGCCGATGACCAGTGGCGCCTCGTGCCGGGCCGGGTCATACCCGCTGGCAATGGCGGCAAGGTCGGCGGTGGTCAGGTCGAACGCGCGGCCGTGCATATCCACGTGACGGCCGGCGCGGAAGATTTCGATGGCGATGGGTTTGGCGGTAGGCATGGGACCATGTTCCGCATCCACGCTGGTCGAGTAATCGGCCCCGGTTCCGAACGCCCTCACGCGCGCGCGAGCGAGGCGAGCAAATGCGGCGGCGGCGAAACATTTGGCCGCGCTCGGCGCAACGCCGCTACCGCAAACCGACTGCCAGCGCGCGGGCAGCGCTGGACCTTGGTTAAAACAGGTTAAATTGGGGGTGCACGCGCCGCGCACGCGCGCAATGGGCCATCGGGGCGGTTGGCAGCGGGTGGCGCTTGTGGGGCGTTACAGGCGGTTTGATGATTCAGCCCGCGTCGAACGCGTCGCGCAGGTGCAGCCGAACTGTTTCATCCACGTCGGCCACGTCTTCTGGTGACAAGCCGAGGTATGGGCGGGCCGGGATCGGGCCGCGACCGAACTGATGGGTGGCCGCGTAGGGCGCAAACGTGCCGATCAGCAACTCATTGCCAACCACCTGCGTAGTCAAGCGATCGCCGAGCAGGTGGCCATCGAACTCGAGGATGCGCTTGCCGGGACGCTTACCGGCTTTCGTCTTGGCGTACTTGTCGCTGAGGGCCATCCAGGGGATACCATCGGGCCCGACCTGCCGTTCGGCCCGTTCGCGAGTTGAGTTGAGCAGGCGGTTGCCGATGCGCTCCAGCAAGTCGGTAAGCCCGCTACCGTCAAGCTGAGTGGCCGCGTGCCGCAGCGAGGCGAGCACCCGTTTGTCATCGACATCAATGTAGATGCTGGCGCCGGCCATTTGTTACGGCTTTGCGGGTGGCAGCTGGCCGCCAAAGCTGCCGTTGGCCGCCACCCCCGAGTTCGATGGCAGCCTCGACAGTGATTCGAACGCGTCGGCGCGGTCGGCGGCCCGTGCGGTGCATTGCCGAATGTAGTCATCCGCTGTTGCGGCACCCGATTCGCGCAACACCCGTGCGGCGCCGGCTGCGTTCAACGCCGTCCGCCCGCCAGACCGCTGGCGGTGGTAGTCGAGCACTTTTTGGATGTCGGCATTGGTCATTCGGTCAACTCCTGAAGTTCAATGTACCACTTGCCGCCACGCAATTCCGGTTCACCGACCACCCGGAAGCGCGCGCCACGCGGCAACAGGGTTTCAGCTTCTTGCGGATGGAAAGAAAGACCGGCGATGTTACGGCCCGACCGCGACTGGATTTCGAACACGACATTGCTGTCGTAGACGGCGCCGGCATGGCTGGTGCTGGAATAGGCCGGCCATTCGACCGTGCCGGCATCGGCGAAGGCATCAAAGTAGGGCCGCAAGAACGTGTCCACATCGGCCTTGGCTATGGTCACGGTACGCCACACGCGCCCCGGCGCGGCCGGCAATCCGGCCAGGCCGGCATCGAGCACTTCGACGTACCGCTGCATTTGCGGTGAGAGAGCGGCGCCGCGCAGCTGTCTGTTTACCGCATTGAAATAGCCGTCGGTGTACACCGCGATGGCTTGTTGCAAGCCGCGTGAAATGGGTAGCGCCGGGTCGTATGGCGCGTGCAAGTCGGCAGCGCGCTCGGATGCGAACGCGTCGCGGATGACCGTTTTGATTTCCGCATCGGTGAGCTCGATGGCGGGGCGCAGCCCAGGCGCCGCTGCGCGCGCTGCCACGGCATCGCGCACCGCCTGGATATTCATAAGTGGCGCCAAGGCCGGCTGCATTGCAGCCGGTGGCAAGTGGGCCGCGCGCCCTGCCACGTGTTCGCCTTGGCGCTGCAACCACGCATCACGTCCCGGCGCGTAGCCAAAGCCCGGGTCTACACCAACGGGCGTCGTCACAGTGCGCGGATTGCCGCTGCGTTTGCCCACCGTGACCTCTTCAACGCCATCGTCTGGCGCGGCGTCCGGGCCGTCCTTGCCGAGCCGTTGCAAGTCGCGTTGTTCCAGCGCCTCGACGCGGCATTGGCAGCCCCAGCCATTGGGCGGGTAGTGGGTATGCCACCAGGGGTCGTCCGCATGGAGCACCAGCCCGTCCCATGCCATGTGCTGCGGGCGCGGGTGCTGCACGCTGTCGCTGTGGCGGTAGCGCCAGTATGGCGCATACCGCTTGATGCGCTGCAACTGCTCGTAGCGACCAGCGGCATAGCTGGTGCGCAGGTTGGTTTCGTAGATGACACGGGTGCGCCAGTTGCGCCCGCCCACATAACTCCAGCCACGTGCACCGACCACGCTATCGAAGCGCTGGCGAAACTGCGCCAGCGTTTCGCCGTCAGCAATGGCCTTGTCTACCGCTTCGCGCAGGTCGAGCAGCAAATCCATGCGGTTGGCGCCGGCCACCATGAAACCGTGGTCGTGGCCTTCCTGCCAGACATCCGTCCACGCCTCCGTGAGAATGTTGCCCTTGCGCCGGAAGAACTCGATTTGTTCACGGAACGGCAGTGATGCCCAGATTGGCGTCGCCATCACGCATCCCCGCGGGCGCTGGGCGGTGTCTCTTGCAGCACCTCATAGCGCCCCGCCAGGCGCGCGGCGGTAAGAGCCTCTTGCATCACCTGCCCGTACTGGTCGATATCCATGTCCGGGAGCAGTGTGAACAACGCGTCGCGCAACGCGTCCAACGAGGTCGTTTCGTTGACGAGCTGGCGAATCTGCTTCAGCCAGCCTTCCACCATCGGCTGGGCGGCGCGCTCCAGCGGCGCCACCATATGCGCGGGCACATCCGCTGTGGCATCCGCCGCCGCAAACGCCGCCGGCTCGCTGCCCGGCGGCGGCAGCGCGGGCACCGGCGCGGCCGGTTCGTAGCCGTCGCCGTAGATCTCTTGCACGCGCGCCAGGCTCGGCTTGTAGCCGATGCCGGCCAGGCTGGCGTCGCGCTTGGCCAGTGCGTCGAGGTCTTCGGCTTCTTGGGTGACGCGGTACACGCGCGGGATGGCGGCGCCGGGGAAGTTCCACTCGGTGAGCCAGCGCGCCGGGCCGGTGTTGAAGCTCTCGCACACCAAATCCGCATCGGCCTTGATGATGTCGTTGCGCACTTCCGTTTGCAGCGCATCGTTGCCCAGCTTGCCGGGCGTGCCCTGGGTGCTGGCGGTTTGCCCCAGCACCACCTTCTGGATGGTGGCGTCCATCGTGTCGTGCAGGGTCTTGTAGTCGGCAGTGCCGCTGCGGGCCGCCTCGATCAGATCCAGCTCCATGCCCTTGGGCATGATGATGCCTGCGTCGGTTTGCATGGCGCGGGTGGCGGCCAGCAGCTTGGCGCGCTCCACGGCGTTGGCGTCGGCGTCGTATTTGCCGACGGCAGTGGGTTGGCCGAACTTCTCCAGAAACATCAGCCAGAACTTGATGCCGTTGCGCTTGAACAGCACCGGCCAATAGAGCCAGTGTGCGAGCCCCAAGCCATAGGGTTCGTCGTCGTTGTCGGCGCCGGTCTGGAACTGCCAAAAGTACGGCGCCTCGGCCGGCTCGCCGGTGGTCATGTTGCTCGGCGTGAGCAGGCGCAGCGCGCCCTCCGGCGAGTAGCGGAAGCGGCGGCGGTTGCGCACTTTGACGGCGGCCAGGGCGATCTTGCCGCCGTCGGGGCGGTAAATCAGCTCGGCCACGGCGTAGCCGTAGAACACACCGAACAGCATCTTGGTGGTCAGGTTGTCCCAGCCAATGGCGTGCAGCTGCTGGCGCAGAAACTCGGCGGCTTGCTTGTCCACGCGCCTGTCGCCGCCGGCATCCACCTGCCATTCGCATTGGGTGACGGCGAGCTGGCGCTGGCCAAGGGTGGCTTTCACCTCTGGGTCGGAGAGCACCTGTTCGTAGATGACCAGGTCATTGCCGCCGCGCGTGCGCAGCACGCTGTCGTAGGGGGTCAGCAGCGGGCCGGTGAAGCCGCGCGTAATGTCGATGCCATCGGCGGTGGTGGCGATCTCGCGGCCAAGCTCGGGGGTGGGCGTGCTCACAGGTAACCTCCAAAGTCATTGCCGCCGGTGACGCTGCCAAAGCCGGCGTCGGCAAAATCAACGCCCACCGCCGCGCCGACGGCGCGGCTGCCGGTGGACTGGAACTCAATCGGCGCGGCCGGTGTGCCGGCGGCATGCACGGCCAGCGCCAGCGCCCAGAAGCGATCGGCGTGGCCATCTGGCGTGCGCTCGGCGGTGAAGCGGATGTTGCCGGCAGCGGTGGTCTGCTTGGTGACGCTGCGCAGGTCGGCGCGGATCACCGGGTCGTAGGGAATGCGCAAGGTGCGATCCTGCATCTTGCCGCGCACCGGGTAGGCCAGCGCCTCCTTCACCTTGGGCGTAAAGGTGACGCCTTCCACGCGGTGCTCGCCAAAGCGGCGCACGGCGTCATCCACCCAGCCGATGCCAAGGCCGGTGGCGTCAATGCACACGCGGCGGCAGCGCGCGATCCACGGCCACAGGATGGCCTCTTGCTCGGGCTTGGGCATTGCGGCCAGCGCAATGATGTTGCGGCTGTAGAGCACGTCCCCCAAGCGCTCGGCGATCCACATCACGGTGAGGTCGCGCTTGCGGCCAATGTCGATGCCGGCGTAGAGCTCGCCCTTCTCGATGGTCTGCCAGTCGGCATCCTGGGCATATTCCACCCCGGCGATGAGGTCGTATTCGAGGAAGGCGACATCGTCGTCGGCGGGCTTGCACATGTATTCCTGCTGGAACGATTCCTCGTCCACACAGCCGGCACGCACAAAGTCGAAATAGGCGGCTTCATCCATCGCCTGGCGCTCATCATCCGCTGGCAGCTTGGCTTGCAGCTTGCTGAGCAGCCCTTCATTGAGCGCGTCTTCCAGCGTCACGCGGTGCAGGCTGATGCCCTTGGGGTTGCCGCCCTCGCGCACCTCGCGGATCAGCTGGTTGAAAAAATTGTGGCTGCCGCGATGGGTGCTGAACACCTCCAGATTGCCGCCCCACGTAATGCCGGGGTAGGCAATGGCCCATAGCTTGCGCGGGTCCGGGTGCAGGGCGAACTCGTCCAGCACGCGGCCGCCGCGCTTGCCGGCTTGCGCGTCCGGGTTGGATGACATGCTGTGGATGCGCCGGCCGTTGGCAAAGCGCAATACGTAGGCGGTCTGCTTGGTCTCCGGGTCCACCACTTGCTCGCCGAAGTAGTCGGCGGCCAGGTGCAGCACATCGGCCCACAGTTTGCAGTCTTCAATGAACAGGCGCGCCTGCATTTCGTCGCGGCTGGAAATCCATTGGTCGCTCTTGGCACCCTTGGCGGCGGTACGGCGCACGCAGGCATACGCGGTGGCCCACGTCCAGCCGATCTGGCGCGACTTCTCGGCCAGCTTCAGGCGGCTGGTGTCTTTGATCCAGCGCGCCTGGCTGGGTAGAAAAATGGCCTTGGGGTCGGCCGGTTGGATGCGGGCATTGCCCATTACACGGCGCCCAGCAGGCGCGCGTCGATGGCGGCCATCACGCTATCTGGCACGCCGGCGTCGGCGGCGATCTTGCGCACGTCCACACGCGCGGCTTCGAGCTTGGCGCGCACCTCGGCGGCCCAGCGCTGGCGCGCGATGTTGCCACGGCCAATGGCGGCAAAGTCTTTGCCGGCCTTGGTGTAGAGCGTGAGCTTCTTTTCCGGGTCAGCTTCGCCCTCGGCCTCATCAATGGCGGTAAGCGCGTCAAAGATGCCGGACTGGAGCTGGGCATAGATGGCATTGCTGCGCGCGTCGGTGTCATCGCGGGTGGATTCCTCCAGCACGATGGCCGCTTGCGTCGAGGCGCGCACGCGGGCGATGTGGCGCGACAGATCCTTGCCGTAGGCGCCGACGGTGGATTTGCCGATGGTGTAGCCGTGCTCGGCCAGCCATTCACTCAGGGCGACGTAGCCGCCAAAGCCATTGGCAACGATGCGCTCGTCGAGCTCGCGGCGGACATCATCCGGCAACTGGTCGATCTTGCTGGGCGCCGGCATGGGGTCACCAATACTTGGCCGGGCGTGCAATACCCGGCTCGCAGTCGATGGTGTATTCGGCCAGATCCACGCCGTGGTGGGTGAGGCGTGCCAGCCACGGGCCGGCCGGCGATTGCTCCACGTCCACCAGCCGCCGGCGTTCCAGGTAATCCAGCTCGCGGCGGATTTCCTGCACGGTGGCATCGGGGTACAGCGCGCCCTGCACCGTGCCCAGCAGCACGGCAGCGCCCGCGCCGCGCGGGCGGGCGTTGTTCAAGGTCAAAATCAGCACCCAGCGGATTTGCTCCGGGCGTGGCTTGATCGCATCAGTGTCCATTGGGGTTCCTCGCGGGGGCGGCCTGGGCTTGCAATAACTCGATCTTGGCGGCCAGCGCGTCGAGCTTGGCCTCCACCACCGACTGGTTGCGGGTGTAGTCGTCGCGCATCACGTAGTTCTCGGTGACGTGCGCGCGCAGGTCCATCAGGTTGCGCTCGGCCTGCCTCCATGCACGGGCGTCCTCCGCCAGCAAGTGGAAGCGGTCGTCGATGCGCTTTTGGTACTGCGCCAGCAGCCAGCGGCCGATGCCGGCGAAACCGCCCAGAACCGCAAGCGCAAGGCCCAGCAGCCATACCAACACAATGGGTTCAATGGTGAAGATCACTGGCTGCCTCCGTAGCAGAGCCGGGCGTAGGACTGGAGTGCGTGGATGCGGGCATCGCATTCGGCGCTGGCACCAACAAGATCGCCCGCACCCTGGTTTCGAAGTTGGGCGGCGTCATCAATTCCGGCGGCGGTGGTGGCGGTTGCGGGCACGCTGGCGGCGGCACAGCCTTGCCAATGTGCGCGCAGCCGGACATTGTCAGCACGCAGGTCAGCCACCAGCTGCTGGCGTTTGGTTTGGGCATTGCTCAACTCCTGTTCCATGATGCGGCGCACGCCTTGCAGCGCGTTGTGTTGGGCGCGCTCCTGCTGGCGCGCAGCGGCCTCGAAATCGGCGCGCTGGCGCTCGATATCGCCGCGCAGGGTGGCGGCATCCGCTGCCGCCTCGGCGCAGCGCGTGCTGGCGCGCTGGTGGGCCAGCCACCACAGGCCATTGCTGGCAACCAGC
>DASSXP010000021.1:0-5393 GCA_035703755.1 Rhodanobacteraceae bacterium | reverse complement strand
CACGCGCGTGAATTTTGCCGATTACGCCATTCTTGCCGTGCTGGGCCTGTCGGTGCTGATCGGCCTGTGGCGCGGCTTGGTGGCCGAGGTCATGGCGCTCGCGGTGTGGATCGCCGCGTTCTGGCTGGCGTGGGCGTTCGGCGACACCGTGGCCACCTGGTTCGACCCGGCCGTCAGCCTGCCGTCGGCGCGGCTGGCGCTGGGCTACGGGGCCTGTTTCATCGGCGTGTTGTTGCTTGGTGCGCTGTTGCGCTTCATCATGGCGCAACTGGTGCAAGGCACCGGGTTGTCCGGCACCGACCGTCTGCTGGGCATGCTGTTTGGCCTGTTGCGCGGTGGTCTGTTGGTAACGCTGGTGGTGATGCTGGCCGGCTTCACGCCGTTCCCGCGCGATCCGTGGTGGCAGCAATCCCGCGTGCTGCCGGCATTTCGCGGCAGCGCGGAATGGCTGGCGGGCGTGCTGCCGCCGCAAATCCACCACTACCTCGATTTCGATCCCGCCCGTCTGCGCGCGGCCGCCGCCGCCTTGCCCGAGCGGCTGGTGCCACGGGTGCCGGCATCCGCCGCCAGCAGCGCGGCCGCGACTCCCTCTCCTGCAACTCTCAATTGAAGTCAAACCATGTGTGGAATCATCGGTATCGTCGGCAAACATGACGTCGCGGCGCAGCTGTATGACGGCCTGACCGTCCTCCAGCATCGCGGCCAGGACGCGGCCGGCATCGCCACCGAACACGGCGCCCGCCTGCACTTGCACAAACGCAACGGGCTGGTGCGCGACGTGTTTCAGCAGGCCGACATGCAAAACCTCACCGGTGCCATCGGCATCGGCCACTGCCGCTATCCCACCGCTGGCAGCGACAAGGTCGAGGAGGCGCAACCGTTCTACGTCAACTCGCCCTACGGCATCGCCTTTGCGCACAACGGCAATCTGGTCAACACGGCGGCTCTGCGCCAGCGCATGTACGCCGAGGATCGCCGCCACATCAACACCGAATCGGATTCGGAAATCCTGCTCAACGTGCTGGCGCACGAATTGCGTGTGCCACCGGCCAGTCCGTTGCAGCCGGAACACCTGTTCGACGCGGTCGAGCGCCTGCACGCGCGTGCCGAAGGCGGTTATGCCTGCGTGGCGCTGGTGCTTGGCTACGGCTTGCTGGCGTTCCGCGATCCGCACGGCATCCGGCCACTGGTGCTCGGCGTGCGCGAAACCGCACTCGGCGCCGAGTACGCGGTGGCCTCGGAATCGGTGGCGCTGGACATCCTCGGTTTTCGTCGCCTGCGTGACGTGGCGCCGGGCGAGGCAGTGCTGGTGACCCGTGCCGGCGAGCTGCACACCCGCGTCTGTGCGGCGCCGGTGGAGCACGCGCCGTGCATCTTCGAGTACGTGTACCTGGCGCGGCCGGACTCGATGATCGAGGACGTCTCGGTGTACAAGGCACGGCTGCGCATGGGCGAGCGGCTGGCGGCGAAGATCCTGCGCGAGCGGCCCGACCACGGCATCGATGCGGTGATTCCGATCCCCGATACCGCACGTACCGCGGCCAGCGCCCTGGCGGCAGCGCTGGGGGTGCCGTTCCGTGAGGGCTTCGTCAAGAACCGCTACATCGGTCGCACGTTCATCATGCCCGGACAAGGCGAGCGGGTGAAATCGGTGCGCCGCAAATTGAACGCGATCGATCTGGAGTTTCGCAAGAAAAGCGTCTTGCTGGTGGACGATTCCATCGTCCGCGGCACCACCTCGCGGCAAATCGTGCAGATGGCCCGTGAGGCCGGCGCCAAGCGGGTGTATTTCGCCTCCGCCGCGCCGCCGGTGCGCTATCCCAACGTCTACGGCATCGACATGCCGGCCGCGACGGAGCTGGTCGCGCACGACCGCAGCGTGGCCGACATCGAGCAACTGATTGGCTCCGACTGGTTGATCTATCAGGATCTCGACGATCTGGTCGCGGCGGTGTCCGAGGGCAATGAACACTTGCAACATTTCGATACCTCGTGTTTCTCCGGCGAATACGTGACGAAGCTCGCGCCTGAATACCTCGCCGAACTCGAACGTCAGCGCTCGGACAGTGCCAAGATCGAGCGCAGGCAGGGTGTCGGCGGCGCCTGAATGACGCGCGACGCTGGCGGCAAAGCGTGACCACGGCCACGCTTTGTCCGGTTTCCAGTCGTGGTTACGCTATTTGACGTGATGCCGTGAAAATTGCCGGCATAATGGCCGGGCATTGCCTTGGCCCCCGTTGCCCTGACTCGACCGATTGCCATGGACAGCTTGTTCAACGCCGCCCGCGACTGCTTGCGGCTCACCGATCCGGCAGAAAAAATTGCCCGCACCGCTGCCGTTGCGGCCGCGTGGCGCGCTGGCACGCTGTCGCGCGACAGCGCCGCCGCCGAGATCGAATGCGCCGAGACGGTGGCCGGGCGACCGCCGCGGCCGCAACTGGTGCCGCCACGGCAACTGCCGCAACGCGGCCTCGGCACTCCGGCCGGCAGGGCGGCCCTGCTGCACGCGGTGGCCCATATCGAGTTCAACGCCATCAACCTCGCCTGGGATGCCGTTTACCGCTTCCGCGACATGCCACGCGCCTACTACGACGACTGGGTTGGCGTGGCGGCCGATGAGGCACGCCATTTCAGTCTGGTGGCGGCGCGGCTGCGCGAGCTCGACACCGCCTACGGCGATCTCGACGCCCACAACGGCTTGTGGGACATGGCCTGCAAGACCCAGCACGCGGTGCTGGCGCGGATGGCGCTGGTGCCGCGGGTGCTGGAGGCGCGCGGGCTCGACGTCACGCCCGGCATGATCCAGCGTCTGACCGAGGTCGGAGACACCGCCAGCGTGGCCGTGCTGGTCGTGATCCTGCGCGAAGAGGTGGCGCATGTGGCCGCCGGCACGCGTTGGTTCGAATGGTGCTGCGCCGCTGCCGGGTTGGTGCCTGGGCCGACCTTCGAGCGCCTGCTCGTTACCCACATGGGCGCACTGCCGCGGCCGCCCTTCAACCGCGAAGCGCGGCGGGCAGCGGGTTTCGACGACGCCGACATGGATCGCTGGCAAGGCGCCGCCGGATGACGCGGCGGCTTGGTCTCGGTATCGTGCTGGTGGTCTGGTGGGCGCTGCTGCTGACATGGGCTGCCGGGGTGACGCTGACGACACCGTGGACGCCAGCGCGCGCGCAGGATTTGTCTCAGGAAGCGCTCAGCAGCGTGCTGGGTGGATCGAGCCGTGCGACCGCGGCGGGCATGGAGGTCAGCGATCTCGGCGATTTCGATCAAGCCTTGCAGTCCTGGCGTCTGACGCCGCCGGTTGCGGCTGGTGACTATCGCTGGCTGCGCTATCGGCTGGCCAATTTTCCGCGCACGCTGGAGCTCGATCTCATCGTGCGGACCGAGGCGCATCCAGAGGATGTCAGCGTGCAGCGGCTGCCGTGGCCCGAGGCGGGCGAAGGCGTGTTCGATCTCGCCAGCCTGCCGGCTTGGCAAGGCAAGGTGATCGAAATCGGCTTCAGTGAAATCGACGCCGGCGGCGTGCTGCCGCCGTGGCAGCCGTTCCAGCCGTTCGTCATCGGTTCGGCACGGCTGGAATCACCGTCGTGGTCGGCGGCGTTTGAGCGCCTCGCCCAGGATTGGTTTGGTTATCAGCCCACCGCGCTCAGCCAGATCAACGTCGTGCACGCCGGCGAGCATGTCGTATGGCGGCGCTCGCCGGTATTCATTCTGGCGCTGGGTGTACTCGGCACGCTGGTTGGCGTTGTCTGGTTGGGTGGTTGGCCGCGGTCGCGGGTGTTCGCGTTCGCGGCGATGCTGGTGTTGGCGGCGTGGCTGGCACTCGATCTCAATGGCTTGCAGCAGTGGCATGCGAGGAATCAACTCCTGCGGGCGAGTTTCGCCGGCAAGCCCTGGTCCGAGCGCGCGCCGTTGACGGCGGACCGAGATCTGCAACAAAGCGCCGGACGCATTCGCCAGTTGCTGGCGGCGCAACCGGCCGGACAGCATGTGTTGCTGTGGGTGCCGGGCAGTGGTCAGGCGGTGCGGCTGGCGTGGTTCCTGCGCCCGCTCAACGTCAGCGTGATGAGTTACACGACGCCAGCGAACCGGCTCGCGGACGGCACTCTGCTGCTGGTCGACAACAGCGACCGGCAATGGCATTTCGATACGCGCCACTCGCGGCTGGTCAATGCCGGGCCGGTGCCACCGGCAGCGCGCATCTTCAACGCCGGCTTCGACAATCCCGAAGGCAGTCAGGAAGCCTGGTTCGAGGTGCCGGGGGACCTTGTGTATCAGCACGGCAACTGGCTGCTGCTGTCTGTGCGCAAGGGAGCTGCCCGATGACCGCCTTGGCGTGGTTGGCGCCATGGTTGTTGGGTATCGGCGTGTGGCTGGTGGCGTGCGGCTGGCCGCGACGCAGGGCTGCGTGGTGCGCGGCGGCGGGTGGTGGCTGGTTGCTCGGCAATCTCGCCATCGGACTGGCGCTCGGGGGCTTGCAGTGGGCCGTCAGCCCACAGGCCACGGTGCGCGTGATCGGGCCGTGGGTGCTGGCGCTGGGCGTGCTGTTGACGATGCTGGCCTGGCGCTGGCGACGCAGCGCAGTGACCGCCTGTCCGGAGCCGCCGCTGACTTGGTTCGGGCGCGCTTTGATCGGCCTGTTGCTGATGTTGCTGGCACTGCGCTGGGGCTGGATGTGGCAGCAAGCGACCTTGCCGCCGCTGTTCCCGTGGGATGCCTGGGCCGCCTGGTCGGTGAAACCGGCGGTGTGGTTCTCGCTCGATCAGTGGGTGCCGTTTGTCGATGCCAGCCAGTGGTTGTCCAGTGCCGATCGCGGGCTTTATACCAGTGCCGCTGCGGGCTACCCGGCCTGGCTTGGCCGGCTGGAGCTGTGGTACGCGGCCGGCATGGGCTGCTGGTGCGATCTGGCCTACACGCGCTTGTGGCCGGCGTTGTGGCTGGCCTTGCTGCTGGCGCTGTACGGTTTGTTGCGTGGTCTGGGTGTCGGCCGCTTGATTGCCGTGCTGGCGGTCTACGTGCTCGGCTCTCTGCCCCTGCTCGATGTGCACGCAGCGATGGCCGGCTACGCCGATCTGTGGCTGGCGGCGTATCTGGTGCTGGGCGTGTTGCTATGGCTGCACGCGTGGCGGCTGGGTGGCCGTGCCCGTGCGGCGCTCGCCGTGCTGCTGGTGCTGGCGCTGCCGGCGGTGAAACTGGAGGGTGCGGTGTGGATGCTGCTGGTGCTGGCCGCGATGGCTTTCGCGCTGTTGCCGTTGCGCTGGCGCCAGCGCGTTGTGCGCTGGGGCGCTGTCGCGATGGCCGTGCTGTGGCTGGCCGTGTTCGTGGCGGGCTTGCCGCTGCCGGTGCCGGGTCTGGGCCTGGTCTACGTCGATGGCAGTGGCCTGCATGTGCCG
>DASSXP010000307.1:0-5142 GCA_035703755.1 Rhodanobacteraceae bacterium | reverse complement strand
CTGTTTTCGTTGCAAATCGAGGCGCTTGCCGCCTGTCCGGACAGCGTCTTGCCGCCAAGGTGATGTTGGCGAGGCGGCGCGTTTTCGGCGGACATCACGAGAAAAAACGCTGACGCTCCGGGGCGCAGGGCATCGCCAGATTCAGTAGCGAGCGTGCTCGCGATGGGGTTGCGGATATTTCGAAATGGCGATCGCCTGCACGCAGGCTCCTGCGGCAGGTCCGGGGCCATTGCCGCGATCCATCGTCTCAGCGCGAGGAAATGTATTTCTCGCGGCGGATGCGCGGGATGGCGAGGCCGGCGTCTTTCAGCGCGGCAAAGCTGGCGTCGACCATGTCGGGGTTGCCGCACAGGTAGGCGATGTCAGTGTCGCCGTTGGGCGCGAACTCGCCCATCACGTTCTGCACATAGCCCAGGCGATCGTTGGGGCGCGGGTCGGGGCGGGCGCCACGGCTCAGGCAGGGGTGGAACGCGAAGCCGGGGTTGGCGCGGGCGAACGCCTCGAACTCTTCGCCGTACAGCAACTCGCCCTCATTGCGGGCGCCGTACAGCAGCACCACGCGACAGTCGCGTTCGGCCAGCAGGCGTTCCAGCCGCGGCAACATGGCGCGGTACGGCGTCACGCCGGTGCCGGTGGCGAGCAACAGATAGCGCGCGTTCTGGTCTGCCTCTTGCAGACAGAAACGGCCGTAGGGTCCGCTGGCCTCGATTTCGCCGCCGTGCTGCAACTGCTGGAACAAGGCGGTTGCCGCGCCGCCGTCGACGTAGCTGACCGCAATCTCCAGCCGCGTTACCGGGCTGCCCGCAGCGTCACCCAGCGTTGCCACCGAATAGCTGCGCTTGGTCGGTTTGCCGTCAGCGTAGTGGAAGTGCACCTGCAGGAACTGGCCCGGCGTGAAGGCGAAAGCAGCGCCGTCAGCGCGCTCGAAAGCAAAATGGCGTACGGTTGGCGCCAGCATGAAGCTGTCCGCCAGGCGCAGGGTGAAGTGGTCGGCCATCAGTATCCCGATCCATCCAAGCGGAATGGCAAAGCCCGTTATGATACCCCGCTTCGTTCGTCAGCACTGAATTGCCAGCCGCCATGTCCGACCTGCCCGCCCTGGAAATCCGCGCCTTGCGCAAAACCTACGACAACGGCGTGGAGGCGTTGAAAGGCGTCTCGATGACGGTGGCGCCGGGCGACTTTTTCGCCTTGCTGGGCCCGAACGGTGCGGGCAAATCCACCTTGATCGGCATCGTCAGTTCGCTGGTCAACGCCAGCGCCGGTGACGCCCGGGTGTTCGGCGTCTCGATCCATGAAAACCGCAGTGAGGCGATGCGCCTGATCGGCCTGGTGCCGCAGGAGCTCAACTTCAACCAGTTCGAAACGCCGCTCGACATCTGCGTCAACGAAGCCGGCTTCTACGGCATTCCGCGACGGATCGCCTTGCAGCGGGCGGAAAAATACCTCAAGGAGCTGCGCCTGTGGGACAAGGCGACGCACTCCGCCCGCATGTTGTCGGGCGGCATGAAACGGCGCTTGATGATCGCGCGGGCGATGATGAACGAGCCGAAATTGCTGATTCTCGATGAGCCCACCGCCGGGGTCGATATCGAGATTCGCCGCTCGATGTGGCAATTCATCGGCGCCATCAACCGCGCCGGTACCACGGTGATCCTGACCACGCATTATCTTGAGGAAGCCGAGCAGTTGTGCCGCAACATCGCCATCATCGACCACGGACGCATCGTCGAGAACAGCTCGATGCGCGCGCTGCTGGCCAAGCTCGATGTCGAGACGGTGGTGCTGGATACCGGGCCGCTGCCGACCGAATTGCCGCGGCTTGAGGACATCGCGCTGCGGGCCACCGACGCGCACACGCTGGAGGCGGAAGTGCCACGAGGGTGTCAGTTGAATGCGCTGTTTGCCGCGCTCACGGCCGCCGGCATCGAAGTCAGCTCGATGCGCAACAAATCCAACCGGCTGGAAGAACTGTTCGTGCGGCTGGTCGAGAACGGCAAGGAGGCGGCATGAATCGCACACGGGAAAACCTCATCGCCCTGTACACCGTCGCCCGGCGCGAGGTGGCGCGGATCGTGCGCATCTGGACCCAGACCCTGATCCCGCCGGCCATCACCATGACCTTGTACTTCATCATCTTCGGCAAGCTGATTGGCAGCCGTATCGGCCAGATGGACGGCGGCTTCAGCTACATGCAGTACATCGTGCCCGGCCTCGCCATGATGAGCGTCATCACCAACAGCTACGGCAACATTTCCAGCTCCTTCTTCGGCGCCAAGTTCAGCCGCGCGGTGGAGGAAATGCTGGTGTCGCCGATGCCGAACTGGGTGATTCTCTCGGGCTACGTGGCCGGCGCGGTGGTGCGCGGCCTCGCGGTGGGCCTGATCGTGTTGCTGATCGCCTTGTTCTTCACCCGCTTGCAGGTGCAGCACCCGTTGGTGGCCTTCGGCGCGGTGCTGCTGGGATCGATCATCTTTGCGCTGGCCGGCTTCATCAACGCCGTGTTTGCCAGAAAGTTCGACGACATCGCGCTGGTGCCGACCTTCATCCTGACGCCGTTGACCTACCTCGGCGGCGTGTTCTACTCGATCCACATGCTGGGCGAGCCGTGGCAGGCCATTTCGCGGGCCAACCCGATTTTGTACATGGTCAACGCCTTCCGCTACGGCGTGCTCGGCATCAGTGACGTCCATGTCGGCGTGGCCTTTCTGGTGATGCTGGGTTTCGTCGCCGGCCTCGGGCTGTTCTCGCTGTGGCTGCTCAAGCGCGGCGTCGGCCTGCGTTCATGAAATCCCGTTATGCTCGTCTCCAACCGTCTCGATCCGAGGGAAGCATGAAAAACATCGTCGCGGCATTGCTGCTGGCGGTCGGCCTGATTGCCGCCGGCTGGTTTGTTGGTCAGGGTTTCGAACGCGGCCACAACCCGCGGCATGTGCAGGTCAAGGGCCTGGCCGAACGCGACGTCAAGGCCGACCTCGCCTTGTGGCCGCTGCGCTTCGTCGAAGCCGGCAACGACCTCAAGGCGGTGCAGGCAGCGATCCAGCGCGACGACGCCCTGGTGCAAGGCTTCCTCGCCCGCCATGCCATCGATGCCAAGCAGATCGCCTTCCGCGACCTCGAAGTCACCGACCGCGCGGCGCAATCCTGGGGCGATGCCAATTATCCCAACCGCTACATCGTCTCGCGCACCCTGATGGTGCGCACCAGTGATGTCGACACCGTGTACAAGGCCGCGCAGGCGACCGGTGAACTGGTCGATGCCGGCGTGGTGCTGGATTCGCAAAACGGCAACAACACGCCGACCTATCTGTTCAACGGCTTGAACGAGTTGAAGCCGAAAATGATCACCGAGGCCACCGCCAACGCGCGCGAGGCGGCGGCGCAGTTCGTGGCCGATTCCGGTGCCAAGCTGGGCGGCATCTTGAGCGCCAACCAGGGCGTGTTCCAGATTCTCGCCCGCGACAAGGCGCCGATGCTGCAGGAAGAGCGCCAGATCGACAAGACCGTGCGCGTGGTCTCGACCATCGATTACGCGCTGGACGATTGAGCACGCGTGGCCGGCTGGTGCGCGCGCCGCAGGCAATCGAGAAAGATTTCCAGCAGCCGTGAGGGTGGCGGTGAGCGCCGGTAGATGGCGGCGAACTGGCAGTTGTAGTGGAAGCGCTGTGGATACAGCGCGCGCACTTGACCCGTGGCCGCGAAGGCGGCGGCGTAATGGTCGGGCAGAAAGCCGATGAACTGCCCCGACAGCACCAGCGTGGCGATGGCCTCCTGATCGGACGCTTCCGCCGAGCGGGTAAATTCGTAGCGGTTGCCGGTATCCATGTTGGGTGAGTGAAAGCCGAGGCCGGCATAGCGCTGCGCCCAGATCGCACGTTCCTCGCCAGCCGGGTCCGGGCGCGCGAACAACGGATGTCCGCGACCGCAGTAAAGGTACATCTGCTCATCGAACAGCGGCAGGTAGTCCAGCGCCGGCGAGGGCCGGTAGGTGGGGATGATGCCGAGCTGCCAGCCACCGTCGATCACCCCGGCCTCGATCTGATGGGTGGGCGCGACGTGCAGCTCCAGTTCCACCGCCGGCGCACGGCGGGCGAAGTCGCCGATCGCCGCGGCGATGCGCGAGGCCGGGTTGCTGGCGGTCTTGTCGAACAGCGCCAGTCGCAGGCGCCCGCGCAGACGGTCGTTGATTTCCTCCACCTCGGTGTGGAACTGGCTGACCGCGCTCAGCAGCCGTTCGGCGGCGTCGAACACGCGGGCGCCTTCGTCGGTCAGGGCAAAACCGGAGCGGCCGCGATGGCACAGGCTGGCGCCGAGGCGTTCCTCCAGTGCTTTCAGATGACGGCTGATGGTCGAGCGGCCGATGTTGAGCTCGGACTCGGCCGCGGTCAGGCCGCCGCAGCGCACCACGCTCTGGAATAGCCGCAACAGCTTGAGGTCGGAATCGTCGAGGGCGCGAACGAGTTTGGTGGATTGTTCCATTGCAATGAAACTCAACGTGGATAACGCGGCATTTATCAAACTGAATTGCCAGTGTAAGCTGAAAATCCGTTTCGTTGGACGTTTCGGAGCCTGCTCATGGCCACACCCGTCGAACAGATGCAATCGCCCGCCGCCGATCCCACCGCCGGCTTGTCGCCGCAGGCCCTGGCGGCGTTCTGGATGCCGTTCACCGGCAACCGCGATTTCCAGCACAACCCGCGCCTGATCACCGGTGCCGCCGGCGCGTATTACACCGCGGCCGACGGACGGCGGATTTACGACAGCCTGTCGGGGTTGTGGTGCTCCAGCTTCGGCCACGGCCGCAAGGAGATCGCCGAGGCCATCGCGCGCACGGCGAAAGAACTCGATTTCGCGCCCTCGTTCCAGTTCAGCCATCCACTGGCCTTCGAGCTGGCGCAGAAGGTGGCCGCGGTGACACCGGGGGACTTGAACCATGTGTTCTTCACCACCTCGGGCTCCGGTTCGGCCGACACCGCGCTGAAGATGGCCCGCGCCTACTGGCGCGCCAAGGGTCAGCCGCAGAAGCTGGCCCTGATCGGCCGCATGAAGGCCTACCACGGTGTCAACGGCCTTGGCACCAGCATTGGCGGCATCGGCGGCAACCGCAAGACCTTCGGCCCGCTGGTCGATGTGGAGCATTTG
>DASSXP010000259.1:0-16477 GCA_035703755.1 Rhodanobacteraceae bacterium | reverse complement strand
GCTCTTGTGCTTCGAATGGCGGGTCGATCAGCACCAGTCCGCGTTTTTCTTTTGGTGGCAGCAGGGCGCGCAGAGCTTCGTAGCCGTCGCGCTGGTGCACGTGGACGCGCCCGCGCTGACGGAACAGGCTGCGCAAGGCCTCGGCTTCGCCGGGCTGGAGTTCGCACAGGGTGACGCTGTCTTGTTCGCGCAGCAGCAGGTCGGCGACCAGTGGCGAGCCGGGGTAATGGCGCAGTTCCTGTTCGCCACCTTGCGTGTTGAGTGAGCGCACGAGGTTGGTGTAGATGTGCAGCGCTGCGGGCAGGCGGGGCTCTTCCAGCAGTCGCAGGATGCCGCCGGCGGCTTCTTGGGTTTTCTGTGCTTCGATCCCACCGAGATCGTAGCGGCCGCGGCCGGCGTGGCTGTCGAAGTAGCCGAAGCCGCTTTGCTTGCCTTTGAATGCTTCCAGCAGCGCCACTAGCACGGCGTGCTTCAGCACGTCGGCAAAATTGCCGGCGTGGTAGGCGTGGCGATAGTTCATCGGGCGCAGGGTCGAATCCATGGTTGCAGCATAGCAAGCGGCCGGCGGACTGTGATTGTGCGCCATCAATCCACCGATAATGCGCGGATGACTGCCGACCGCATGAACGCGAACCGCGTTGTCCGACTTTGCCGGCGCTTGCGCGGCGAGTGGCTGTTGCTGGTGCTGCTGTTGTTGACGCTGGCCTTGGCCGGCGTCGATCCGCAGCCGCTGGCGGCCTACCGGGCGTGGCTGGATATACCAACCGTGGCGGCTTTGCTGGCCTTGCTGACGGCGGCTGAAGGGGTGCGCGCAAGCGGACTGGTGCAACGTCTGGCGCGACAATGGCTGCGTTTCGTCCACGGCGAGCGTGCACTGGTGTTGTTGCTGCTCGGTGTTGCGGCGCTGACGGCCATGTTGCTCAGCAACGATATCAGCCTGTTTTTGCTGATGCCGTTGGCCTTGGCGCTGACCGAACGCATCGACTTGTCGCGTCCGCGCCTGGTGACGCTGCTGGCGTTGGCGGTCAATGCGGGCTCGACGCTGAGCCCGGTGGGCAATCCGCAGAACTTGTTGCTGTGGCGTCATTCGGGCCTGTCGATACCGGGCTTCGTTGCGGCGATGGCACCCACGGCGCTGGTACTGCTGGCGCTGCTGGTGCTGGCCGTCTGCTGCCTGTTCCCGTCGCGCCGCTTGCAGCAGGTGAACGCACCGCCACAGCACACGTCATGGGATGGTCGACTCGCGCTCGGGGCGCCGCTGCTGTTGCTGGGAGTGTTGTTGTTGCTGGAGGCCGGCTTGCCGATGTTGGCGGCGGGAGTTGCCGTGTCCGCGCTGGGGTTATTGCGGTGGCGGGTCTTGTTGCGAGTTGACTGGCTGTTGTTGCTGACCATCGCCCTGATGCTGGTTGGCCTGGGCCATCTGGCCGAATGGCCGTGGTTTCGCGCGGGCCTGGCGATACTCGATTGGCGCGAGTCCGCAACGGCGTACTGGGGCGCCATGGCCTTGTCGCAGCTGATCAGCAACGTGCCGGCCACGGTGGCCTTGCTGCACACCGGAGCAGAGCCACGAGTACTGGCGATGGCGGTGAACGTGGCCGGCAGCGGCCTTGCCATCGGCTCACTGGCCAATCTGATCGCCTTGCGTCTGGGCGGCGAACGCGGCGCCTGGCGCTGCTTCCACGCGATCTCGCTGCCCTATTTCGCGCTGGCTGCCGTGTTGGTGTGGTGGCTGTTGCCAGCCTGAGCCAACTCGCTTGACTCTGGACTATGGTCCGGGGTTTACGATGACGCCATGAACACACACCTGAACCCGAACAGCCCGCTCTCGATCGGCGCCGTGGCCCGTGCCGCCGGGGTTGGCATCGACACTATCCGCTACTACGAGCGCGAGCGCTTGTTGCCGCCACCGCGACGCCGCGCTTCGGGCTATCGCGATTTCGACGTCGACGCGGTGACACGCCTGCGCTTTATCCGTCGTGCCAAGGAGCTTGGCTTCAGCCTCGATGACATCCGCGAGCTGCTGGCGCTGTCGGCCGACCGTGAGCGCGGCGTCAAGGGCGTGCGCGAGCGCGCCGAGGTGCGTCTGGACATGGTCGAGCAGCGCCTGCGCGAGCTGCGACGCATGCAGAAAGGCTTGAAACAATTGATCGCGAGCTGCCCCGGCCACGGTGCGCTCGCCGCATGCCCCATCTTGAATGCCCTGTCGGGCGAGGAAGCTCCACGATGAACCAGCCCCACGATCGCGCGCACACGCATGTTCACGCAGCGGTGCACGGCAATGCCAATGGCCATTCGTGCTGCCACGCGGCAGCCGCCCCGGTTGATCATGCGATCGATCCCAACTGCGGCATGAAGGTGGCCTTGAGCAGCCACCGTCACGTCGACTATCAAGGCCAGACTTACTATTTTTGCAGCGATGGCTGTCAGCACAAGTTCGTGGCGGATCCCGAGGCGATACTGGCCAAGGCACGACAGCGCGCTGCCGGCACCACGCCGGCAGCGGCCGGCACGATGTATACCTGCCCGATGCACCCGGAGGTGCAGCAGCTCGGCCCCGGTGATTGTCCCAAGTGCGGCATGGCACTGGAGCCGATGCTGCCGAGTGCCGAGGAGGATGACAACGATCTCAAGGCGATGTCGCGGCGTTTCTGGAGCTTGCTGCTGCTGACCGTGCCGGTATTCCTGCTGGCGATGGGGCCGCATTTGTTCGGCTGGCACTGGCCGGCACCGTGGGACAGCGTGGCGGGGTGGGGCGAAGCCATGCTGTCCAGCGTGGTGGTGCTATGGGGCGGCGCGCCGTTCTTTGCCCGTGGCTGGCGTTCGCTCAAGCCCTGGTCGCCCAACATGTATACGCTGATTGCACTCGGCACCGGTGTCGCCTGGGCCTACAGCCTGGTGGCTTTTCTGTGGCCGGAATGGTTTCCCACGGGCTTCCGCGACATGCACGGCCGGGTCGGCGTCTACTTCGAGTCGGCCGCGGTGATCGTGACACTGGTGACCCTGGGCGACTTCCTCGAGTTCCGTGCCCGCCGTCGCACCGGCGCGGCGCTGAAGGCGCTGCTCGGTTTGTCGCCTACGCATGCGCGACGCATTGCTGCCGATGGTCACGAGCGTGACGTATCGCTGGAGTCGGTGCAGGTGGGCGATGTATTGCGGGTGCGGCCGGGTGAGAAGGTGCCGGTCGATGGCGTGGTGATCGACGGCGCGAGCCACGTTGACGAGTCGATGCTGAGTGGCGAGCCGATGCCGGTAACCAAACGCACGGATGACACGCTGGCCGGCGGCACCATCAACGGGCAGGGCGCGCTCACGATGCGCGCGACGCGGGTCGGTGCCGATACGCTGCTGGCGCAAATCGTGGCGCGGGTGGCCGCCGCGCAGCGCAGTCGTGCGCCTCTGCAACGCCTCGCCGATCATGTCGCCGCGTGGTTTGTGCCGGCGGTGGTGGCGGTGGCGGTGCTGGCTTTTGTCGTCTGGGCCTGGCTTGGCCCCGATCCGCGCCTTGCGCACGCGCTGATCGCCGCCGTCGCGGTGCTGATCATTGCCTGTCCGTGTGCGCTCGGCCTGGCCACGCCGATCTCGATCATGGTGGCCAGTGGCCGCGGCGCGCAGATGGGCGTGTTGTTCAAGGACGCCGCCGCGATCGAAGCGTTGCGCGATATCGACACCTTGGTGCTGGACAAGACCGGCACCTTGACCGAGGGCAGGCCGTCGCTGGGTGAGATCGTCACCGTGGGTGGCCTCGATGGTCGGCGCGTGCTGGAGTTGGCGGCGGCGCTGGAGCAGCCCAGTGAGCACCCGTTGGCGCACGCGTTGCTCAAGGCCGCCGCCGCGCAGGGCATCGCGGTGCCGGCGGTGGATGGTTTCGAGGCGGTGGCGGGGCGCGGTGTGCGCGGTACCGTTGACGGGCAGCGTGTGGCGGCCGGCAATGCAGCTTTCCTTGCCGAGTCTGGCGTGGCCATCGGCAAGGATGACGCGGTGCGCGCGGATGCGTTGCGGCGTGACGGTGCCAGCGTGGTATTGCTGGCCGTCGAGGGGGCGTTGGCGGCTTTGATTGCGGTGGTCGATCGCATCAAGCCGGACGCCGCAGAGGCGCTGGCCGCGCTGCGTCGTGCCGGTTTGCGCACGGTGATGCTGAGCGGCGACAACGCCACCACCGCGCAGGCGGTGGCCGTGCAGCTCGGCATCGACGACGTGCAGGCTGAGGTCAGCCCGACCGGCAAGGCCGATCATGTGGCGGCACTGCGTGCGGCCGGGCGCAAGGTCGCCATGGCCGGGGACGGCATCAACGACGCGCCGGCGCTGGCCGAGGCCGATGTCGGCATTGCCATGGGCCACGGCACCGACATTGCCATCGAGAGCGCCGAGGTGGTGCTGGTCAAGGGCGATCTTGCCGCCATCGCCCGCGCGCGTGCGCTGTCCACCGCCACCGTCGGCAACATCCGCCAGAACCTGTTTTTCGCCTTCGTCTACAACGCCATCGGCGTGCCGCTGGCGGCGGGCCTGTTGTATCCGTGGTTCGGCATTACCTTGTCGCCAATGATTGCGGCGCTGGCGATGAGCCTGTCCTCGGTGTCGGTGGTCACGAATGCCTTGCGCTTGCGGGGATTTCAGCCGCGGTGACGGCTGTCATCCGCGATGGGTGATCGCTGGCCCTGCCGCGATGCCGGGCTGGCGATCATCATGGTGGCGTCATCCATTCGGGGGCTGCCATGCAACTTACCAATGAACAACGTCAGACGCTGGACAAATACTTGCCGTGGATGCTTGCCGCGCTGGTGGCCTGGTTGTTCACGCGCGGCTTGAGGCGGATGTTCTGGACCCTGTTTGGGATCTTCTGGATCATGCATTGGACCGGGGGCTGGCACGCCTGGTTCTGAACCGGCTCGCAGTCGCCGGCGCTGGCGTGGCGCGCTGGATTGGCCGCTACAATGCGCGGCATCGTCCTTTGCGTGTGCTGCCCATGACCGGATTGACCTTGTACGGCCTGCCCAACTGCGACACCTGCCGCAAGGCGCGCAAGTGGCTGGATCGCTTCGGCATCGCGCACGGCTTTGTCGACTATCGCGCCGAGCCGGTACCGGCGGCGACGCTGAAAGCGTGGGCCGGCGAGCTCGGGGGGTGGGAAAAGCTGGTCAACAAGTCTTCGACCACCTGGCGCACGCTGCTGCCGCAGCGCAAGGACCCCGGCAGCGATCCGGAGTGGACCTTGCTGCTGAAGGAATACCCGGCGTTGATCCGCCGGCCGGTGGTGGTGCAAGCCACCGGCGAGGTCAGCGTCGGCTTCAGCGACAACGGCTTCAAGCGCCGTTTCGGGGTCTGACGTCATGCAGCGCGTGGTGCAGATCGTGCTGGTGGCGGTGGTGACGCTGTGGGCCGGGCTGGTTGCGTTCGGCAACCTCACCGACTACGGCAGCAATTTCGCCTTTGTCCAGCATGTGCTGGCGATGGACTCGATTTTCCCGGATTCGCGCATCGGCTACCGCGCGATCCATGCGCCGTGGCTGCAACACACGGCCTATCTCGGCATCATTGCCTGCGAATGCGCGGTGGCCTTGCTGTGTGGGTTCGGCGCGGCGCGCATGTGGCGCGCACGACAGGCCCCGGCATCGGGGTACCGGCGCAGCAAGGAACTTGCCATCGGCGGGCTGGGTCTCGGCGTCGTGCTGTGGCTGGGCGGCTTCATGGTGATCGGCGGCGAGTGGTTCGGCATGTGGATGTCCAGCCAATGGAATGGTATCGCCAGCGCCTTCCGTTTCGCCAGCGTGCAGCTCGGCTTGCTGATTTACCTCAGCCTGCCGGAACAGCCGGGGGGCGCATGAACGTGGCCTTGAGCCGGCGGCAGGTTCGCCGCTACCGCGCCAATCTGCGCATCGAGCGCACCAATGCGGCCTTGTACGCCGAGTTGGCGCAATTGGCGGATGACCCGCGGCTGGCCGATGTCTATCGCCGCATCGGCCGCGGCGAGGGCGACAATGCGAGCTTCTGGGAAGCGCGACTGCGCGATGCGGGTGACGCGGTGCCGCCGTTTCGCCAAGGCCTGCGCGTGTGGGTGCTGGTAACGCTGGCGCGGCTGTTCGGTACCGGCTTTGTGATGCCGACGGTAGTGCGCCTGGAGCACGCTGACCACGCGGCGACCCCGGTCGACCGCGCCAGCCACCGCGACCACTTTCCGCTGCCGGCCACGACCGTCACGCCGCACCGGCACCGCGCGCAAAGCGGCAACACCTTGCGCGCCGCCGTGCTGGGTGCGAACGATGGGCTGGTGTCCAACGCCAGCCTGGTGATGGGCATGGCCGGTGCGGCGGCGAACCAGCAATCGGTGGTGCTGGCGGGGCTGGCCGGCCTGGTGGCTGGCGCCTGCTCGATGGCGCTGGGCGAATGGTTGAGCGTCAACTCTTCGCGCGAGTTTTACCAGGCGCAGATCACCGAGCGCGCGGAACGCCTGGCGGTCGCGCCCGAGGAGGGGCGGCGTCACATCGCCGGCGTGTACCGCGAGCGGGGTTTCGCTGGCGCTGAGGCCGAGCATTTGGCCGCTCATCTGACGGAGTCGCCGCGAGCGGCGCTGGACGCGATGGTGCGCGAGGAGCTCGGCATCGACCCCGAGGAACTGGGCGGCTCGGCGTGGAGCGCGGCACTGTCCTCGTTCTGTCTGTTTGCTTTCGGGGCGTTGTTTCCGGTTGTGCCGTATCTGCTTTTTTCCGGCCATGCCGCTCTGCTTGGCAGCCTGTTTGCGACGGCCGCCGGGCTGGCCGTGATTGGTCTTGCCACTGCCTTGTTTACCGGCCGCGGCGTGCTGTACTCGATTGCGCGGCAGCTCGCCATCACCGCCGCAGCCATCGCCGTCACCTTCGCTGTCGGGCATCTGCTGGGCGTGAGCATGAGTGGCTGATGCGCACACAGCGCCGGAATGCGGCAAGATAAGGCCCGCGTGTTCCCCTGATACGGTTGCCCCATGTCCGCTGTGCTCGATCTTGCCTGCGAATTGATTCGCCGTCGCTCGGTGACGCCCGATGATGCCGGTTGTCAGGCGCTGATTGCCGAACGCCTGGCGCGCGCGGGTTTCCATGCCGAGCATCTGCGTTTCGGCGCTGTCGACAATCTGTGGCTTACCCACGGCGATGGCGCGCCGACGCTGATCTTTCTCGGCCATACCGATGTGGTGCCGAGCGGCCCGGAATCGGCCTGGACCACGCCGCCGTTCGCGCCGCTCATCCGCGATGGCCGTCTTTACGGCCGTGGCGCTGCCGACATGAAATCCGGTGTTGCGGCGATGGTGGTGGCGATGGAGAGCTACGTCGCGCGCAATCCGCGTCATTCGGGCAGCCTCGGTCTGCTGCTGACCAGCGACGAGGAAGGGCCGACCAACGAGGACGGGGTGCGCCGGGTGGTGGAGCACTTCCGTGAAATCGGCCAGCCGATCGATTACTGCGTGGTGGGGGAGCCGTCATCGAAGCAGACGCTGGGCGACTTGATCCGGGTCGGTCGGCGCGGTTCGCTGTCCGCCAGCCTGACCGTGCGTGGCGTGCAGGGCCATGTCGCCTACCCCGACAAGGCGCTGAACCCGATTCATGCGTTGGCGCCGGCGCTGGCGGAGCTGGTGGCGGAACGCTGGGATGCCGGCAATGCGGATTTCCCGCCGACCACCATGCAGATTTCCAATCTCCACGCCGGCACGGGCGCCAACAACGTGATTCCGGGGCAGCTCCAGGCGACGTTCAATTTCCGCTACGGCACCGCGTCTACTGCGGAATCGCTGGTGGCGCGCAGCGAAGCGATTTTGCGTCGATACGGCATTGATTTCAGCCTCGACTGGAACCTCTCGGGCGAGCCGTTCCTGTCGCCGGCCGGGGGCCGCCTGCGCGAGACGGTGGTGTCGATCTGTCGCGGTGCGACCGGTTCGGCGCCGGAACAAAGCACCGGCGGCGGCACCTCGGATGGCCGCTTCATCGCGCCATTGGGCGCCGAAGTGATCGAGCTCGGGCCGGTCAATGCCAGCATCCACAAGGTGGATGAACATGTGGCGCTGGCCGATCTCGAACGCCTGCCGGCGCTCTACCTCGCCATCATCGAGCGCATGCTGGCGCCGTGACACACGCGTTGGTGGTGAGTGATCTCGGCGGCGACGCTCAGGCACCGGGCGTCGGTGCGCGCGCTGCCTTGCGGGCGTTGCGTGGCGCGGTTTGGTTTGGCTTCGTTGCCGCGAGGTCGGTGCTGACCGCAGGAGCTGGCTGGATGCGAGGGATCACCAGCACCGACCAGTCACAATCCATGATCGCATTGCCCTTGTCGAACTCGACCCGGAGCGTCTTCGCGCCGTGGGTGCGGAGGTCGTAACGCGGCTGACTGTGGCGGTCGATCAGCGTGTGGGGGACGCGCGCCTTGCCGTCGACCTGCGCCGTGAAACCGACGATGCCGGTGTCGCTGCGCGTGAGGCATTTCCCCAGCAAGGTGTTGATGCGCGGTTGCAGCGAGATTTCATCGATGCCGGCGAGGTCGATTTCCAGCCACGCGCTTTTGTTCATCGACGGATACAGCGTCAGGCGATCGTGATAGCTCAGGTGCGGCGGTCCCGCGCCGACTTGCTGATCCAGCACACGGGCCAGCACGATGCGGGCGTTGGCGGTCGTGGAGGCGTTGGCGGGCACATCAAGCGGGCGCACGACGCCGGGGGCGGGGTTGTCCGTCGCGGATAGCGGCTCGCCACCAAACGCGCTGGCGAGATCGAGGCGGGTGCCGGCCGGCGCTGTGGCCAGTTGCCGGCGCAGCGCGGCGCAGCGCGGAGAGGCCAGTTTCACGTCCGCCAGCCGATCAAAACTGCCAAGGCTGGCCCAGCCGCCGCCGGGCGCGCGCCAGTCCACCGCGATGCGGTGTCCGCGCGCGCTCCAGTAGGGCGTGAACTGGAACACGTCGCGGCCCATGCCGAGCGCCTTGGCGGCCCAGGTGCCATCGTTGCCAGCGGCCAGCGATTGCAGTTGCGCGGTGTGGCCGTCGATATACAACTGCAGCACCAGATCGTCGCGCAGGCTGCTGGCGGGGAAGCCCCCATCCATCAACGGCAAGGGCCAGCCGCCGGCTTCGATGCCGCGATCCTGCCAGTGCAGCAGGTCGCCGCCCTGGCACAGCCGAGGGGGCGTTTGTTGTTTCCACAAGGCTTGCCGCAACACCGCCACCGCCAGTTCGTTGACCGGCAGTCTGGACGCTGGCGAGTCGGCTTCGCCACGGTCGGCGCCCGCCAGAAAGCGCACATTGGAGCGCACGCCGAGTGCCGCCAGCACGGTGGGCGCAATGTCCATGTGGAACATGTGCGCCGTGCGCTCGCCGTGGCCGGCATTGAGGATGAACAGCAGCGGTTGGCGCTGGTCATCGGGCGGATAGAGGTCGGACGCCACGTTGCGCATGGCGACGTGGTCGCTCATCACCACCACCACGGTGTTGCTCCAGCCGGGTTGCTGCGACAGGGTGTCGATGAAGCGGCCCAGCAACTGGTCCGCGCAGTGCACGGCGTCGAGCATCGCGTTGTTGATGGCGGTATAGGGCGTGCAACTGGCAAGGCGATAGCCTTCCGGCGGGTGGGTGTCGATGGTCGACAGCACCACGCTGAAGGGCCGGCCGCTGGCCTCGCCCTGATGCCAGCTGTCCAGCGCCTGCTTGAACAGGTCATCGTCCTTGAGGCCCCAGCCTTCCGTCTTCAACTGGCCGTGATGGGTCCGCTGGATGGCGCTGGCGCCGCGAATGTCATCGTAACCATGCAGGCGGAAGAACAGCTCGGTGTTGGCGAAACCGAGATCGACGCCACTCAAATAGGTTTGTCGGTAGCCCGCCGCGTGCAGCACGTCACCGAGGCAGGCCAGTTGCGGGTGGAAGGTGTTGCGGTCGGTGTTGTCGTTGCCCGGCACGAAGCCGAGCGCATTGATGTCATGGCCGAAGGTGCTGTCGAGCAGAAACGGTGCGCCGCACTGCGAGGTGAAGATGCCGGCGATGGTGTAGGTCACGCCGGGAAAGGTCCACAGCTGGCTGAAGTCCAGTCCCTGGCGGCGCAAGCGGTTGATGTTGGGGACGAGGCCGGGGAAGCGCGTGGTGTCGGTATAGCTGCGTTCCAGCGATTCGAGATAGATGAACACCAGGTTGCGGCCCGGCAGCGCGCGGACCTGTGCGGGGGTGCTGGGCTCGGGGGTGATCAAGGCGCGGACGGCGGCGCCGGCATCGGATGCCGCTTCCAGTCGCAGCGCTGCGCTGTGTTCGGCGTACTGGCGCAGATGGCGCGGCGGACCATCCAGCAGCAGACTCAGCGCCAGCAGCGCCAGCGCCGGCAGCAAAACCCAGCGCGGCAGACGCCGTCGCGCGAATGTGCGCAGCGCGTGCCACGCCAGCAGCGCGAAACTCAGCAGCGCGCAGAGCACCGCCAACGCCGCCCACGGGTAGGCATGCACGCTGACGATCAGGTTGTTGGTGTCGAGGTGGGCGAAAAAGCGTTCGTTGAACGAGCTGCCTTGCATGAACCAGGAGATGGCTTCGGCCAGGCTGAGCAACAGCACGGCGCAGTAGATCGGCCAGGCCAGCCACGCGCCTGGGCGGCCACTGGCGCGACAGAGCAATAGCAAGGCACCGGTGAGCGTCAGCACGAACAACAGGCTGCGCAGCATCCGCGCGTGGCCGAAACCGTCAACGGTGGTGCCAAGCCACACGAATGGCAGCCACAAGGCCAGTGCCAGCAGGGCGAAGGCCAGCCATGTTGGCCGGCAGGCCGTGGCGGAACCTGCCGGCGTGCTGTTCAACGCAGGCACGGATCAGACGCGGCGGTAGATGAAGACGCGTGCCGGCGGCAAGTTCAGCCAGGCGGTGCGGCCACTGATGCAGATCAGGCCCAAGCGGGAGCAGACGGCATCGGCCACGGGGTGGGCGAAACCGTAGGTGTACTGGATGAATACACCACCGGGCTTCAGCGCCGCAAACGCGGCGGCCAGAATGTCGTGTTGCAACGGTTCGGGCATTGCCAGCAAACCGAGACTGCTGACGACGGCATCGACCTGCCCACTCTCGAAGCCGGGCGTGGCGGCCACGACGGCGTCCAGTTGTCGCGCATCCGCGCAGACCGTGGGCAGGTCGGGGTAGCGGTTTTGCAGCAGCTCGACCAGCACCGCGTTCATTTCCACCAGCAGCATGTGGGGAATGGCGGGTTGGTGGTCGAGCAAGGCTTCGGTGATGGCGCCGGTGCCGGGGCCGAGCTCGATTACCTGACGCGCATCGGCGGGCAAGGCGGCGGCCATGGCCTCGGCCAGTTGCCGTCCCGACGGCACCATGGATGCGGTGCGCAGGGGGCTGCGCAGCCACTGCGAAAAAAACGTCAGCCAGTGCACGACGGGGGCGGGCAGTGAGCTGGTGCGGGCTTCGTCCAAACGGCGATCCTCGACGGGTGCAGGCGCCGATTATGGCACGCCGGTTGCGCCTGCCAAGCGGGCGCGGGCGCGGGTATCGCTGTGGTTCAGGACTGCCTGGTGCGGTCCAGCAGGCCTTTGGCGATGAACAATTCCACCCTCTCGAACGGAATGCGGTCGCCGGCGTCGCGGCCGTACCAGGCCTCGCGAATGTCGCCGTGCTCGTCGATCAGAAAATCCGCTGGCATCAAGTTGGTGGTGTTAAGGCCGGCGAGGCCGACCAGGCGCAGCCCCTTGATGGCCGTTGGCAAGCGGGTCACGATGCCCTTGAGCTTGCCCCAGAAGGAGCGCTCGATACCGTAGACACTGTGGGCTGTCGAGGTGGGGTCGGCAATGATGCGAAACGGCCGCGGCTTGCGCGCCACGAAGCGCTTGACCGCGGCCAGGTCGGAAGTGAACACCGCCACCACGTCGAGGCCGAGTTGTTGCAAGGCCGCATGCCGCGCGGTCAATTCGTAGATGCGCAGGTTGCAGAACGGGCAGGCGGCGTCGCGGAAGAAGCACAACAAGGTGCGACGCCCGGCGTTCGCGCCCAGCGTGATGGGTTTGCCCTCGATGTCATTGAGCGTGACGCGCGGGGCCGGGTTGGGTGCAGACAAACGCATGGTTCTCTCCACTGGGAGGGTTGCAAAAGCGGCCCAGGGGAGGCCGTGGAGTGTTCAGTTGCGGCCGACGCCATGGCCGTACACCAGCCGGCCACCCAGCCAGCCACCAATGCCGAGCGCAATGAAGCCCGCGATATCCAGCACCAGCGACAGCGTGGTGGGCGGCAAGGCTTCAAAGTGATCGAGGCCCAGCAGCAAGCGTGTGGCGAACAGGGTGAGTGCCGCCAGCATCGCGCCCATGTGGGCGAAGGCATCGCGCATCGCGGCGCCTTCGGGCACCCGCGCCAGTTCCAGCATGCCGGCGAGCATGGCGACCAGCGCCATGCCACAACCGACGCTGAGCAACCCGGCTGACCATTGCCACGCGGCGTGGCCGTAGCGCAGGCTGGCGAAATCCGCCGCGACCGCCAGCGACCAGCAGGCCACCGGAAAGTGCACCAGCGCGGGATGCAGTGGGTGGCGCATTACAGCACCAGGCTGAGCAAGGTGAGGAAGCCGATCACCGCGATGCCGGCGTGGACGATCACCACCGCCTTGGGTGGCGAGCGTTTGCGTACATGGAAGGAGGCCAGGAAGAAGCCGCCGAGTGCCGCTACCAGCAACAGCACGAAGCCGACCAGCACCCGTTCGGCGGTCGAACCCTGCAACAGCAGCACGATCAGGGTGATGAGACCGGCGGCGCCGAGCAGCGCGTGCAGCAGCGACAACGCCCACGGAGCGAACTTGCCGCGCAATACGTGGGCGGCGAGGATCAGGCCGCCGACGGCGGCGATGGCGAAGATGATGAGTGCAGTGCCGAGCATGTCAGTGTTCTCCGGTGGTGGATGGGTGGCTGTTGCCGATGCGTGCCATCACTGCATCGGTGAGGCGTGCACAACGCGTGCCAAGGAAGGGAAAGGCCTCGCCCAGTGATGCGGTGAGCTGTTCACTCAAGGCCTCGCGCAGCAGACGGCGGGCGCGAAACAGCCGGGTCTTGACCGTTTCGGGGCGAATGTCGAGGGCGTGGGCGGTTTCCTCGACGCTGCATTCCTCGACGTCACGCAGCATGAACACCAGCCGGAACGGTTCCGGCAGGGCCGCGACGGCGTGTTCGATCAGACCGCGATACTGGCCGCGGGCGGCGATGTTGGCGGGGTCTTCCATGCCGAACCTCGGTGGAAAGGGCAGGATCGTGGCGGTTTCTTCGATTGCCTCGATGGTGTCGATGTCCACGGTCGGATGGCGCGCGCGCAGGCGGCGGTGGCATTCGTTCAAGGCGATGCGGGTGAGCCAGGTGCTGAGCTCCGCCTCACCGCGGAACTGGTCGATGTGGCGGAACGCGTTGGCGTAGGTCTCCTGCAACGCGTCCTCCGCTTCGTTGTCATCGTTCAGCACCGCGCGCGCGACGCGGAACAGGCGCTGGTTGCAGCGCTGAATGATGTGGCGAAACGCCTCGCGTTGGCCGCTGCGGGCCAGCGTAGCGAGTTCGTTCAGCGAGGCGTTGGCGTAATCGATGGCACTTGCGTGTGGCATGGCGTGTTGCTCCCCTTTGCCCATCGGATGCAGTGTCGCGCAAAAAGGTTCCCGCCGGCCCGGGTGTGGTGGCTGGCGGCGCGGTGGCGGCGCGATCACGTAGAATCCGGGTTTTGCCGGAGCGCGTCATGCCGTATACGCCGATCGTCGCCACCCTCGGTTATGTGTTGTCACCCGATGGGCGCGAGGTCTTGATGATCCACCGCAACACGCGGCCGGATGACCAGCATCTCGGCAAGTACAACGGCCTTGGCGGCAAGCTTGAGCCCGGTGAAGACATTGCCGCCGGGATGATCCGCGAGATCCGCGAGGAAGCCGGTATCGACTGCCTGTCCATGCAGCTGCGCGGCACGCTCAACTGGCCGGGTTTCGGCAAGCACGGCGAGGACTGGCTCGGCTTCATCTTTCTGATCGACCGCTTTCACGGTGAGCCGATGAGCGTCAATCCGGAAGGCACGCTGGAGTGGGTAGCGCGTGAGCGCTTGATGGCGTTGCCGCTATGGGAAGGCGACCGTCACTTCCTGCCGCTGGTGTTCGATGCCGATCCGCGGCCCTTCCACGGTGTGATGCCCTACAAAGACGGCCGCATGCAGTCGTGGCACTGCACGCGGCCGTGAGATCGTCAGGCCAAACCGCGCTTTCGATCCGTTGCGAAAGCACGGTCGCCAAGCGATCGGGTGGCGCATCATCGCGGTGACGCCGGGGTGGAGTGGCCGGCGGGCATGGCCCGGGATTCCAGCCCAAGCGCACGCGCGATATCCGACCAGGCGACATATTTGTAGTTTTGCCGCGCTTCCGGCATCACGTTGCGCCCGTCCTGGGCGATCATTGCGCCGTGTTCGAAGCCGGGGCCAAGGTTGCGGCTGCTGATCTCCAGACCGTCGGTTTGCGAGATGCCGTCGATGCCGCGTGCCATGTCGGCCACGACGCGGAAGGAACCGAGATAGGCGTGGTCGCCTTCAAGCCGGTAAACGGCATAACTGTCGTTGCCCTGACTCGATGCGACGATGTAGCCGCGGCCATTGCCGAGGTGATAGATGCCAACGCCTTCGAGGTCGTCCGCCAAGGCCGGATTGCCGTCGATGCGCGCAATGGCGCTGCGCTGGTCCCCGGCATCGGGTTCGGCGCCCATGCGCCACATGGCCACGTCTTCCTCGTTGACGATCAGCGTGCCGCTGGCGTCATCGGCGACACAGCCTTCGGCCTGGCTGGAAAAGCGCAATTCGCGGACCTGTTCGGCGCGCACGCGGCCGGCGCCATTGTCCACAAGGCGCCATTGCCGCATCGTGCCCTCCGGGCTGTTGATGAAGACGTAGGTTTCGCCGCTGCGTGCGCTGCGGTACATGCACAAGCCATAGGGGTCGGCGAGCCCGGTTGCCTGCACGCCATCGGCCACGTCGTGCAAACGACCATCATGGGTGTCGAGGCGGTACAGGGCGATCGACTTGTGGCTGCGGTCGCTGGCAGCAACCAGTACGACGGGTTTGCCGTCGAGTGGGAACCCCGCGCGCAAATCGGTGTTGTTCATGCGGCCGTCCGGGCGGTAATCGAGCACCTTGCCGCGCATGTCGTAGACATACATGCCGCTTTTCTTGTCAGTGGCCACGACCAGGCTGCGTGCGGGATCGGCTGCATCGGCCCAGATGGCCGGATCGTCGGCGGCGTCACCGAATCCGGCCACGGGCGTACTTTCCAGCTGCGCCATGACGTGTGGCAAAGTCGGCTCTGGCGTGCTGCTGGCTGGCGTGACCGGCTCCAGTGTGCGGCCTACGGTGCGAGCGACCGCCGCCATGGAAAGCACCTGGTAACGCTTGCTGCCGTCTTCGTCGGCGACCACCAGTGCGCCACGCGGCAGCGCTTTGCCCAGCGCGGTCGCGCTGGCGGCGAGGTTGCCAGGTTCCTCGATCCGCTGACCGTCCGCGCTGGCGGCGACCCCGAAATTGCCCAGCCAGGCGCTTTGTCCGGCCAGATCGTAGACATCGATCACGCCGTCCGTCTCGTTGCTGGCCAGCAGCCAACGCGTCGTGCCGCCATCGTCGAACAAGGCGAGGCCGGTGGTCTTCTTGCCAAGGTGGCCGAGACCGCGAGCATCGATCAGGGCGGGCCGGAGATCGGATTCCGGGTTGACGTTGAAACGCCAGATGCCGATCTGCTCTTCGGCCACGTACAGCGTGCTCTTGGCGTCGGCCACGCATTGCTTGGCGCCGCTCGGCAGCGTGAGCGTGCGAATCAGGCGAGCGTCGAGCTTGTCGCCGACGGCGTAGATCCGCCATTGCGCAACCTGTCCCGCGTCGCCAAGCGCGAACGCATGCAGCGAAGCGTTCACGGGGTTTGTCGCCAGGCAGACATTTTCCACCGCGAATCCAAGCGGGATTTCGCGCACGCCGCTGGCGACGAGTTTGCCGTCATCGAGTCGAAACAGATGCAGCGTATTGTGATCGCCATCGGCGGCGACCACGATCGGGCGCTTGCCGGCCGCCTCCGTCGCTACGGCGACACCATCGAAACGGCCGGGCTGGACATCGGTGATCGTGCCGTTGCGTGGGTCGGCCACCATCAGCCCGCCCGCAGAAGTGGCCATCACCAGTCGTGTTCCGGTCAGTGCGGCAGAGCTTGCCTCGCCGCCTTGCGGTGGCGCCACGGCGTGGCTGGCACGGATGCTGGCGGCGGGCGGCGTGGCGGTAGCGGCCATGCTGGCGAGAACGCCTGCGGCGGCGCAGAGGAAGTGGCTGAGTTGGCGCGACATGTCCAGTCTCCAAGGTGATGGGTGCGGTGCAAATGCGGGCTTGTCGTGATCGATACGATACGGCAAACCAGAACAAAATGCACCAAAAATTCCATAGCGCTTGCTTTTTGGAATGTTTGTTCGTAGGCTGTTGCTCGCGCCACCGTGCCCGGGAATACAGGAGGGGCCGATGGCGA
>DASSXP010000081.1:0-8223 GCA_035703755.1 Rhodanobacteraceae bacterium | reverse complement strand
GCATGGTCCAGTTCAAGGACGTGTTCCTCGGCGCCGAGAAGCGCTCGTACGTGCGCGCGGTCTCGAGCCAGCGTTGCGTGCGCGCGGGCGGCAAGCACAACGACCTCGACCAGGTCGGCTACACCGCGCGTCACCACACCTTCTTCGAGATGCTGGGCAACTTCAGCTTCGGCGACTACTTCAAGAAGGACGCGATCAAGTGGGCCTGGGAACTGCTGACGCAGACCTGGGGCCTGCCGGCGGAGAAACTGCTGGTCACGATCTACCACACCGACGACGAGGCCTACGCCATCTGGAAGGACGCGATCGGCGTGCCGGCGCAGCGCATCGTGCGCATCGGCGACAACAAGGGCGCGCCCTATGCCAGCGACAACTTCTGGCAGATGGCCGACACCGGCCCTTGCGGCCCCTGCACCGAGATCTTCTACGACCACGGCGCCGAGATCGCCGGCGGCCCGCCCGGCTCGCCCGACGAGGACGGCGACCGCTACATCGAGATCTGGAACCTGGTGTTCATGCAGTTCGACCGCGCGCCCGACGGCACGCTGTCCAAGCTGCCGGCGCCCTGCGTGGACACCGGCATGGGCCTGGAGCGCCTCGCCGCCGTGCTGCAGCACGTGCACTCCAACTACGAGATCGACCTGTTCGCGCACCTCATCAAGGTGGCCGCCGAACTCACTGGCGAGCAGAACCTTGCCAACCAGTCGCTGCGCGTGATCGCCGACCACATCCGCGCCTGCTCCTTCCTCATCGTCGACGGCGTGCTGCCCTCCAACGAAGGCCGTGGCTACGTGCTGCGCCGTATCATCCGCCGCGCCTTGCGCCACGGCTGGATGCTGGGCGTGCGCGGCGATTTCTTCTGGAAGATGGTGGCCCCGCTGGTCGAGGAGATGGGCGCGGCCTATCCCGAGCTGGCCACCAAGCAAGCCTTCGTCGAGGACGCCCTGCGCACCGAGGAAGTGCGCTTCGGCGAAACCCTGGAACACGGCATGCGCCTGTTCGACGAGGTCGTGGGCAAGCTCGCCGGCAAGGTCATTCCCGGCGTCGACGCCTTCCGCCTGTACGACACCTACGGCTTCCCGGTCGACCTCACCGCCGACATCGCGCGCGAGCGCGGCCTCACGGTGGACATGGCCGGCTTCGAGCAGGCCATGGACGAGCAGCGCGAGCGCGCCCGCGCCGCGGGCAAGTTCGAGGCCAAGGGCCAGCTGCCGGCCGAACTGGCCAGCCAGCTCGCGCCCACGGCCTTCCTCGGCTACGAGGCCTTGGCGAGCACGGGCAGCAAGGTGCTGGGCATCGTGCAGGGCGGCCGCGAGCTGAAGCAGCTGGCCGCGGGCGAGCAGGGCTACGTGATCCTCGACCGCACCCCGTTCTACGCCGAATCCGGCGGCCAGGTGGGCGACACCGGCGTGCTCTCCAACGGCGCCGGCCGTTTCGCGGTGAGCGACACCTTGAAGATGGGCGGCGTGTTCTTCGGCCACGTCGGCAGCTGGCAGGGCGCGCAGCCGCTCAAGGTGGGCGACACGCTGGAGGCGCAGGTCGACGCCGCGCGCCGCCAGGCCATCGTGCTCAACCACTCCGCCACCCACCTCTTGCACGCCGCGCTGCGCCAGGTGCTGGGCACCCACGTCACCCAGAAGGGCTCGCTGGTGGCGCCGGAGCGCCTGCGCTTCGACTTCGCCCACCACAAGCCGGTGAGCCGCGAGGAGCTGGCCGAGGTGGAGGCCATCGTCAACGCCGAAGTGCGCCGCAACGCCGAAGCCCAGGTGCGCCACATGGCCTACGACGATGCCATCGCCTTCGGCGCCATGGCGTTGTTCGGCGAAAAGTACGGCGACGAAGTGCGCGTGCTGAAGATGGGCGAGTTCTCCACCGAGCTGTGCGGCGGCACCCACGTGGGCCGCACCGGCGACATCGGCCTGTTCAAGCTGGTGGCCGAATCCGGCGTGGCCTCCGGCGTGCGCCGCATCGAGGCGGTCACCGGTGCCGGCGCGCTGGCGCATGTGGCCGACGAGGAGCGGCGGCTGGGCGAAGTGGCCCAGCTGCTCTCCGGCAACGGCCATGAGGTGGTGGACAAGCTGCACCAGCTCATCGACAAGCAGAAAAAGCTCGAACGCGAACTGGATTCCCTGCGCGCCAAGGCCGCCGGCAACGCCAGCGCCGACCTCGCCGCCAGTGCGCAGGACGTGGGCGGCATCAAGCTGGTGGCCGCGCGGCTGGAAGGCTTCGACGCCAAATCGCTGCGCGACAGCGTGGACCAGCTCAAGCAGCAGCTCGGCGATTGCGTGATCCTGCTGGCCGGCGCCGCCGACGGCAAGGTGGCGCTGGTGGCCGGCGTGCACGGCGCCGCGCAGGGCAAGCTCAAGGCCGGCGACATGGTGTCGCACGTGGCCAAACAGATCGGCGGCAAGGGCGGCGGCCGCCCCGACATGGCCCAGGGCGGCGGCGAAGATGGGGCGGCGCTCGCATCGGCCTTGGCGGCCTTGCCTGCCTGGCTGGTGCAAAAAATCGGTTAAGTTGTAGCGCAGGCGGGTGTTTTTATCGTGCAACTGGGCCAAAAGTCATGCCGAAAGTGGATTGCGCGGCGCGCGCGGCTTCACTAGTATCAAGCGGGCCAGAGAGACGAGGAAATCCTGCCGTTCGATCATAAAAATTTCAAGTTTGCATTGGGGGGTCGCGGTCTCGCGACGCGGTGCATTGGGGTGAATGCACATAATTTGGAAGCGCGGTGGGACTGCCGCGCAATCAGGAGAAACAACATGCTTATTTTGACCCGCAGGGTCGGCGAGACGCTGATGATCGGTGACGATGTGACGGTTACCGTGCTTGGTGTCAAAGGCAACCAAGTGCGTATCGGCATCAGTGCGCCGAAAGACGTCGCGGTGCATCGAGAAGAGATCTATCAACGCATCCAGCGCGAGCACGAGACGGGTGAGCATTCCGATCCGGCCGCGTCACCGGATGACCCGAAAGCATAAGTCGGCGCGGCAATCACGCAAATTGGGCTTTACGCTGGCGGCCTTCGCCGCTATCCTTGCGTGCCCCGCTGCTGACCGTTGCGGGTGAAGACAACTGAAAATCCCGGAGAGATGCCCGAGTGGCTGAAGGGGCTCCCCTGCTAAGGGAGTATAGGGTTTATAGCCTTATCGAGGGTTCGAATCCCTCTCTCTCCGCCAGTTGCTTCAAAGTTTTCTTCGCAACGGTCTTGACGCTGGGACGCTTTGCAAGAATAATTGTCGGCTTCGCTGGACACGGTTCAGTCGAGAAGGGCAGGCAACCGCCGCCAGCAAGGTGTGGAGGTGGACGCCGGGTTGGCCTTCAAACGATTTCAATGCGCCCGTAGCTCAGCTGGATAGAGTACCAGGCTACGAACTTGGTGGTCGGAGGTTCGAATCCTTCCGGGCGCGCCAAACAAAATGGGACGGTGACATGACTTGGAAGTCTTGCGCAGTCTGATGAAGGGAAGCGAAAGCGGCACCCGTCGCAATCGCAACACATGCGACGCGGTTCGCAAGCGGTTTGTTGTTACGGCGGGGTATAGCGCAGTCTGGTAGCGCACCTGCTTTGGGAGCAGGGTGTCGGGGGTTCGAATCCCTCTACCCCGACCACGCCCTCGCGGGCTTGTTCCTTGCAAACGTGGCCCGTGCGCCTGTAGCTCAACTGGATAGAGCACCGGCCTTCTAAGCCGACGGTTGCAGGTTCAAGTCCTGTCGGGCGCGCCAATTCGGGCAGGATGCCCAGCAGGTTGTCAGGGACGAAACGAAGCACAATTCAAGGTTTGCGGTGGGCGTAGCTCAGCTGGTCGAGGGCGCCCGTCGGGGCGCACGAGGGCGAGACAGGAGTCGAGCGGCGCCAAGCTTCAGGGACGAAACGAAGCACAATTCAAGGTTTGCGGTGGGCGTAGCTCAGCTGGTTAGAGTACCGGATTGTGATTCCGGATGTCGTGGGTTCGAGTCCCATCGTCCACCCCAGTTTCAAAGGGGCCGTTAGCTCAGCTGGTAGAGCAGTTGACTCTTAATCAATTGGTCGTAGGTTCGAATCCTACACGGCCCACCAATACGAACAGCGATCCACGGAAACGGGGTCGCTGTTTTCTTATGCTCGCCGCAAGCGGCGAGGGGTGTTCGGCCACGTTGGCCGACGACGAGCCCACGGCCGATGGTCAAGTCCCGGCCATGCGGTCGGCGTGGTTTCGGGGCGACTCGCAACCCGTGTCGTCCCCGATCGCGCCCGCTGACAGAACACGAGGCCAAGCGGCTGGCCGACTGATGCACGCCGCCGCCGTGGATGGGTTGGAGCCGGGCGGCACTGGTCATGCGGTTGCGCATTCGACGTGCTGCTTGTGGGCCGGCGCCGGCCGATGCGATGCCGGGCGAAGCGATTGATAACAAGCCCGTGAATAACGTATGCTAGTGGGTTCGTGGTCCGCGCTTTTGTGAGTCCGCAGGGCCTGGCCACTGGCGGGCTTTTCGGCGCAAGCTGCGCGGAGGGCCACGCGAGAGTGGCGGAATTGGTAGACGCGCTGGATTTAGGTTCCAGTGGGGTAACCCGTGAGAGTTCGAGTCTCTCCTTTCGCACCACCCAACTTTTCGGCGGCAACAACGTCGGGCGGCACCGATCCGTCCCGGTTCCAGGAGCAAACATGCAGGTCTCGCTAGAAATTCTCGACAATCTGGAGCGCAAGCTCACGGTGAAACTTCCTTCCGACAAGCTCGACAGCCAGATCGCCGAGCGGGTTGCGCGGATGGGGCGTGAAGTTCGTCTGAAAGGCTTTCGCCCGGGCAAGGTGCCGCACGCGGTGATCGAGAAGCGCTATGGCGCGCAGATTCGTGGTGAGGCGCTGGGCGACCTGATTCGCAGCAGCTTCAGCGAAGCGGTTGAGCAGCAGCATCTGAAGCCGGTGGCGGCTCCATCCATCAATACCAGCGGCACGCCGCAGGATGGCGAGATTTCCTATACCGCAACCTTCGAAGTGATGCCGCCGTTGCCCACGGTGGATGCCAAGGCACTCAAGATCGAGCGCCCGGTGGCGGAGGTCAGCGAGGGCGACGTCGATGAGATGATCGAGACCCTGCGCCAGCAGCGCCGCAGCTTTGTGCCGTCGGAGCAGCCGGCCGCAACCGGCGACATGGCGTTGTTCGAGTTCTCGGCCACCACCAGCGACGGGCGTTTTCCGCTCGAAGGCGTGGAGCGCATCGGCACCATCCTTGGCAGCGGCAGCCTGCCCGAAGCGCTGGAGTCGGCGCTGGTCGGCAAATCACCGGACGACACACTGGAGCTGGAAGTCAACTTCCCCGCTGGTTTCCGCATCGCGGAGCTGGCTGGCAAGCTGGCCCAGCTGAACGTCAAGATGGTGCGGGTGCAGTCACCGGAGTTGCCGGCGGTTGATGATGCCTTCGTGCAGGCTTTCGGTATCGCCGATGGCGACATTCAGACTTTCCGCAAAGAGGTGCGTGGCAACCTTGAACGTGAACTGTCGGCGGCCCTGATGGCGCGCCTCAAGGCCGAGGTGGCAGGCAAACTGGCGGCGGCGCACAAGGATATCGAGCTGCCCAAGGTGATGGTGGCGGCCGAAGCGCGCGGTTTGGCACGGGTGCCGGCCAACCAACCCCTGTCGCAGGAGCGTTTCGATGCGCTGGCACCGGTGGCGCGTGATCGCGTGATCGCGGCCCTGCTGTTTGGTGAAATCGCCCGCAACAACGACTTGCGTGTCGATGACAAGCGCGTCGCGCAGGCCTTGGCGGTGATTGCCTCGACCTACGAGGAGCCGGAGCAGGTCGTTGAACTTTACCGCAACGACCCCCAGTTGATGGGTGCGCTGCGCACGCGGGTGCTGGAAGAGCAGGTTGCGGAATGGGTGGCCAGCGAGGCCGACACCAGCGACCACTCGATGAGCTTCAACGAGGTGCTGCGCCCGACGGCCTGAGGCCGTCGGCGACCCGTACCGCAGCCGAATGGCTTGGAGAACACAATGACACGCAGCGCGCAGCCGATCCAAAACCTGAACCTGGTGCCGATGGTGGTCGAGCAGACCTCGCGCGGCGAGCGGGCGTTCGACATCTATTCACGCCTGCTGAAAGAGCGCGTGATCTTTCTGGTTGGCGAAGTCAATGATCAGGTCGCCAACTTGCTGGTGGCGCAGATGCTGTTCCTGGAGTCGGAGAATCCGGACAAGGACATCAGTCTGTACATCAACAGCCCGGGTGGCTCGGTTACGGCCGGCATGGCGATCTACGACACCATGCAGTTCCTGAAGCCGGATGTCAGCACCATGTGTATCGGTCAGGCGGCCAGCATGGGCGCGCTGTTGTTGGCGGCGGGCGCCAAAGGCAAGCGTTATTCGCTGCCGCATTCGCGCATCATGATCCACCAGCCGTGGGCGGGCGGCATTTCCGGACAGGCGACCGACATCGAGATCCACGCCCGTGAGATTCTCACCATGCGCGAGCGCCTGAACGAGATTCTCTCCCGCCACACCGGCAAGCCGGTGGAAGAGATCGCCCGCGACACTGAGCGCGACCGCTTCCTCGGCGCCGCGGATGCCCAGGCCTATGGCCTGATCGACAGCGTGCTCGATCGGCGGGCTGACGAGTCAGTAAAATCCGCCTGATATTCAATTACTTGCACGATGATCCCGGAAGCTGGCGCGTATCGCGTCAGCAACGGGCTGTGCTATCCTCGCCACGAACATGAACTACCGGGGCCGATCATGAGCGACGACCGCCAAGGCCGTTCCAACGACAGCGGCAAGATTCTTTATTGCTCTTTCTGCGGCAAGAGCCAGCATGAAGTGCGCAAGCTCATTGCAGGCCCATCGGTATTCATCTGCGATGAATGCGTCGAGCTGTGCAACGACATCATCCGTGAGGAACTGGAGGAAAAGGCGGCCAGCGGCCGCAACCAGTTGCCGAAGCCGAAGGAAATCCTGGAGACGCTGGACCAGTACGTAATTGGCCAGTCGCGCGCCAAGAAAGCTTTGGCCGTGGCGGTGTACAACCACTACAAGCGGCTGGAGTCGCGCCAGAAGGGCGATGAAGTCGAGCTGGCCAAATCCAACATCCTGTTGATCGGTCCGACCGGCTCGGGCAAGACGCTGCTGGCCGAAACACTGGCGCGCGTGCTCAATGTGCCGTTCACCATTGCCGATGCCACCACGCTGACCGAAGCGGGTTACGTGGGCGAGGATGTCGAAAACATCATCCAGAAGCTGCTGCAAAAGTGCGATTACGACGTCGAGAAAGCGCAGTCTGGCATCGTTTACATCGACGAAATCGACAAGATCTCACGCAAGAGCGAGAACCCGTCGATCACCCGTGATGTCTCCGGCGAAGGCGTGCAGCAGGCGTTGCTCAAATTGATCGAAGGCACGCTGGCCTCGGTGCCGCCGCAGGGCGGTCGCAAGCACCCGCAGCAGGAATTTCTGCAGGTCGACACCAAGAACATCCTGTTCATTTGCGGCGGCGCGTTTGCCGGCCTGGAAAAGGTCATCCAGCAGCGTTCCGAGACCACCGGCATCGGTTTCGGCGCCGAAGTGCGTTCGCGCGAGAAGCAGGCCAGCATCGGCAAATTGTTGTCGGACGTCGAGCCGGGTGATCTGGTGAAGTTCGGTTTGATCCCGGAGTTTGTCGGCCGCCTGCCGGTGGTGGCCACGCTGGAGGAGCTGGACGAGGCGGCCTTGGTGCAGATTCTCACCGAGCCCAAGAACGCGATCAGCAAGCAGTTCAAGAAACTGTTTGAAATGGAGGGCGTGGAGCTGGAGTTGCGGCCCGAAGCGCTCACCGCAGTGGCCGCCAAGGCGTTGAAGCGCAAGACCGGCGCACGCGGCCTGCGCACCATCATCGAGCAGGTGCTGCTCGACACCATGTTCGAGCTGCCGTCGCTGGAGCACGTCAGCAAGGTGGTGGTGGACGAGGCCGTCATCAACGGCCAGGCCGAGCCGTTCCTGATCTACCGCGGCAACCTGCAACAGCAGCGCGCGGCAGGCTCGGAAGGCGGCGACGCGGCCTGAGCCGGTAAAGATCGCCCGCCTGCTGCGGACGTCGCCGAGTGCCTCGGCGGCGTCCGGGTTTGCCACAGGCGCTGGCCGCGACCGATGCCGGGCTTGAAGCCGGCGCCCGGCGGCACCATTTGACCTGATCCAAGGTTCCGGCGCAGGCTGGAGCCGCACGTCACGTTTATCCCGGAGTTTGTCGGCCGCCTGCCGGTGGTGGCCACGCTGGAGGA
>DASSXP010000224.1:0-9860 GCA_035703755.1 Rhodanobacteraceae bacterium | reverse complement strand
TGATGCCGACGATGCCGTTCATCAGTGCCGGGCACAGGATCGAGCCATCCGTTTCGGTGCCAATGGCCACGCTGCTGAAGTCGGCTGCCACCGCCGCGGCGGACCCCGCGCTGGAGCCGCAGGGGTTGCGATCCAGCACGTAGGGGTTCTTGGTCTGGCCGCCGCGGGCGCTCCAGCCGCTGGACGCGTGCGAAGAGCGGAAATTGGCCCATTCACTCAAGTTGGTCTTGCCCAGGATTACCGCGCCGGCGGCACGCAATTTGGCCACGATGGTGGCATCGCGGGGCGCGGGGAGCGCGGCCAGGGCCAGCGATCCGGCGGTGGTCAGCATTTGGTCGCCGGTGTCGATATTGTCCTTCAGCAGCACCGGGACGCCCAGCAACGGCGCGCGTTTGCCGGCCGCAAACGCCGCGTCGCGCTGACGTGCCAGCTCGAGTGCTTCCGGGTTCAGCTGGATGACCGAGTTGACGGTCGGGCCAGAGTGATCCAGTGCGGCAATCCGCGCGATGAAGTGGCGGCTGAGGTCCAGCGCGCTCAACGTGCCCGCTTCCTGTGCCTGGCGAATCGACAGCAGCGACAGGTAGCTCGGGCCGCCGTTGGATGTTGCGGAGGCGGGGGCAAGCTGCCGGGCCTGTGCCGATGCCGCCAGTAGCAACAAGGCAAGCAAGACGGGTGTGGTGGGTTTGATGGGCATGTGCGGGTCCCGAAACTGGCCGATGGCCCGATTCTAGCGGCTTGTGATTGAAGGCGGTGCTGACCAAATAAGCGTGGCTTGGTTTTTGATAGTGCCCGGAATTTCATCAATTGCGCATCTATACGAGAATCTGGCGACTGCGGAATAGGCGGCCGTGGCAGCGCTGGATGCGATTGCGGTATCGGTCTGACGCTGCCTGACGGGTTGAGATGAGCCAAGGTGCGCGGGGTCAGCCACAGGGTGCGACCCCGGCGTTCTGCCGTTAGACTGGCCGGGCTTTCGGGCGCGGTTGTCCGAACATGACAAGCTGTGGGGTGTTGGGTGAAGTTGCATACCAAGATGGGCATTGGTTTTGCCGTGGGCCTGTTCGCGGGCCTGGCGGTGCATTTCGTGACCGGTGGCGAAGCCGCCTGGCTGGACTGGCTGACGACCTGGATCACCGTGCCGATCGGGCAGATTTTTCTGCGGTTGCTGTTCATGCTGGTGCTGCCGCTGCTGTTTTCGGCGTTGGTGGTGGGTATTGCCGAAATGGGCAGCATGCGCGAGCTTGGTCGAGTGGGTTGGAAAACCGTGCTCTACACCGTGGTGGTGTCGACCATCGCGGTGGTGATTGGCATCGCCCTGGTGAACCTGTTCCAGCCGGGCAATGGCATCGATCCGGCGGTGGCGAAAAACCTGCTGGATGAGGCATCCTCTCGCGCCGGCGCCATCATTGCCTCCAGCGGCAATCAACCCAGCGGCATGCAGATGCTGCTCGGCATCATTCCGACCAACGTGTTCAAGGCGGCAGCCGACAACGACATTCTGGCGCTGATGTTCTTCGCAGTGATGATTGGTGTCGGCATCGTGCTCACCGACAACCCGCTGGCGCGCCGCTTCAAGGACGTGATCGAAGGGCTGTTCGAAATCTGCATGACCCTGATCCACCTGGTGATCCGGCTGGCGCCCTACGCGGTGGCGTGCCTGGTGTTCAATCTGGCGGCGCAGTTCGGCTGGGGCCTGATCATGACCCTCGCCGGCTACGTTGGCGTGGCCTTGCTGGCGATGGCGCTGCACATGTTCGTGGTGTATCCGCTGGCGGTGAAGCTCTTGGGCGGCATGTCGCCGCTGACCTTCTTTCGTGGCGTGCAGGAGGCGATCGTGATGGCGTTTTCCACCGCCTCCAGCAACGCCACTTTGCCGACGGCGCTCAAGGTCGCGCGTGAAGACTTGAAACTGCCGCGGCAGATTTCCCGCTTCGTGTTGACCGTGGGCGCCACCGCCAACCAGAACGGCACGGCGCTGTTCGAGGGCGTCACGGTGTTGTTCCTGGCGCAGTTCTTCGGCATCGAGCTGAGCCTCGCGCAGCAGGTCACGGTGATGTTCGTGTGTATCCTGGGCGGCATTGGCACTGCCGGCGTGCCGGCCGGCTCGCTGCCGGTAATCGCCTTGATCTGCGTGATGGTCGGCGTGCCGCCGGAAGGCATCGGCTTGATCCTGGGTGTCGACCGGCTGCTCGACATGTGTCGCACCACGCTCAATGTCACCGGCGATCTGGCCGCGGCGGTGGTGGTGTCGCGTGGCGAAAAGGATGTGGCAGCCGAGTCGCCAGTGAAGTGAAGGTAGTTGCGGGAGTCAGTTGTCGAACGTGCCCGGAAAGATTTCATCCAGCGTGAAGCGACTCAGCCAGCGCGGATTTTCATCTTGCAGGAAGGAATGCCAGCTGAGCAGGATGCCGCCACCACCGACACGGATCGCGTCCGCGAAATTCGGTTTGTATGAGTCGCTGTGGACGACGATGAACAAGCGGTAGCCGAACTCGCCGAAACTCGTGTCGAGGTTGTCGGTGGTGGTCAGGCGCAGCAACTCGATGGTTTCGGTACCGATGGCCGAGTCGCAATGGCCGGTAACCAGAATCTTGCCATCGGGCTGGATGCCGATGCGTGAAGCGTAGTCGTCGCCATCGCTACAGTTGGCGCCATAATTTCGGGCACCCAGCAAGCTGGCGTCGGGCAGCATGCGCAGAACGCGGATATCCACGGGCGAGGTGTTGGCTGTCCCGGCAACCCAGATTTCGCCTTGACGGTTTGCCAGCAGGTCGATATAGCCGGATGCGTAGTTGTCGATCCAGCGCCCGCCGGTGCCGAATCCGCCGTCGTACCAGCCATTGGCGGTCAGCTTGACGACGTAGCCCGCACTGCCCGTGGCGCCTGCGGGCACGGTCTGGCCGGCCAGTACGAGGCTGTGATCCGGAGCTTCGATGATGGCGCGCAGATAGGTGTCACTGGCGCCGGCGGGGGCATCAAGGCGCGATGCGCCCCCATTGCCGAAACTGGTGTCCGCTTGTGAGAGATCGGGCTGGTAGCGCGCCACCGTGATGTCGTCCGCATAGCCGGGATAGCCGTTGCCCAGCAGCACGATCTTGCCATCGCGTTGCACCAGCACCGCCTGCAAGATGCTGCTGGCCAGTGGGTCCTGACGAATACTGTCGATGGTCTTGCCATCACTGCTGAGGCGCACCACCCAATCGTGAAAGTCGTTTGTCGCGCCGATGACGATATGACCGTCAGGGGTCAGCGCCGCGGGTGAGCTGGCGCCGGGAAGAAATGGGTTGCCATCGCCCACCAATACCGTCAGCACGCCCTGCAGAGCGCCGGGCAAGTCGCGCAGCATCACGCGTCCACCGCTGCCGAACCCCGGGTCCAGCGTGCCATCAATGTTGAACTTCGACAGGCAGACGGACTTGCTGTTGGCGACCCGGCATGTGGCCACGACCAGCAGCTTGCCGTCACGCGGCAGCAGCAAGCTGCCGTCGCCGACGTTCTGATCGGCTGTTTTCAACGAGCTTTGTGGCAACCAGGCATCGAGGGAGCCATCGCAAGGCGGCGTGCACGCCTGTGCCAGTGGCGCGGAGAAGCTGGCGAGCAGTAGCGTCAAGCGCAACCAGCGCGAATGGCAGTGGGTGGTGCGATGATCCGGCATGAACCTTATCCAATAGCCTGTATCACAAGGGCATACGAGATTTTTTGGTGGTGGCGACATCAAAACGCCGCGCGATTGCAGCGGAACCACGGAAGGTGTCAGGCTCCGGGAACGGATCAATCCGTGGTGTCTGTTGATCGTGTTGGTGGTGCCGATGATCGAGTTGCCCTTGTGGGCCGGAACGTCGTCATGACGGGAAAGTTGACGGCGGCTGTCGCCCGCACGGTTGTTTCTCGTATGTCGTGGGAGCCTGCGCTACGACAAAATCTTTCGAGATGGCTTCAATCCACCTTGATCATGGTCGATGCCATCGGGCTGGTAGCCACGCTGCGAGACATCCTGTCTCAAGCCTTGATGTTGAGGGCAATGCTGACAAATGGATCGATATCGATTTCAGCTTGATCGGCAAGTCTCTGGCGCTGAATCCGGGTTTCACCCAACCACCGGGAGCAATGAACATGACTACACAATGGATCGGTCGCTGGCTGGCCATCTTCTGCATCGCGCTGCTGGCCGGCATCTATCTTGGCGACGTGGTCGGTGTGCGGCATGCCCGCATGAACATCGATCCGGCCGGGTTCGTCGAGATGCAGCAAGCCATCCATATGCGCTTCGTGCGCCTGATGCCGCCGCTGATCCTCGGGGCCTTGATCGGCAACTTGCTGTGGCTGTGGAGCCTGCGGGGACAAGCCTGGAGCTGGCCGTTCTGGCTGGTGTTGGCCTCGATCGCCGGCATCATCGCCATCGCGTTGATGACCCGCGTCGTCAGCGTGCCGCTGAACCAGCAGCTGATGGGTTGGAGTGCCGTCACGCCGCCCGCTGACATCCGTCAGCTGTGGCAACCATGGGAACGGGTCAACCAGTGGCGGCTGGGGATCGCGCTGGCGCTGCTGGGGATCGAGTTGTCGCTGCTGGTCAGGAAACAGGTCTGACGCCTGTGAAAAAATCGCCCGCCTGTTGCGGTTGCCGCCGAATGCCACTGGTGGTGACGCGTCGTGCGCAAACGGCGGTCATTTGGTTCACCTGCCTCCCTTGCTTGCGGCCAACGCACCTTGCCAGAAACGCCCGGTGACGCCCTCGTTACGGCGTTCGAATTTTTCACAGGCTCTGAGCCGAAAGTGCCGCCGTTTGCGCATAGATGGAGAGAGGCGCGTCGTGGTGGCGCGCCGTTGGACGGAAAGGGTGTCCGCGATGTCCACGAATCCATGGCGCTGCGCTGCAAGGTACGGTCTTTGCGCCTTGTCGGTGTTGATGATGTTGGCCTTTGCCGTCGTGGTGACGGCGCAGAGCGTCGATCCGGGTTTCAATCCGGACAGCAACTGGGCGGGCAGCGATTGCTGCGTCAAGCGCATTCTGCCGGCGCCCGGCGGTGGTCATTACCTTGTCGGCAAATATACGCTGCGCAAGGTGGCGTCCAATGGCGTGCGCGATGTCACGTTTGATGTGGGTGCTTCCGGCCGGATCCATGATGCCGTGGTGCAGTCATCGGGCAAGATCGTGATGGTTGGCGAGTTCAACGAGGTTGGCGGCGTGCATCGACCCGGTATCGCCCGGATCAATCCGGATGGGACGCTGGATACCAGCTTCAACGCGGGTCTTGAGTCCGCCATCGGTGCGTACGAGGCGCGCGTGTTCCAGCTCGCTTCGGGCAAGCTGCTGGTCAGCAGTGGCTCGGGCGGCGGGTTCCAGATTTCTCCAAGTGACCAACGCACTTTGCTGCTCATGTCGGCGAACGGCGGTATCGACAACGGCTTGCAACTGGATTCGCAGTTGACCAACCAGGCGGAGGCCGCGCCCTTGCCGGATGGCCGTATCCTGTGGTTTGGCTCCAAATGGGATGATGTCCAGCACAGTGGATCCAGTGATTGGGTGGGGGTGCTCAGCGCCAACGGCGGCATCCAGCAGCCGCTCGATGACTTGTTGACGATCGGCCTTGACCCGCTCGGCGGCTTGTCGGTAAAACCTGACGGCAGCGTTCTCGTCCTCGGCTTGGTTCCGACCGCATTGCCGCCCAGTGTTTTCAATTTCTTCGGCAAGTTGGCACCGGCACTGGGCATCGATTTCGGTTTCCAGCCCGATCAGTTGCGCAGCTACACCTCTTCGGCCGCACGCTCCCTGGACAGCGTGCTGGACGGGCGAGTCTTGTTCATCGGGCATTACCGCTGGAATGGCGAAAACTTTGATCAGGGCAGCGATCGCCTCGGTCGTGTCCTCGCCAATGGGGTCCGCGACACCGTGTGGGTGGAGCCGGTCTTCAACAATCAGGCCACGGCCATGTTGCTGCAAGCTGATGGCTCGGTGGTCGTGGCTGGCGAGTTCACCACGGTCAACGGCGTTGGCCGTTCCGGGCTGGCCAGAATCCTGCCAGAGGCGCCGGTTGATCCGGTTTTCCAGAATGGTTTTGAGTGAGATTGGCAACGCGTAACGGCGTCAAGTTGTACGAGGGCATGTGCTGCGGCTTTCCCACCCATGCACGGGATGACCCTGCGCAAAGTGCCGCGCTACAATCCCCGCTGGAATGGGGAGTGTGGAATGGCGATGCGTTGGATGATTGTCGGGTGGCTGGCGCTGCTTGCCGTGCCAGCCTTGGCCGCGCCGCCGGTGCCCGACACGCTGGCGCAGCGCATCAAAGCCTGCACATCCTGCCACGGCGAGCACGGTGAGGGTGGTGCCAATGGCTACAACCCGCGTATTGCCGGCAAGCCGGCGTTGTACCTGTACCGGCAGTTGCTGAACTTCCGTGACGGGCGGCGCCACTATCCCTTGATGGAGCACATGGTGGCGCGGCTGGATGATGCCTACCTGCGCGAGATTGCCGAGTATTTCGCCGCTCAGGTGCCGCCGCATCCGGCGCATGCCGTGGTCGCGTTGACGCCCGCGCAACGGCAACGCGGAGAGGCGCTGGTGCGTCATGGCGACGCCGCGCGCAAGCTCCCGCCCTGCCAAGCCTGCCACGGCGAGCGCCTGACCGGCGTGGCGCCGGCGGTGCCGGCCCTGGTCGGCTTGATGCCGGATTACATCAGCGCTCAGCTCGGTGCCTGGCGTTCGCATACCCGTGGTGCGCCGGCGCCCGATTGCATGGCGACGATCGCCGCACGACTCGACAAGAGCGATATCGCCGCCATTGCCGGTTGGTTGGCGTCGCAGCCCTTGCCGGCGGACATGACGCCGGCCGCCACGCCAACCGAACCGCCACCGCTGGAATGCGGGAGCATCGGGCCATGAGGCGCTGGTTGCTGATGCTGGTCTTTGTGCTGCCCATGGCCGCGGCACAAAGCCTGCCGACGCCGGCATCGACGCGGGCCGCGGACGTGGTGCAGGGCGAGTATCTGGCACGGATTGGCGATTGCGTTGCCTGCCACACCGCCCGCGGTGGCAAGCCGCTGGCCGGTGGCCGCGCCATTGCGACGCCGTTCGGGAGCATTTACGCGCCCAATATCACCCCCGATGTGGAAACCGGCATCGGCAGTTGGCAACGGCAGGACTTCCGCCACGCCATGCACAACGGCATCGGCCGTGGCGGGAATCTCTTGTATCCGGCGTTTCCGTTTCCATCGTTCACCCGCGTGAGCGATGCGGATGTCGATGCCATCTACGCGTGGCTGCGCACGGTGCCGGCCGTGCACAACGAAAACACCGCGCCCGATTTGCGCTGGCCATATTCGTTGCGTCCCTTGCTGATGGTGTGGCGCGGGTTGTACTTCCAGCCGGGCGTTTATCGTCCGGACCCATCTCGTGGTGCGCAATGGAATCGTGGCGCCTATCTGGTGGAAGGTTTGGGCCATTGCAACGGCTGTCATACGCCACGCAATGGCTTGGGCGCGATCCAGGCGTCGCAGGCGCTGGCGGGCGCGATGATGCCGGTTGAAAATTGGTACGCTCCCGACTTGCGGCCAGGTGCCGGCGGCAGCCTCGACGGCTGGAGTGTGGCCGACATAGCCGGTTTTCTGCAAAGCGGCGTCTCGCGCCATGGCAATGCATTCGGGCCGATGGCCGAGGTGGTGCAGCGCAGTTTGCAGTACCTGAGCGATGCAGACGCCCACGCGATTGGCGTGTATCTGCTCGACCCGCCGCCACGCGCGCCGGTGACACCCACGCCGCCGGGCTTGGTGGCGCCGCCCTCACAAGCTCGCAATCTGTTTGATGAAGGCGAGACGATCTACCGCCAGAATTGCGCCGATTGCCATGGCGATGACGGGCAGGGCGCGGGCCTGATCTATCCGGCACTGGCGGGCAATCGGGGCCTTCTGGGGCCGGATGTCAACGCCATTCGCGCGGTCTTGCTGGGAGGCTTCACGCCTTCGACGCGCGCCAATCCGCGGCCGTACTCGATGCCGCCGTTCGCCCCCGTACTCAGCGACCGCGAGGTGGCGGCGGTGGTCACGTTCATTCGCCGGTCGTGGGGCAATCAGGGCAGCGCGGTCGCGCCGGCATCGGTCGCCCGCAATCGCTCGGTACCGCCGCGCTGAGCCGGCTTGCACCGTTCAAGGGTGATGGTGTTTTCACGGAGTCAGGCAGGAGTCTGTCATGAACAAGTTGCCAGCGTGCCGAGACGCAGTTTGATCGCGCGCTCGATGTCAACGCTGAGAGGGTGACGATCAACCTGGCTGGTGCCTGTCTCGGCGTCATTCCGCCGTCTTGAACCAGTGGGCCAGCTCGCGCCACGGGGCGATGTCCCAATAGCCGCGCGCCTGCCCGGATGGCGAGGGCAACACGAATAGTGCCGTGGTGCCTGTGTGCTCGGCCTGCAAGCCGTAGTCGGGCACATGGCCGAGTACGGCGCGTGCGGCGTTCTTGCTGGTGAAGGCAAGCAACCGTGGCGCGAAGATGTGGATTTTCTCCCGCAATGCGCTGACGTCCAATGCGCCGCGCGGCAGCTGTGCATCGTTGCCGCTGTGGTGTTTGGCGAGGTCAGTCAGGCCGATCCCCAATGGCAGCAGCCGTGAATACTCGGCTGGCGCGAAACGGCGCGGAGTCAAGCCAACCTCGGCCAGCGCGCGCCAGAAGAAATTGCCGGGGTGGGCGTAGTAGGCGTGCGCCGCGGCAGAACGGCGGCTGGGTGCGGTGCCGCAAAATACCAGCCGCAAGCCGGGGCGCAGCAAGTCCGGCAGGATCGGCGCCGGCTCAGACGCCATGCCGCGCGACGAAGAACAGGCCGAGCACGCCGAGCGCGTACAGGATTACCACGCTCACGGATCCGCTCGGCGGCGTGGCGGCGATGGCGGCCGTGGAAGCGGCGGCTGGATCGCGCATGCGTGAAATCGCCAGCAGCCCGAGTACCCAGAACAGCGCAATCAGTGCGCCGGCTGGTGTCACCCGCAGGGCGATCAGGTTGACGGGCAGATGATGGCCGACGATCACCAGCGCCAGCACGATCACCACCAGTGCGCCTTCCATCACCCGTTGCGGTGAATCGGCGGCGCGGGTGAGGCTGTGCTTGCGGCCGAGGCCAAAGCAGTCGAGCACCGCCAGCACCACGGTCTGAATCGCAATGCCGCCCAGCACGTTGCCCACCGCGACAGCCATCTGATTGCGCGCGGACGCGCTGGCGACGATGGCGATCTCCAGCAGGTTGGTGGCGATGGCCAGCAACACCATGCCGCCGAGCGCCTGACCGAGCCCGAAGCGGGTTGCCAGAGTGTCGGTGGCGTCGGACAAGCGCGTGCCGGCCATCCACACCACCGCCGCGGCGGCGGCAAAGATCGCGTAGAGTACCGACAAGGGCCGATTCGCAAGCATGCTCAGCGCCCGTCCGGGTTTACTCTTGCAGCAGAAAATCGGTGTACTGGAAGCGCTCGTCGCGCAACACGGATTCACCGCGCTGCAACGCCAGCGTGCGGCTGAACATCGGGCCGCCGCTGCTCAAGGTGTGGAACTCGCCGCGCTCGCCGCAGGGGTCGATGCCGGGTGGCAGCGCATCCAGCAAAGCATCGTCAAAGGCGCGACCACAAAACCCGGCGTCGAGTTGTTGGGTGTCGACGCAAACCAGATGGGCTTTGTGTCCTTCAGCGACGAATCGACGCGCGAGTTGACTGGTGTTTTCGCCCCACAGTGGAAACACCGCCTGCCAGTTGCGCTGGGCGAGTTGGCGTACGCGGTAGGCGCGCACGTCGGCAAGGAACAGGTCGCCAAAGGCGCAATGGTTCAACCCTGGCCAGCGTTGCTCGGCCTCCGCCAGGGCAGCGGCCATGGCCGCTTCGTAATC
>DASSXP010000089.1:0-8356 GCA_035703755.1 Rhodanobacteraceae bacterium | reverse complement strand
GCCAGACGGGCGCCGCGATCCAATGCATGCGCTTGGCAATAGCGCGTGATCGGCACCCCTTCCACCAACTCCATGGCCAGAAACAGCGTGCCATCTTCACTGCTGCCGGCGTCGTACACCTGCGCAATGGCGGGATGCTGCATCTGCGCCAGCGCCTGCCGTTCGACCTCGAACCAGACCCGCGCCAGCGGGCTGGACAACTGCTCGCGCATCAGTTTCAGGGCGACCTGGCGAAATACCGGGCTTTGTTGTTCGGCGAGATACACGCTGCCCATGCCGCCCTCCCCCAGCAGGGACAGAATCCGGTACGGGCCAATTTGCGTATTCGGCGGCAACCGCGCCGCCGCCACCGCAGTGGCCGTCAGGCCCACCGCTACGGTGGCATCGGTTGGCGAAGAAACGTCGTTGTTCATGGCTTCATGTACTCCATTTCATCCATGCCCCACAGCGCGCGATCAAGGTCGTGGTGCAGGCCAAACCGCGCCAGTTTGACGCGCCCGGACGTCACCGTCACGCCTTCGCGGCGCAGCCGCCGGCATTGTTCGGCATGGCCCGCGCTGCCGTCCGGCAATGCGATCTGGCCGCTGGCCCGGAGCACCCGATGCCACGGCAACCGCATCCCGTCCGGGGTTTCCCGCAAAGCCCGGCCCACCATCCGCGCCCGCCCCGGCAAGCCGGCGCGGGCAGCGATTTCCCCGTAGCTGGCGACACGGCCCGCCGGGATCGCGGCAACGGCGGCGTAGATGCGCCGGTACGGGTCATTCCTTTCGAGCATGATCGGAGCAGGTTACCATTGACGGCCAACCCCGCGGAGACGGTGCCATGCAAAGTTTCGAAGAAGTCCGATCCCACGTCAGCGGGCACCACACGCTCGGCAGCAACGAGCCGTATCTGATCAGCATCGAACTGCCGCTGGACGGCACCCGGCGCCAGGGCGTGTACCTGTCCGAACTCGAAGACGACGACGGCCGCCGCTTCCTGCGCGTGTCGAGCCCGGTGGCGCCGCTGGGCGACATCGCGCCACAGCGCTGCCTGCGCTTCAACTGGACCCAACGCGTGGGCTACCTCGCGCTCAACGATCTCGACAGCGTGCCCTACCTGCAATTGTGCGAGAACCGCCCCTACGCCGGCCTCGACAGCGCCGAGCTGGATCGCCTGATCCAGACCATCGGACAGCTGGCCGACCGGCTGGAACGGCTCGCCGCACAGACCGACGCCCATTGATGGAGAACCCCATGAGCAAGCCTTCCGCCATTATCACCGGCGCCGGCGGCGCCATTGCCGGCCATCTGGTCCGCGCCTGCGCAGCGGCTGGCTGGCAACTCGCCTTGATCGCCTACGACGAGCGCGAGGAAACCCGCCTGATCGCCGACCACCCGCACGCCCACGTGGTGCGCGGCAACCTGGCTGACGCCAGCGCTGCCGCCAGCACCATGCAGGCCGCGATCGCCTCCCTCGGCGCCGCACCGAACGCGCTGTTCAATATCGCCGGCGGTTTTGACATGGCCGACGCCGTCGCCACCACCCCGGAGCAACTGGAAGCGCAGCTGTCGATCAACCTGCGTACCGCCTTCAACGCCACCCGCGCGGTGCTGCCGGGCATGCTGGAGCGCGGCTCGGGCTTTGTGCTCGGCGTCGGGGCAGCGGCGGCAATCGACGGTGGCGCCAGCGTCGGCGCCTACGCGGCATCCAAGGCGGCGCTGGTCACCTGGCTGAAATCGCTGCGCGCGGAAGTCGCATCCAACGGCGTCGAGGTCGGCATCGTCTATCCGATGGGCGCCGTGGACACCCCCGGCAATCGCGCCGCCATGCCCAAGTCCGACCCGAGCCGCTGGATCGACCCGGACGAACTCGCCGTCACCATGCTGCACCTTGCCACCCGCTCGGCGCGCGGCCGGGTGCTGGAAGCGCGAGTCTACCCACCGGCCTGACGCAAAGGCGGCGGACGCCGTCTGTAAACGCCGTCCGCCGCAAGTACCGCCGACTCCGATCTCAGTGGCTGCCGCCCGCGCGGTGGGTCCAACCGGCAGTCCAATCGCTCAGGCCATCGAATGCGCCGCGAAACGCGGTGCGTTCCAGGAAGCCGTCCTCGACCGCCTGCCCGCCGTGCCGTGCCGCAGCACCCTCGCCCGGCTGGTAGCCGACCAGTCCGGCGTCACCCAGCGTGTTGCCTGACGCCGCGTCGAACAAGGCCTTGGCGGTGTACGGCGCGTTGTCCGCATCAAGAAATGGCACGCCGCAATCGGCGATGACGCCGCGAAATTCGGTAGCTCCGCTGGGTGCCGACGGCGTGCCGGCAGCGGTGTAGGTCGCCAAATCCTCCATGGCGATGCAGCTTTCCGGGAATCCGGCAACCACCGAATTGACAATGCGTCCGGCCGAGCCTTCCTTGAGCACGATGCCGCTGCCGCCATTGCCATGGCCCAGCAGGGTGAAGTTGGCCAGGGTCGGCGTGGCGCGCGGCGTGGCATCGAAGTTGTCGCCATTGCTGGCGCCTTCGAAACCATGGTCCTCGCCAAGCCCGGCGCCATGGACCACCAGGCCATACTGCAACTTGCCGCTGTAGCCGAGATCCCAATCGACCGCGTCATCGCCGCCTTCCGTCACCACCAGGTGGCGCACGTTGACCGTGCCGCCGAAAAACTCCACGCCATCGTCCGCGCCACGGTACGCCTGAATGTGGTCCACCCGGGTGCCGCTGCCAACGCCCTGGAAGGTGAACGCGTTGACCTCCGAATCCGGCTGAAATTCGATGCCGGCGTAACGCACCTGGAAATAGGTGATCGAGCCGCTGGAATCAAACGGATCGTCACCACCGAAGCGCTGCGTCTGATCGAACTCGGAATAGCACTGGAACGGCGCCTGCGGACACGCGTTCGCCGGCGCGTTGCCGGACACCACCAGCCCACCCAGATCGCCCGGCGAGGGCAGGCTTTCGCCGCCGAAACCGTCATGCACACTGGTCAGCACGATCGGCGCCCACGGCTTGCCATTGGCCAGAATCCTCGAACCCGGCGACACGTACAGATACGGCGTGCCACCGCTACCGCCGACCAGCACGGTGCCCGGCTCGATCGTCAAGCTCGCCGAGTTGGCGTTGTCGTCACCGATGCGCACCAGCCCATTCAGCACCCAGGTGGTGTCGTTGGTCAGCACGATGTCCTGCCGGTAGACCCCAGACAACGCACAAGCACGCTCAAGTCCCGGCACCGCGGTGGCGAAATCGGGGCACGCCGAGAAGCTCTGTCTGTAGACGCAATGCGGCGATGGCCCGGCAATCGGCCGCAAGTCGGCGAACTGCGTATCCGGGAACGCCGTGCCCTCCATCATGTCGACATCGAGTTGCACGCGGTCACAACTGTCGAAGCGGATGCTGGCGCTGCCGATCACGGTTTGTTGCGGCTTCGTAAACGGAAAACCAAAGCTGCCACCATCCATGCGCCAAACGTCGAGCCGGCCTTCATGGGCATGTTCCGGCAAGGTGCCGGCATAGGCGAGCCAGACCGGCTTGCCGGCGGCATCGAAGGTGAACTGGCCCATGAAGACGTACTTGTCGCCGTTTGCTCGCGCGGCCACATCCATGAACAGGCCGCGACCGGAGGTGGCGGGGTTGTAGTAACTGCCATCAAAAGCGTCACTGATCTTGACCGCGGCACTGGCGGGCGCCGTCAATGCTGCACCCAGCAACAGTGCCGCGGTGATGGCGCGATTTCGTGGAGCGTGCATGTGAACCTCTCGCAGTGGGGAATGTCCACCCGGCACAAGCCGGGACTCCACACAGGCTGCGCCGCGGACATGTCCCCCGTGTTGCCGGCCGATGGCGGTTTCGCTACACCCCTCCGCAAACACGCAACCGCGCGACGCAAACACGCGCGCCCACCGTGGCCGGAACCGCGGCGGGCGACGCGTGGGTCGGCGTGCCTCAAGATCAGCGTCAGAAACGCCAGGTGAACCCGATGTCGATGCGGCGCCCCTTGTGATACCGGCGCGTCGTCTCCTCGCCCTGGCGATACTCGACCGCCGAGTCCAGCAGGTTGCCGAGCTTGAGGCGCCAGTCGGCATGGGCACCGACATCGAGGCGATAGACGAAATCAAGTTGCGGCAGGGCCTGCTCGTAGACATCCGGCTGACCGGCCACGCCGGCACGCGCGATCCGCTCACCCGACATATTGAACAACAAGGCCCAACTGCTGCCGCGCGGATCGCCACGCCAGCCGAGGCGCAGGTTGGCGACGTACGGCGACGCACCCTGCAACGGCCGCCTGCTGCGGGTCTGGCTGGTGGCGGCCGGATCCAGCGTCACGCGGGACTCGATGCGGGCGTAATTGGCCGCCAGATAGTAGTTGTCCCACGCCAGTGGCAGGCGCCCGAAGCCGGGCCAGTCGGTGGCCGCCGCCAGTGATTTTTGCCAGTCCAGCTCCACGCCGTACACCCGCGCCGACAAGGCATTGCGCAAATTGATGAACTGGGTCGAGCCGCCCGCCGAGAAGGTCTTCTCGATCGGGTTTTCGAAATGCTTGTGAAATACCCCGATCGAGGCACTTTCCTGCTCGGAAAAATAGTGCTCCCAGCGCAAGTCCAAATGCCGGATGGTGGTGGTCTTGAGCCGCGGATTGCCGACCGTGATCAGATCCAGCTGTGGATCCAGGAACGGCGCCGGCGACAATTCGCGGAAATCCGGCCGCGACAGACTGCTGGCATAAGCCAGTCGCCACTGGTTACGCTCATCCGGGCTCCACGTCAGCGCCAGCGATGGCAACAGATCGCGGCGGTCGATGTGCGCCCGCACCGGTGCCGCCGTGGGGTTGGTCGGGTCGGCCGTGACCACGTGCTGGCGATCGTGTTCGGCCCGCAGGCCGAGCAGCAGCCGCCAAGTCGCCGCAACGCTGGTGTCGACCTCCACGTACCAGGCGTCGAGCGATTGCGTAGCGCGATAGTTGTCGGTCGGCAAGGTGGTTTCCTCCAGCACCAAGCCACCGGGGCCTATCGTGTCTGGCGTCAACAGCGCATCTTGCGGCAACGGCGACAGCGCGGGCGCCAGCTCGCCATCAAACGCGAACGTGCGCATGCGCGCGTCACGCTGGCGCGACAACACGGCACGCCCCAACGCGAACTGGGTGCTCACGTCGGCCGAAAAATCCACCGGCAGCGACACGCGCACCGACCAGTCACGTACGTCATCGGCAAGCTGCGCGGCTGTCTGGGAATTGCTGTCAGTGCGGTCTGAAAACGCGTAGTCGCCATCGCGGTCGTCGTCATCCCGACGCCAACGGCGTGTATTGGGCTCGTCTCGCTCGGCTCTGGCGTCGGCAAACTGCCATTCCAGCGTCGCGTATCCGGGCAAAGCGTGGCTGCCGGTGAGTTGATCCCAGCGCAGCCGGTTCTCCACCCAGCGCAGCTGATAGCGTTCCAGCAACTGGTTTTCACTCTCCCCGCGCGCCAGCTTCACTTCGTCCTCGCTCTGGCGCAGCAACATGTGGGTCAAGCCCAGTTGCTGGCCGGCGCCGAAGTCGACACCCGCGCTGAAGAACCCGCTGGCATCGATAGCCTGACGACTGACATCCACCGCGAGCGCGTCGGCCTGTTGCAATCCGTCATTGCTGGCGGCATACGTGGCTCGCTGCTCGGCGTGTCGATCCCACATGGATTCGTGGCGCAGCGCCGCCAGAAATCCGATGCGGCCATCCGCACCCAGCGCCCAGGAATCGCCTATCGATGCACTGATGCCCGCGCCGGGGTCGAGCCGGCCGCGATCTGCACGATAGCCACTGCCCGATGCGACCTGCTCTCCCAGCTGTTCGAGCTCGGCGGCGCTCAATCCATCTGGATTGAGTGGCGAGGTGGCCGCGATTGGACGACCGCTCGCGCCCGGTCGCAGGATGGGCGGCAACTCGCGCCCCCCCACGCCAAAGCCAGTCCAGTCCCGCTGGCCGCCGTCATGCGTCAGGCCGTTCTCCGCCGTTGCACGGCTGTCGTACTTGCCGACGATACCGAGGCTGGCCGTGAAGTCGAGTGGATAGCGGCGGGTGCGCAAGTGCACCGTGCCGCCACCAAAGTGCCCGGGTTGCTCGGCGCTCGTCGATTTGTGGATCAGCGCCGAGTCGAGCACCGCAGTGGGGAACAAATCCAATGGCACCACGCGGCGGGTCGGATCAGGGCTGGGCACGCGCGCGCCATTCAGCAGCACGCTGGAGTAGCGCTCGCCCAAGCCACGTACATAGACATACTGGCTGTCGACCAGACTCAGGCCGGTAACCCGTTTCAGTGCCGCCGCCGCATCGGAGTCGCCATTGGCCGACATCGATTCGGCGCCGAGAACTTCCGTCACGGCGCCGGCATGCCGGCGTTCAAGTTGCGCCAGCGCGTGACTGCCGCTGGCCGCCGCCGCGCCATCGACCCGAACGGCGGCCATGTCCACCACGGCGGCGGGAGGAGTGGTAGCCGCCGTTGCATCAACCTCGGCGGTCGCGTTACCCGGAGCAATCGCTTCGGCTTGCGGTCTGCCGTCCGTCCGCGTTGCGGGTGGCGTTGCCGCAAACAAGGAACCCGGCAAACAAGCGGCCAAGGCGGCCGCCAACAACGTGCGCTTCATGCTTCACCCTGGAGCTGGAATCCAGGCCACTATCGACACCGCACATGGCACCCGGATGACCGCAGCGTGACGTCACCAAGTCAGCGCCGGTGAAAACACGCCGTCGCAAGGGCGACGGCGGACGTCCCGGACAAGGCGCAACGGGTGAAAACACGGGCGTTTGGTGAACCAGATGACCGCCATTTTCGTGGCGTGCGCCGCAGCATCGGGCTGGAAACGCAAATGACCGTGCCGCAGCGCCACCGCCCCGGCACGGTCATCCGGCAGAGCCGATCCGCTCAGCGGCGAAAGCGGTCGGTGGCCTCGATCAGCTCGTGGGTGATGCCGGGTTCGAAGGCGGAATGACCGGCATCCTGCACGATGCGCAATTCGGCCTCGGGCCAGGCGCGATGCAAATCCCAGGCGCTGCGCAGCGGACAGACCACGTCGTAGCGGCCCTGCACGATCAGCGCCGGAATCGTGCGGATGCGTTCGACATGTCGCAGCAGTTGATCGTCGTGCTCGAAAAAGCCGCCGTTGACGAAATAGTGGTTCTCGATGCGGGCAAAGGCCAGCGCAAACTCGTCTTCCCCGCTCGACTGCATGTAGCTCTCATCGCGCAACAGAAAGCTGGTGCCGCCCTCCCACACCGACCACGCGCGCGCCGCCGCCAACCGGGTCGCCGCGTCGTCGCTGGTCAGCCGACGGTGATAGGCGCTCATCAGATCGCCGCGCTCCACTTCGGGGATCGCGGCGAGATAGGTCTCGAACGCATCCGGGTAGAGCATGTCGCAGCCGTGCTGGTAGAACCATTCCAGCTCCGTGCGGCGGAGCATGAAGATGCCGCGCAGCACCAGCTCGCTGACCTTGTCCGGGTGGGTCTCGGCGTAGGCCAGTGCCAGGGTCGAACCCCAGGAGCCACCGAACACCTGCCAGCGGTCGATACCAAGGTGCTCGCGCAACCGCTCGATGTCGGCAACCAAGTCCCAGGTGGTGTTTTCGCGCAGCTCCGCGTGCGGCGTGGAACGGCCACAACCGCGCTGATCGAACAGAATGATGCGGTAGGCCGCCGGATCAAAGAAACGTCGGCATTTGGGGTTGCAACCACCGCCCGGACCACCGTGCAAAAACACCACCGGCTTGCCGTGCGGGTTGCCGCACTGCTCGTAGTACAGCGTGTGCAGTTCGGAAACCTTCAGCTGGCCCGCGTCGAAGGGGTCGATTTCGGGGTACAGACTGCGGCGGACGGTGGACATGCGCGATCCTCGGCAACAGGGAATCCGCCATGATGCCGCCCTGCCTGCCGCCTTGTCGAGTCGCGCGCTGCCGCTTCAGGGATCGAACAGCTTGCCGGGATTCAGGATGCCGTTGGGATCGAACACGCGCCGCACACCTTGCATCAACGCGATCTCGGCCGCGCTGCGGGTAGAGCCCAGATAGGCCTTCTTCACCAAGCCAATGCCATGCTCGGCGGAGATACTGCCACCATGCCGTTGCAAGGTTTCGGCGAGGAGCTTGGTCACCCGCTCGCACTCGCGCACGAACTCGGCCGCTGTCATCGATGGCGGCGGCAACACGTTGATATGCAGATTGCCGTCGCCGATGTGACCGAACCAGATCACATCCATGTGCGGATACTCGCGCGTCAACAAGGCCTGCATTTCACCCAGAAACCGCGCCAGCGTCCCAATCCGCAGCGAGATGTCGTTCTTGTAGGGCTTGTACGCGGCCAGGCTCTCGGTGATGCCTTCGCGCAGCCGCCACAGCTGCGCCGCCTGCGATTCA
>DASSXP010000289.1:0-6276 GCA_035703755.1 Rhodanobacteraceae bacterium | reverse complement strand
GCGCGCGCTGAAACTGTTTCGCGATCTGCGCCTCTCCGGACCCCAGGCACGCACCGCGTACAACCTCGCGCTCGGTGCCGAGCGCGATGGGAAACTCAAGCAGGCACGCGACTATTTCAAGGAAGCCGGTGACGCCTGGACAGCCGATGGCCAGAAGGATTTCGCCCTGCGCGCCGCTATCGGACAATCCAATATCGCCCTGCTGAGTGGCAATTTGGAAGCGGCGAAGCGAATCATCGAGAGCGTGGCGCAGATCGAGGGAACCTCGGCACTCAATCGATCGCATTTGCTCGCGATGCAATCACGGATCGCCTTCAACCAGGGCAGTCTCGCAGAATCGCGCCACCTGCAGGAACGAGCGCTCCTATTGCGCAAGCAGGATGGCAATGAAGGCTGGATTGCCCTGAGCGAACTGGAATTGCTGCGCAACGATCTGCTCACTGACCAGGATGCGACGCGCGTGCAAATTGCCGCGGAGAACCTGGTCAAGCGCTTTTCCACGCTTCGTGAAACCCGCGACGAAGCGCGCGCCTGGTTACTCGTCGCCGACGCCCAACTGACCCGCGCAAAAATCGAAGACGCACGCCGCTCACTGGACAAGGTCAAGGCCGCCAGCGAGTCGTTCTCGGATCGAACCGTCGCGTTTGATCTGGAATGGAGCGAGGCCTGGGCATCAGACGCGGACGAAAGAGGTCTGCGCCTGCGCGCTCTGAAAAGTCGGGCGAGCGAACAGGGATATCTGCTGCAGGCATTGCGGGTAGATCGAGCGCTTGCATTCCTTTCATCAACAGATTCAAAGTCGAGCGCCAGTAACTTGCCGCTTCCGCCTTACGCGCGAGCTTCGGCAATCCATCCACTCTAGGGAACCTCTAGTTCTACTGTGTCAATAAAGATATGGCATGATCACGGCATCTTCGAGCAACCTGTGAAGAGGCGATCATGGGCATCGGTCTGGAAGCACGCTTTGAGCGCTATGGTGAGGCGATGCTGCGGCATGTACGGCGAACCCTGGCTTGATGGCCAAAAGCTCTTCGACAGCGCGAGCTGGATCTGAAATAGTGTCTTTTTAGACATCCTAACGCATCAAGAGAATGACGATAGAACTTGGCCTCCGAAGGCGGTGGTCGGGGGTTCGAATCCCTCCGGGCGCGCCATCCACCCTGTCCAGCCAGCCCTGTGACGGATTCACGGCAAGTGGCCGCGCTGGGTGCGTGCATTGATGAGCCGCGGCGTCCAGCGCCTGCGTTGACGTGACTGTCAACGATGTAGTCATGGTGCGCTGTCATTGGCAGCCGGGCATGGATCATGTTTTGATGGCGGGCATGTCACGTCTGCTCGTATTCCAACACGTCGCCGCCGAACCATTGGGCACGCTGGATCCGCTGATCCGGCAGCGTGGTCATCGCATCCGCTACGCGAACTTCGAGCGGGAGCCGGATGCCGCGCCGAATGTGGATCACTACCGGGGGCTGGTGGTGCTGGGCGGGCCGATGAACGTGGCGGACCGTGACCAGCGTGCGCATCTGCTGACGGAATTGCGCGCGATCGAGCGCATGCTCGCGCAGGGCAAGCCGGTGCTCGGCATCTGTCTTGGCGCCCAGCTGCTCGCGCATGTGCTGGGCGCGCCGATCCGCCGCCTGAGCGCGCCCGAGATCGGCTGGCATCGTTTGCACACCACGGCGGATGCGCGCGTCGATTCGGTGTTGTCGCCACTGGCAGAGGCGGTCGAGGTTTTCCAGTGGCATTCTTGCTGCTTCGACGTGCCTCGCGATGCGACGCACCTGGCGGCGACCGATGGCTGTCCACCACAGGCATTTCGCTACGGTGACAATGCCTACGGCTTCCAGTTTCACCTTGAAATGGATCAAGCCCTGATCGAGCGTTGGCTGGAAACACCGGCCTATCGCGAAGAATTGATCGAGTCCGGTGGCGATGCCGATGCCGTTCGCCGCGACACGCGACAGTACATCGGCGCGATGCAGGCCCGTGCCGATTCGGTGTTCAACGGGTTCCTCGATCTGGTCGGCCGCCCGCACCGGTTGTCGGTGCTGCCATCGCGCGAGTGGGTTTGACGTGACCGCAAACGTGTCCCCCGCATTGACACAGGCCAGCCGATGCGGATTGCGATAGTCGGCTACGGCACGGGCGGACAGGCATCTGCCGTGCTGCTCTCAGCCGATGGCCACCAAGTCGAGGTGTTTGAACGCGCGTCGGCGTTGGGGCCGGTAGGCGCGGGTTTCCTGCTGCAGCCGACCGGTTTGTCGGTGCTGTGGGAAATGGGCCTGCTCGATGCCGCGCTTGCCCATGGTGCGCCTGTCACGCGCCTGTTCGGTGCCAATGACCGTGGCCGCCCGGTGATGGACGTGCGCTACGGCGACCTCGATCCGCGCCTGTTCGGGCTGGGCATGCAACGCGGCGCGCTGTTCGAATTGCTCGATGCGGCATGGTGTGAGGACAGGCGCATCCATTGCGGTGTCACGATTACGGACGTCGATGCCGAGCGCGGAGCGGTGACCGATGCCGAAGGCCGGGTTTACGCCGGCTATGACCTCGTCATCGTCGCCGATGGCGCCGCGTCACGTTTGCGCGGCCAGGTGGCGCGGGCGCGGCTGGACCGGCCCTATCCGTGGGGCGCGTGGTGGTGCCTGGCCGAGCAGGGTGACTGGTCGTGGCCGGATGAGTTGCAACAGCGCTACGTCGCGGCGCGGCGCATGATCGGCATGTTGCCGGTCGGCACGCGACCGAGTGACGCGGTTCCGCGGCTCAGTTTTTACTGGAGCACGCCCGCCGCGTCATTGGCTGCCGGTATCGCCAACGCGCCGCGTTGGCGCGAGGAGGTGGCGGACATCTGGCCGGAAGCCGCCGAGCGCTTGGCGGCCACCGTGATTCCGGGCGGGTTGGCAGCCGCCTACTATCGCGACGCGGTGCACGACGACTGGTTCCGTGGCCGTGCGGTGCTGCTCGGTGATTCGGCGCACGCGATGAGCCCGCAACTGGGGCAGGGTGTCAACATGGCGTTGCTGGATGCGCGCGCCTTGCGCGATGCGCTGCGCGTGAGCGCATCGCTGTCGGCGGCGCTGCCGGCTTACCAGCGACAGCGCCGTGCCCATGTTGGCATCTATCATGTCTGGAGTCGCTGGTTGACACCGCTGTTTCAGTCCGGCCACGACCTTGCCGCACGAGGCCGCGACTGGTTGTTCCATCCCCTTTCGCGCATGCCGCTGGCGCGGAGTCAGATGCTGCGCGTGCTCAGCGGCACGCGGCGCGGCTGGCTGGGACGGTTTGGTTTGCCCGACGGCTTCGTCGAGGCGCTCGTCCATCAGCGGGAATCCGCATCGGTCACGTAATTGGCTCGGCCGCGTCGGCCTTGGCGTGCGACCACCATGCGGCCAGACCCAAAACCTGTCGAAGAGAGCTGTTGCGGCAAGGCTGGCCCCACGCGAAGCGAGGGCGCTCCGGCATTGTGCAAAAAACTGCGTGCGGGCGTGCTGGCCGGTCAAGACGCGGCGCGGCGGCTCGGTCAGCATGCGCGGCATGCATACGCTGGATTTCATTGATTCGCATACGGGCGGCGAGCCGACCCGGGTCATCACCGCCGGTTTTCCGGATTTGGGCGGCGGCAGCATGGCTGCGCGGCTGCAACGTTTTCGTAGCCAGTTTGATGACTGGCGGCGCGCCATCGTGCTGGAGCCGCGTGGTTCGGACACCCTGGTTGGCGCCGTGTTGCTGGCGCCGCTGGATCCGCGCGCCTGCGCGGGGGTGATTTTTTTCAACAACGTCGGGCCGCTCGGCATGTGCGGCCACGGCAGCATCGGCGTGGTGCGCAGCTTGCAGCACCTGGGCCGCATCGCGGCCGGTTGCCAGCCGCTGGAAACGCCGGTCGGCACGGTGATGGTGGAGTTGCTGGGCGACGGCCGGGTGGCGGTGGACAACGTCGAGAGTTGGCGTCTGGCGGCCGACGTGCGGCTGGAGGTGCCGGGCTATGGCCGCGTGCGTGGCGACGTGGCCTGGGGCGGCAACTGGTTTTTCATCACCGGGGATTGCCCGCTGCCGCTGGAGTTTGCGCGGCGCCACGCCTTGACCGCGTACGCGCGGGCGATCCGCGCCGCGCTGGTGTCTGCGGGCGTGCGTGGTGCGGAGGGTGCCGAAATCGATCACATCGAGATCAACGCGGCGGTGGCGCGCGAGGATGCCGATGCGGTGAACTTCGTGCTGTGTCCCGGCGACGCCTACGATCGCTCGCCCTGTGGCACCGGCACCAGCGCCAAGCTGGCCTGCCTCGCCGCCGACGGCAAGCTGGCGCCGGGGCAGCGTTGGCGCCAGGCCGGCATTGTCGGCAGTGTGTTCGAGGCCAGTTATCAACCCGGCGTGCGGGGCGTCATGCCGCGTATCGTTGGCAGCGCCCACCTCACCGCCATCGGCCAACAGCTGATCGACGTGGCCGATCCACTGGCCTGGGGTATCGACGCGTGACGGACTGTTTCGATCTCATCGTCATCGGCGCCGGTATCGTCGGTGCCGCTTGTGCCGACGCGGCCGCGGCCGCCGGTCTCACGGTGGCGGTGGTCGAAGCCGCCACCATCGGCGGTGGTGTCACCGCGGCCGGAATGGGGCACCTGGTGGCGGTCGATGGCGTGCCGGCGGAGCTGGCCCTGGCGCGCTATTCGCTCGGCCTGTGGGAGGCGCTGAAGGAGCTGCCGGGCGGCGAGTTCAGTCGCTGCGGCACTTTGTGGATCGCCGCCGATGGCGAGGATCTCGCCGCGGTGCCGGACAAGCTGGCGCGCTTGCGCGCGGCGGGCGCCCGTGCCGAGGCCATCGATGCCCGGCAACTGCGCGAACTGGAACCGGCGTTGGCGCCGGGTTTGGCCGGTGGCGTGCTGGTGCCGGACGAAGCGGTGGTGTACGCGCCGCGGGTGGCGCGGCAGTTGCTGCAACGAGCCGGCCAGTGCGGCGCCCGCCTGATCCGCGCGCGTGCAGTGGAGCTTGGTGATCACGCGGTGACGCTGGCCAACGGCAACGTGCTCACCGGCGCGGTGCTGGTGGCTACCGGCAGCGCCTTGCCCGAGCTGTTGCCGGAGCTGCCGTTGCAATTGCGCAAGGGCCATCTCGTCATCACCGACCGCTATCCCGGCGCGATCCATCATCAGTTGGTGCACATGCACTACACCGCCAGTGCCCATGGCGAAGCCGACAGCGTTGCCTTCAATGTGCAACCGCGGCCGACCGGGCAATTGCTGATTGGTTCGTCGCGCGAAGTCGGCGCGCTCGACACCACGGTCTCGCTGTCGATGGTGCAGCGGATGCTGCAACGGGCGTTCGATTTTCTGCCCGGTCTGCGCCAGCGTCTGGCGTTGCGGGCGTGGGCGGGCTTGCGTCCCGCCAGTGCCGATGGGGCGCCGTATATCGGCCGGGTGGCCAGCCGGCGCGGTATCTGGGTGGCGGCGGGGCACGAAGGCCTGGGCGTGACCACCGCGCCCGGTACCGCGCAACTGCTGCTCGATCAGTGGCTGGGGCGGCCGTCGGCCATCGACGTCACGGCATTCGATCCGGCGCGGGTGGCGACATGAGCGCTGCCGTGTCGCTCACGGTCAATGGCGTCGTGGTCGAGGTGTCCGGTGGGGCCAGCATTGCCGCCGCAGTGGCGCTGGCCGGCGTGGCGTTTCGGCGCTCGCGCCGCGGCGAGGCGCGGGCGGCGTTTTGTGGCATGGGAACGTGTTTCGAATGCCGGGTCACGGTGGATGGCGTGGCGCAGCAACAAGCCTGCCTGCTGCCGGCGCGCAACGGCATGCAGGTGAGCACCGATGCGTGAGCGCTTCGATATCGCGGTGATCGGTGCCGGCCCGGCCGGGATTGCCGCGGCGATGGCGGCGGCCGGGCAGGGCGCGCGGGTGGCCCTGATCGACGCGCAAGCGCGCGCCGGCGGGCAGGTGTGGCGCCATGACGTGCGTGCGGCGCTGCCGACCCGCGCGCGACGCGCCATCGCGACAGCAGTGCAACATCGGCGCGTCAAGTGGATGCCGCAAACCCGGCTGGCGCTGGTGGAGTCCGGCCGGCTGTTGCTGGAAACGCCGCGTGACGCCCGCTGGCTGGACTGCGGCACGCTGGTGCTGGCGACTGGCGCGCGCGAGCTGCTGCTGCCCTTTCCCGGCTGGACCTTGCCCGGCGTCACCGGCGCCGGCGGTTTGCAAGCGCTGGCGAAGCAGGGTTGGCCGCTGGCCGGCAAGCGGGTGGCGGTGGCCGGCAGCGGTCCGTTGTTGCTGGCGGCGGCGCTCACCG
>DASSXP010000230.1:0-9900 GCA_035703755.1 Rhodanobacteraceae bacterium | reverse complement strand
TGACTTGGTCCACTGGGCGGACTAATTTCGCCAGCATGAGCGAAGTCATCAACGTCCATGAAGCCAAGACCCACCTTTCGCGCTTGCTTGACAAGGCGCATGCCGGCGAGGAGATCGTGCTGGGCAAGGCTGGCAAACCGTATGCGCGGTTGGTGCCGCTGAAGCAGACGCCTGCCCGCAAACGCGAGCTGGGTTTTCTCAAGGGCTACCGACTGGATGAAAGCTTTTTCGAGCCGTTGCCGGATGAGGAACTCGCCTTGTGGGAGGGGCGCGGCAAGTGAGGTTGCTGCTGGATACCCACGCATTCTTGTGGGCAGTGGCCGAGTTCGGTGGCTTGAGTTCGTTGGCGCGCAAATCGATACAGGACAGCCGCAACGAATTGTTCGTGAGCGCCGCTTGCGCTTGGGAAATTGCCACCAAGTTTCGTATTGGCAAGTTGCCAGGTGCGCTGCCCATATTGCAGGGTTTCGGCGCCATCCTGCATCGGCTGCAGGCAGTCGACCTCCCTGTCACGCGGGAGCATGCGCTGCGGGCAGGCAGTTACAAGCATGAACACCGCGATCCTTTTGATCGCATGCTGGTTGCCCAGGCGGAAATCGAAGCACTGACACTGGTCAGCAAGGACCGCGCCCTGCGCCAATTCGGCGTCGAGCTGCTGTGGTGAATCAGTTTCCAGATGGCGTGACACGCGACATCTGCCCATGACCGAATTGCGGCGCTCGCGCATCCTGCTGGTTACCCGCAACCTGCCGCCCTTGGTGGGTGGGATGGAGCGACTCAACTGGCACATGGCGGATGAGCTGGCCAAGGTGGCCGAAGTGCGCATCGTCGGCCCGCAAGGCGCGGCCGCCGTGGCGCCGGCTGGCATCATGGTGCGGGAGGCCCCACTGCAGCCGTTGTGGCGATTTTTGCTGGCCGCCACCCGTCTGGCATGGCACGAGGCGCGTCGCTGGCGCCCGGATATCGTACTTGCCGGTTCCGGCTTGACCGCGCCGCTGGCCTGGTTCGCCGCGCGGGCTTGTGGCGCCAGCAGCGCCGCCTACGTGCACGGGCTCGATATTGCGGTGAGCCATCCGCTGTATCGCGCCCTGTGGCTGCCGGCGATCCGGCGCATGGATCGCGTTATCGCCAACAGTCGCGCCACCGCCGCCCTGTGTCGCGACATCGGTGTCGACGCCGCGCGCCTTGCCATCGTCCATCCCGGCGTTGATTTGCCCGATACCCCAACATCGACGCCGCCCCGATCGCGGCCATGGGCCGCTCCTACGGATCCCGCGCTTGCTGTTGCAGGAGCGCCCCATGGGCGCGAGCACACAGCGCCGGCGCCCCAGCCCCCCGAATCCCACCCAAGCCCCGCCAGCGCATTTGTAGGAGCGCCCCATGGGCGCGATTCGTCTACCCAAACCCCGACATCACCCGACCCACGCGCAAGCACCGCGCCTGCAGATCGCGCCGATGTCACCTCCGTAGCCACGTTTTTCCGCCAACGCCACCAGCTCGGCAATCGCCCCGTACTGCTCTCGGTCGGCCGGCTCAGCACCCGCAAGGGCCTGCGCGAGTTCGTCACGCGTGCCTTGCCGCGCATCGTCGCTGCGCAACCGGAAACACGGCTGCTCATCATCGGCGACGCGCCCACACAGGCGTTGCACGCCAAGGCGCAAACGCCCGCCGCGATTCAAGCCGCCGCCGATGCCGCCGGGGTTGGCGCGAATCTTCTGTTCCTCGGCAAAGTCCGCGACGCCGAACTTGAACAGGCCTACTGCGCCGCAGACGTCCACGTCTTCCCGATCCGCGCCATTCCCGGCGACCCGGAAGGCTTCGGCATGGTCGCTGTCGAGGCCGCCGCGCACGGCGTGCCCACCGTCGCTTTCGCCTGCGGCGGCGTGGTGGATGCCGTGGCCGACGGGCAATCCGGCTATCTGGTGCCGCCCGACGACTACACGGCCTTCGCCGACCGCGTGCTGTTGGTGCTGGATGCCGGGCCGGATCTTGGCAGCAGCAGCCGGGATTTCTCCGCTAGTTTCGCCTGGCCACGCTTCGGAGAACGGATCGCCCAACAGCTCAGCGTGCGGCAAGCGACATTGTGATGCCACGCCATCCAACGCCCACAGGCAGTGGCCGCTATGCATGACGCACCAGGCCCGGCAGTCTGGTTCCCGGCCGTCCGCGCCGGCACCGGAACGGATGTTTTCACCGAACGCCTGGTCGCCGGTTTGCGGCAACGGGGACTCCGCGCCGAAATCCGCTGGCTGCCGCTGCGGGCGGAATACGCGCCGTGGTCGGTGCCGGTTCCCGCACCGCCGGCCTGGGCTACCGTGGTGCACGTCAACAGCTGGCTGCATCCACGCTTCATCCCCGCGCACCTGCCGGTGCTGGCCACGCTGCACCACGCCATCCACGACCCGGCGCTGCGGCCGTACAAGGGCTGGTTGCGCGCGGCCTATCACCGCCACTGGATCGCGCCCATCGAACGGCGCGTACTGCGCCGCGCCGATCGCGTTGTCGCCGTCAGCCGCTACGTTGCCGAGATGGCGCGGCAAACCCTGTGCGACGTGCCGATGCAGGTAATCCACAACGGCATCGACACCGAGGCGTTCACTCCCGGCAGCCGCCAGCGGCAGCCGGGAGAACCGTTCCGCTTGCTGTACGTCGGCAGCTGGATGGCGCGCAAGGGCGTGGACCTGCTGGCGCCGATCCTGCGCGAGCTGGGTGAAGGCTTCGAGTTGCGCTACACCGGCGGCGCGGCGGAGTACGAGAAACGCGCCATGCCGCGCAACATGCACGACCTCGGCCGCCTCGATGGCGCACAGGTACGGGCCGCGATGCAGCAAGCCGACGCGTTCCTGTTCCCCTCGCGCAGCGAAGGGCTGCCGTTGGTCGCCATCGAAGCCATGGCCTGCGGCTTGCCGGTGATCGCCACTCGCGGCTCCGCGCTGGACGAGGTCGTCGAGGACGGCGTGACCGGCCTTTTGTGCACGCGGGATGACGTGAAGGCATTCGCGGCGGCCGCGCGCATCATGGCGACGGATCGGCAGCGCATCCAGCGCATGGCCGCAGCAGCGCAGGCATCGGTGGCGGCCCGATTCCCGGCGGCAAGCATGCTTGACGCCTACCTCACGCAGTACAACGCGTTCGCCTGCTCCGCGTAGTCGCCATGACCGCCGCCATCACCATTCATTACCGCAGACCCGAACTCACGGCCCGCTGTGTCGACAGCCTGTTGGCCGATGGCTGGGCGCCGGTTCTGGTGTGGGACAACTCGGCTGACGACGGCGCCAGCATCGAATCGCTACGCTTGAAATGCGCGGGTGACGCGCGGGTGATGTTTGCCGGGAGTGGGACGAATCTCGGTTTTGGCCGTGGCATGAACGCAGCGCTGGCGCGGCTGGGCAGGCGCGGCCCGGACCATCCCGTGTTGCTGATCAACAATGATGCGCGGGCACGGCCCGGCATGCGCGAGGCGCTGTTGCAGGCAGCGGCGCAGGCGGCGGCGCCTGCATTGATTGCGCCGAGTCTTGATCAGGACGGCCGATCTTGCGGCTGGCTTTACTACCAGCCGTGGCTGGCGCTGGTTACCCGACGCCGCCTGCCGGGTAGCTTCCGGTACCTGAGCGGGTGCTGCCTGCTGGTGGTGAGAGCCGACAACGGCTCGCCCTTGTTCGACCCGGACTTTTTCATGTACGGCGAAGACGTGGAGCTGTGCCGGCGCTGGCAGCGAAACGCTGGCCAGCTGGTGCTGCTTGAGCAGGCGTGGGTGGCACACGCCGGTTCGGCCAGTAGCGGGCCGGCGAGCGCGAGTTACGAGTTCAATCTGGTGCGCTCGCATTGGCTGCTGGCTGGGAAGCTTGGCCGCCATCGGATGACCCGCGCGATCATGCGCTTGTTGCGGTTGCCGATGCTGCTGGCGCGCGCCGTGTTGCGCGCGTGGCGGTTCCACTCGTTGATGCCGGTGCGCGCGCTGTCGGCGCTGTTCGTGTTCGAGCACCGAAGTGGAGATTGACCGGCACGTCGGTCTACATCGGATCAAGCGTGTGCTCGACTGGACCACGCACGCACGGTCCACAGGGCGCGCCGCCATCCACGGCTGAGAAGGCGCGGCGCCAGCAAGGCCCACTCGGTGGCCAGCAGGTTTCGCGCCAGCCATGGGTGCTCGACGAAAATCGCTTGCAGCGGCAGCGCATCCGGTGCGATGGCGTGCGCGATTCGAATCGCGGTGCCGAGAAAACCGGGATCGGCTGGAAAGGCTGAATGCGCGTGTGTCAGCAGGGCGGCACTGATCGCATCTTGTCTTTCCGCGGTCAAGCGTTCGCTTGCGCGCAGTTGCGCGTGCAGGGCCACAATGGCCGCGACCAGCGGGCGCGAGTTGCTGGCGGAGCGACGGAGGCGTGACAGCCGGCTGCCATCGTGCTGCACGTAGGCGCCGACGGGTGGCCGCGATTGCCGCCAGCGCAGTTCCTTGTCGCCGGCGAGGTCGAGCAGCCACAGATAGTCGTCATACAACGCGACATCTTCGCGCCAGCGCGTGTCGGCCACCGCCGTGCGGCGGAAAACACTGCCTTGCGTGAGCCCGCTGATGGCGATGGACAGCAGCGCGCTGGTGGTGAAATCGGCCGCCGTCGGCAGCGCATAGGTCGTGCCTGCCCGGCCGTTGGCCGAGATCACTTGCAGTGGAGCGGAGCACACATCCGCATGGCTCGATTCGATCAGGTCGATTTGCCCGGCGGCGGCAGGAAACAGATAGTCGTCATCGTCCAGAAAACGCACGTAGGTCCCGCGCGCGTGCGCCAGGCCGGCATTGCGCGCGGCGCTGGCGTGGGCGACCGGCATGGGATACCAGTGAATTCGCGCATCGCTGCGACAGCGCTCGGCGATGGTTCTCCACGCGGTATCGGCGCCGTTGGGCACCACCACGACTTCGACCTCGTTGTCGGCGGCGGCGTTCAGGGCGCTGTGGATCGCCCGCTCCAGCAGGTGTGGGCGGGAGCAGGTGGGAATGATGACGGACAGCCGGGGTGTCACACGCGTCTGCCCTGACCCGCCGGGATCGCCAGTATGTCTGTGTATGCGAGGTGGGTGTCGAGGGCGGAGGCGAGGGCGTCGAGTGTGGTCTCGGTACGGGTGTTGTCCTGCAAGTCGAAGATGCGCCGGCCCGCCAGCGCCGCCTGAAACCACGACAGGCCGCCCGACTCGCACAGGAAGCCGGGGTTGAATTCGCACACCACCGGCAGGCCGCTGGCCAGCAGGTTCGCGGCGCCGTGCAAGGCATGTCCCTCGTATCCCTCGATGTCCATCCACAGCAAGGCGTCGGGGTGCGGCAAGTCGAGGTCATCCAGTCGCGCCGAAGGCACGGCGATACCCACGGCGCCAATCGAGTGATTGCCGCTGTTGCTCGCCGACTCGCGCAGGTTCAATTGGCTGCTGGTGTCGGCACCGACCGCCAGGCCCAGCACGCGGACGCGTTCAGCCAACCCATTGAGCGCCAGATTGGCCTGCAGCAGTCGCAGGTTCTCCGGATGCGGCTCGATCGCGCTGGCGTCGTGCACCAGGCCGCGCGCCAGCGCCGGGATCGTGATGCTGCCGACGTTGGCGCCGACATCGATCAGATGCCGCGGCAAGGGCAGGCCTTCGCGGGAGAGTATGTCCAGTGCGGATTGCAGCTTGCCGAAATCGAACTCGCCCTGCAAAAACAATTCCCGGCCGATGACTTTGTCACGGGTGGATACCACGAACTGTTCGCGCTGGCCGGTGACGAAATAACGTACCGGCAGGGCGTCGTAAGCGGCGCGGCGCAGCAGGGATGGCCCGGCCTTGAGCGGGCGCAGCAGCAAGCGGCTGAACGCCAGCAGCGGCCAACGCAACCAAGTGGAATTTTTGAGAGTATCGAGGATGGACATGCGGCTAGTCTGCGCTCCCTGCACGCCGGCTTGGCGCTGCGACCGACGCAAGCCGCGGTGATGGTCGGCCGGATGGATGATGGTTGGCGCCATGATCGCGCGTCATTCCGGTTGGGAGTGAGTTGCCGGTCACGGGGGCGTCTCCGCAGTGGCCTGCCGCCGGCGTCGCCAGGCCATGCCAGTCAACAAGGCCACGGTCATGGCGACTTCGGCCAGGTAACCGGCTGCCACCGCGCCGTGCAGGCCGTGGCGAGGTACCAGAATGGCCACCGCACCCACGCTGCACAGCGCGCCGATCAGGTAAGCCCAGCCGATCAGCTCCATCCAGCCATGATGGATGACGCGAAAGTTCACCAGCAAGCGGAACATTTGCAGCGTCGGCAGCAGGGCCAGCAGGCGCGCCACGCCCACCGCCGATTCGAACGATGGCCCCAGCAACCACGGCAACACCGGCGCCGCCAGCCAGATGCCCGCCGCGACCGCCACAGCAAGGGCCAGCAAGGCGGCGCCGGTGCGGCGCAATTGCCGGCCGGGGTTGCCTTGCGCGTACAGCCGCGGCCACAGAGCTTCCTGCAATGCATTGAGCGGCAGGCCGGCGAGGTCGATGATCCGTTGCGCCACGTTGAAGCTGCCAGCCAGCCCGAAGCCGACCTGCGCCAGCACCGGCTTGTTGAATTCGAGTTGTATTCGCACAGCCAGCGCGGACAGGCTGAATGGCAGTCCCTGGCGGGGACCCAGGGGTTCCGGCAAGGCATGCGACGGGTCCTGTCGGGGGGGTGGAGAAAACGCCCACAACAGCAGTGCATAGGCCGTACTGGCGGCCGCGAAGACCCAGAATACCGCCGTTGTGTCAGCCGTCGGCTGGGTGAGCAGGAGCGCGACGAGTGCGCTCAGGCGCAACAGTGGCAGGCCCGCATTGGTGGCGCCCATCGCGTGCATGCGCTGCATGGCTTGGCGTCGGCGCGCATGCAAATCGGTCAGCGATACCGCCGTGACATCGGCTGCGATGGCCAGCAACGCGCCAGCCACCAGCGTGCCGGCGGGCAACAGCAGCCACGCCAACAGCATGGCTGCCACCGCCGCCGGGATGGCGGTCAACAGCCACCAATGTGCGGCGCGGGCGAAGTAGGCTGGCAGGAAGGCGCCATTGCGCGCGCCATTGCGCAGCACCATGTGCGACAGGCCGAGCCCGGCGAACGGGCTGCAGAACGAGGCCACGGCGAGCACGGCCACGAACTGGCCGTAGGCGCTGGCGCCCAGCGCGCGCGCCAGCAGGATCACGATGCCGGCTTGGGCTGCCGCGCGCAGCAGCATCCACGCCAGCAACTGTGAGCCGTGTTGCGCGAGCTGGCCGGGGCGCCAGTGGAAAGCGCGGCGCAGGCTCAACAGGGCAGCCCGAGCGTGGGTGGGTTGCTGCCAGTGGTTGCGGCAGGCCGGCTAAAACGGTGTTGGATCGCTTGGGTGAGATCGTTGGCCATCGACCGGGCGATGAGGTAGCGGTCGGTGTCGCGCAACGTCTCGATGCGAAGGCTGGCCTGCACGCAGCGCACTGCCTTGATGAAGGTTTGATAGCCGTGCTGGATCGCCGCAAGGTCGGCTTTGTCAGCCAGCATCTTGAAGGTCCCCTGTCCGAGTTGTTCGAGCTGCTCGCACAGACGGTAGTCGTACACGGTGAAGCGATCCGGGTAGAGCACCGTCAGGATCGCCGAAGCCATCGGCAAGCGGAAACCCCAGTCACGCAGCAGGACGTCCAGCCGTTGTGGATCGGTCGCTGCTGTCGCCAGCGCTTTGCCGATGGTGCGGCAGATGTGGTCGAGGTCGCCAAGGCCACGGGCATGACCCAGCCGGAGCAATCGGCGCGCCGTCACGGATCTGGACCGATTGGCCTTCCACACCACGATGGAAAAAAAGTCGAACGCGCCGAGTGTGCCGCAGCGATGAAATGCCGGCGCGACGCGATCGAAGAGATAGTGTTCCAGATCGTAGTAGGCAAGGTAATCCACGCAGTGTCTCGCTCGTTGCGGAGGGGTGCGGTGACGGCGCGATGGACAGTTTATGCCGGGCGAGCGTCTCCGCCATCACGGCGCGGTGCCCGCCGCCGCTGGCAGCAAGGCACGCAGTTCGGCGATGTCCTTGTCCAGCCGCCCGCCGTAGTTGAGCTGCTGCAATGCCGTGATCTGTTGGCGAATGATCTCCGGGTTGTTGGAGGCGGCGGCCATCCGCGCCAGCGTGATGTGGTAGGCCGGCTCGTCCGGCTGGGTGAGGATCGCGCGCTGGATCAGGTCCACCGCCTGCTGGTATTGGTGCAGGACGTTCCACGAGTAGTCCGAATAGGTCGCCAGCAGGCGGGCACGCGGGTGCGGGTGCGACATCGCGGCGTTGAAGGCCGCCACCATGCGTTGCGGGTCGAACGGGCAGGCGCCGCTGATGGCGCACTTGGTCATTGCTGCCAGCGAGCTGTCGTCCTGTACGCCCAGCGGCCGTGACTTGAGCTTGGCGATCAGGCTGTCCCACCACGCCGCCTTCATCGGCCGGCCCATGCGGGCGTTGAAGAACAGCAGCGCCTGTTGCGGCAGGATCGAGGAGCGCGGCAAGGCCGCGGCGCGTTCCAGCGGCGCATACACCAGGGGCGTGTAGGGCGAGGCCGGGTCGTAGCGCGAATAGATCAGCAAGGTGCGGCCGTATTCGTACAGGGCGCGCGGCGATTGCGGCGCGCGATTGGCGAGATCGGCCGCCAGGCGCAGTTGATCGCCCCAGTTCCAGGCGGTGAATGCGGTCATGGCAAGCCACCACAGCGTCAGCATGGCAAGGCTGGCGCGACGCAGAAACGGCATCGGCCCGGCTTGCCATAGCAACGGCACTACGGCCAACAGCAAACCGATGCTGGCAAAGTAATTGCGGTGCTCGTAGATCAGTTCCAGCGGCAGGATGGTGGCGGTCAACAGATGGCAGCCGAAGTACAGCGCAATGCCGAGTGCCAGCAACGGGCGCGCGCGGCGCTGCCACCACGCCAGCGCCAGCAGCAGCGCGATGGCGAGGATGGAGGCCAGTGTTGTCCACGGCGCCAGCAGGCTTTGTGACACCACGAAATCGTCGTGATAGAAACTCAGCCATTGCGGTAGCGGCAGCAGCGTCCAGCCGAGGTAATCGACCACCACGCGGGCCTCGCTCAACAGGCGTGTGCCCAATGTGAAATCGCGGCTGGCCCAGCGGCCGGGTTGCAGCAAACCCGGCAGCAACCACACCAGCCCGGCGATCAGCGGCAACCACAACACCACCATGAACAAGGCAATCAGGCGGCGGTCACGGCCATGGGCCGCTCCTGCAACGAGCCGTGAGGGTTTTGTAGGAGCGCCCCATGGGCGCGATGACGCAGGGTCGGCGTCCTGGAGATCCCCATCGCGGCCATGGGCCGCTCCTACGGGGTTTGTCTTGCGAAAGCCGAACACCAGCCACTCGATCAGAAAGGCGTACAGCGGCAGCATCACCGCCGTTTCCTTGGCGGTCAGTCCGAGCACGGTGCACATGATCACGCTGGCGATGCCCCACGCCAGCCCGCCGCGCCCCGCCAGCATCCGCCGCCGCGCCGCGACGTAGCCGACCAGCCCCAGCAGCACGAACAGGTTGGCCAGGCTCTCCATCCGCTGTACCACGTACAGCACCGCGGTCAGGTTGATCGGCAAGATCAGCCACGCGCCGGCCACCAACGCGGCGAGGCGCCCCGCCCCGCTGTCATCCGGCGCGGAGCGCAGCGCCGGCACAGGAGCCATTATTGCCGGTCCGTGTGGCCCTGGCCGGGTAGCCACAATCAACCACCGCACCAGTACAAACACCAGCAAGCCGTTCAACAGGTGGATGATCAGGTTTACCAGCTTCCAGCCGAATGGGTCCATCCCGCCCACGAGGTAATTGGCGGCGAAGCTGAGCGAGGCCAGCGGCCGCTTGAAGCGGCTGGATGGGGAGGACAGCGCCGCGCCCACCAAGCTGGCAAGGCTCGCGTCGGGCG
>DASSXP010000188.1:0-10298 GCA_035703755.1 Rhodanobacteraceae bacterium | reverse complement strand
ACGCCATGGACGCCGCCAAGGACGCCGCCGGCAAAGCGGTTGACGCCACCAAGCAGGCCGCCAGCGACGCGGCGGATGCGGCCAAAGACAAGGCCAAGGACGCCACCGGCGGCTGATGTCACCCGGCTGTACCGTTCGACGAAACTGGCCGCCTCACAGCGGCCAGTTTCGTTTTTGGCCCCCCGCAGCTTGCCGCAGGACATGGTTCGATGCTGGCCGTCGGACCGTCGAGTGTGGTTTGATAAAAAGACCTGCCCAAACGATATTCACGCATGCCGATACTCGCCAGCCACCTCGATCCCCGTGATGCGGCATTTCAAGACAACGCCCGCTGCCTGCGCACGTTGGTGGAGGATCTCAAGACCACTCTGGCCAGCGTTGCCCTGGGCGGTGGCGACAAGGCCCGCGACAAGCATGTGGCGCGCGGCAAGCTGCTGCCGCGCGAACGCATCCGCGCCCTGCTCGATCCGGGCTCGCCATTCCTGGAGCTTGCGCCGCTGGCCGCGCACGGCATGTACGACGGCGCCGCCCCCGCGGCGGGCCTGATCGCCGGCATCGGCCGCGTGCACGGGCTGGAAGTGATGGTGCTGGCCAACGACGCCACCGTGAAGGGCGGCACCTATTTTCCGATGACGGTAAAGAAGCACCTGCGCGCGCAAGAGGTGGCGCTGGAAAACCGTCTGCCCTGCCTGTATCTGGTCGACTCGGGGGGTGCCTTCCTGCCGTTGCAGGACGAGGTGTTTCCCGACAAGGAGCACTTCGGCCGCATTTTCTACAACCAGGCGCGCATGAGCGGCCTCGGCATCCCGCAAATCGCGGTGGTCATGGGCAGCTGCACCGCTGGCGGCGCCTACGTGCCGGCGATGAGCGATGAAACCATCATCGTGCGCGAGCAGGGCACCATTTTTCTGGGCGGGCCGCCGCTGGTGAAAGCCGCCACCGGCGAAGTGGTGGACGCCGAAACGCTGGGTGGCGCAGACGTGCACACCTCGATTTCTGGCGTCGCCGACCACTTTGCCGAGAACGATGCCCACGCACTCAGCATTGCCCGCGACATCGTCGCCTCACTCAATCGCAAGAAATCCATGCCACTGGCGCTGGCCGCACCGGCCGAACCGAAGTACCCGGCGGACGAACTCTACGGCGTGATTCCCACCGACACCCGCCGGCCGTTCGACATCCGTGAAGTGATCGCGCGCATTGTCGATGGTTCGGAGTTCCACGAGTTCAAGGCGCGCTACGGCAAAACCCTGGTCACCGGCTTTGCGCACATTCACGGCTATCCGGTTGGCATCGTCGCCAACAACGGCATCCTGTTCGCCGAGAGCGCACTCAAGGGCGCGCACTTCATCGAGCTGTGCAACCAACGCAACATCCCACTGGTGTTCCTGCAGAACATCACCGGCTTCATGGTCGGCAAAAAATATGAACAGGCTGGCATTGCCAAGGACGGCGCCAAGATGGTGACCGCGGTGGCCTGTTCATCAGTACCCAAGTTCACGGTGGTGATCGGCGGCAGCTTCGGTGCCGGCAACTACGCCATGTGCGGCCGCGCCTACGGCGCCCGCTTTCTGTGGATGTGGCCGAACGCGCGTATCAGCGTCATGGGCGGCGAGCAGGCCGCCAGCGTGCTGGCCACCGTCAAGCGCGACGGCATCGAAGGCGCCGGCAAGTCATGGAGCGCAGGAGAAGAAGCCGCCTTCAAGGCGCCAATCCGCGAGCAGTACGAGCGCCAAGGCCACCCCTATTACGCCAGCGCACGGCTGTGGGACGACGGCATCATCGACCCCGCCGACACCCGCCGTGTGCTGGGATTGGCGATCTCGACCTCGATGAACGCACCGATCGAGCAAGAACGTTACGGCGTCTTCCGGATGTAAGCACGCCCCGGCAACCAACAACTCAGGGAGCGACACAACAATGATTGTCGGCATCGATTTGGGCACCACACACTCACTGATCGGCCATTTCAGCGAGGATGGTTCCCGGCTTTTTTCCAATGCGTTGGGCGAACTTCTTACACCTTCGGTCGTCAGCGTGGGCGACGATGGCCACATGATCGTCGGCGCGGCTGCGCAGGATCGCCTCATCAGCCACCCGCAAACAACGGTCGCCAATTTCAAGCGCTGGATGGGCAGCGCGCGCGAAACGCGACTCGGCGAGCGCAGCTTCCGGCCGGAGGAACTTTCCTCCCTGCTGCTGCGCAGTTTGCTCGCCGACGCGCAAGCCGCGACGGGCGAACCGATATGCGAAGCGGTGATCAGTGTTCCAGCCTATTTTTCCGATGCACAGCGCCGCTCCACACGTGCCGCCGGGGAGTTGGCCGGCATCAAGGTGGAGCGACTGATCAACGAACCTACCGCAGCCGCGCTGGCCTATGGCCTGCAACAGCGCCCTGACGGCTCGCGCTTTCTGGTAATCGACCTTGGTGGCGGTACCTTCGACGTTTCCGTGCTGGAAATGTTTGACGGCGTGGTCGAGGTTCACGCCAGCGCGGGCGACAACTTCCTTGGCGGCGAGGATTTTCTTTCGCTGCTGGAGGAGGCTTTCCTCGCCGATCACAACATTGACGCAGCGCAGCTACCGGCTGCCCAGCGCGCGCAATTGCGTCGCTGGCTGGAAGCGGCCAAACGCTCGCTTAGCCAGAAGGCACTAGCCGCCGTCAGTGGCGAGCTCGGCGACCGGGCAGTCACCTGGCAGATCGGCCAGGCGCGCTTCGCCAAGCTCGCCGAGCCTCTCCTGCAACGCATGCGCACACCGCTCGAACGAGCTCTTCGCGACGCCAATCTGCAGCCGGGCCAGATCGACGACATCGTGTTGGTGGGCGGCGCCAGCCGCATGCCCATGGTGGCGCAGTTGGCCACGCGCATGTTCGGCCGCCTGCCGTTGCGACACATCCACCCAGACGAAGCCATCGCGCGCGGCGCCTGCGTGGCAGCGGGTCTCAAAGCACGTGATCAACGGCTGGACGAGATCATCCTGACCGATGTCTGCCCGTACACGCTCGGCACCGAGGTTACCCGCCGAGATGAGCGTGGTCGCCTGATGGGCGGATTCTATTCGCCCATCATCCCGCGCAACTGCACCATCCCGACCAGCCGCGAAGCCTCCTACTGGCCGGCAACTGAGGGGCAAACCTGCATCAACCTCGATGTTTACCAAGGAGAGAGCCCGCTGGTGGCGAACAACGTCAAGCTGGGCGAATTGAGCGTCGCGGTCGACCCGCGTGTTCCACGCGAGCAGAACGAGGTCAGAGTGCGCTACACCTACGATAGCAATGGCGTATTGCAGGTTGAAGCATTTGTGCTGTCCAGCGGGGCTCACCACGAATTGGTATTGGAGCAAAATCCCGGCCTGCTGGATGCAGAGGAAATCCGCCAGCGCCTTGCCGCATTGGCCGAACTCAAGACCCACCCGCGCGACAAGCAGGAGAACATTGCATTGCTCGCTCGCGCGGAACGCTTGTACGAGGAACATCTCGTTGCCCGCGAGGAGTTGCAGGAGTGGATCGCACGCTTTCGCGGTGTGATGGATGGCCAGGATGAGCAAGAAATTCGCGAACACCGCCTTGCGCTGAGCCGCGCCCTGGACTCCTTGGAGCCGGCTTGATGACGCCGCTGGAGTGGTTCGGCCTGGCCGCCGATGCGGATGAGCGCATGGTCAAGCGCGCCTATGCGCTGCGTCTGCGCGATACGCGCCCCGAAGACGATCAGGAAGGATTCCAGCACTTGCACTCGATTTATCAGGCAGCGCTGGAACAATGCCGCCACGCGGTCGCATCAGCGCTGGTGACAAGCAAGCCAGTCAGCGCGCCCCCGGCTTCCGTCAAGCCCACGCCCAAGGCGAACGCCGGCTTGAGCCCGAGTTCCAGCCCATCACCCCCCGCTTTCGACGCCAGTGCTTTCACCGACAGCACAATTCGGCACGCTGGCTTCGGTGATGCCGAAGCACTGCATGACTGGTTGTGCGCCGAGCCCGCACTGTGGTCGTTATCCCTGAAGCAACAGGTCGGATTGCCGCTGCTGCAGTACATCGCGGAGGTACGCCCGCCCATGCCGGCAGCCTGCTTCCAGGTCATCTTGCGCTTTTTCGGCCTGGACGATGCGTTGCTTGACCATGACCCATTGGTGGTGCAACGGCTGGAGCAAGGGCTGCAGCTGGCGTGGGAGCTGCAACCTGATCACCGCGGCACACTGGCCCAGCGACTCGGCCTGAACTCGTCGTGGCAGCGCGCTGACATGGACCGCTGGCTGCAACAGCTAGCACGTTCTTACCACGCGTGGCAGGCCGGCCTGTACGGTTCAGTGCCGGATCGCGTGGTCTACCTGGCGAAGTTTGTCACCCAGCTGACTTGGGACAATATTGAAAGCCTGCCGACCGCCTTCGACCAACGCCAGGCCAACTTCTGGTTGCTGGCCGCCGACGGCCAGCGCGTCTCGGCACCCCGATTGCTGATTGGCGGGTTCCGTTGTCTGGCACTGCTCTTGTGCGCTGCATTGTTTGGCGGATTGCTCAGTATCGCCGGAAGCGCGCCGGATGGCTCCCTGTTCGTGACGCCGTTGCTGTTGTCCACAGGCGTCACGGCGGCATGCTGCCTGCTCTGGCTGCTGTGGATGGCATGGCTGCCGCTGGACAACTGGCTGGGTGCACCAGAATACGAGCCAGTGCGGTGGCCCTGGTTGAATTTGTTGCTGATACCTGCGCTGTGCGCACTCGGCCTTGCCGTATGGCTTGGCGCACACACCAACCCATGGGCGTGGCTGCCAATGGTCATCGCGCTTTGGTTGAGCTTCCGTCGCTGCCTGCGACGCGGCGTTTTTGCCAATTGGAAGGTGAATCCGCGAGGTTTGTGGCTTGCCATGTGGCTCGCCATTTCATGGCTCGGCCACCAGTCAGGCGAGCTGGTTAGCGGCGAAGTCTTCTTTCCGGTCGCTGGTACCGCGCTGCTGTTCTGGGCTATCGATCTGTGGCGCCATCGATACCAGTTGCGTCTGCGACCAGCATCAACCAGCTGATACTGAGTCGATCGGTGAGCCTTGGCGCCTGGCTCGCGGTTATCGCCGCATCCGCTCCAGCAACGCCTTGAAGCGCGGCTCGTCGTGCAATGCAGCCAGATCGGAATCGTTTTCCAGCCAGGCACGGTCACCCCAGCCCAACGCGATGGCGCGTTCCAGCAGGTCGAGCGCACGCGCGCGCTCATTCAGTTGTGCGAATGCGCAGGCGACGTTGTAAAGGTAATGCGGTTCGTGCTCGCGCGATTGCAACGCGGCAGTGCCCCATTCGATGGCACGCTCGCGCTGCCCCTGGCTGGCCAGCGCGATGGCCCCGAAGGTCAAGGCACGGGCATCGTCGGGGTTGAGTTTGATGTGTCGTTCCACCACCGCCAGTGCATGCTGGTCGGCTTGCCGCGCCAGCTCGTCGCGCCCCATCGAACGATAGGACATGGCGAGGTAATACGCGGTTTGATAGTCATCCTGATTGACGTCGCTGGCGCGGACGAACAAGCGCGCCGCCTTGGCAAAATCACCCTGCGCCAAGGTCGCACGCCCGTACCACAGATACGGCTCGTACAGCTCCGGATTGATCAGAATCGCGCTTTCGAACTTCTGCGCCGCCTCGGCGTAGCGTCCGGTGATGAACAAGGCGCCACCGAGCGATGCCTGGGCCTCGGCGCAATCGGGGTCGAGATCGATCGCGCAGCGACTGGCATCCTCGGCCTGTTGCAGGTTCTCCGGCACCGCCTCGGCGTAGCGGTACAGCATTGAATACGCATCCGCCTTGCCGGCGTACGCCAACGCGTAGCGCGGATCGAGTTCGATGGCGCGATCAAACATGCTGACCGCGCTGTGAAAATCCCGGGTGGTGAACGCGTGCAGGTAGGTGCGCCCTTTGAGGTAAAAATCATAGGCGCGAACGTCAGCGGTGGCGATATTCTGCAAGGCGCGGCGTTCACGCGGACCCAGCGCCACCTCCAGCGCGCGGGCGATGCTGCGGGCGATGTCGTCCTGGATCACGAACACGTCTTTCATCTCGCGGTCGTAGCTTTCTGCCCACAGATGCGAGTCATCCGCTGTTTCGATCAACTGCGCGGTGATTCGCACGTGCTCGCCGACGCGACGCACACTGCCCTCCAGCACGGTGCTGACACCGAGTTCCCTGGCCACCGTCGGAATATTGATGTCCTTGCCCTTGAAGGCGAACGACGAGGTGCGGGAGGACACTTTCAATTGCGGCAGCTTGGTCAAGAGGTTGAGGATTTCCTCGGAAATTCCATCACTGAAATACTCGTTCTCCGGGTCACCACTCATGTTGACGAAGGGCAACACGGCAATGGTGCGGCGGTTGGCGTCATCGCCGGCACGACGGCGTTCGAGTGTCACGGGCGACGCCGCACCGGGCAGCGCCTTTTCACGCGGCGCAACAAGGCGTGCGGTCACATCATCCACGCTGCCACGTGTCAGGCCATGCGGGCCGATATCGAACAATCAACCCATCACGACTGCAATAGGAAAGCCCAATGCAATCAACACGATGACAAGGCGGACATTCCAGGAAGGCAGGTTCATCGGCGGCAGCACCGTCGAGGCCACCTCGATCATCACCCAGCCCACCACGACGTAGACGATCGCCACGCGGATCACCCGCCGGCGCCGCAACTCCGACCAGAACCGGTCGACCGAAAACGATGGTGAATGACCGCGCACGGACCCTCCACATCAGGCCCGGCCGATCATACTCCCAAGCCATTGCGTGGCGTGCAATTGCGCGTGCGGTGGGTCACCCCGCCTGCGAGGGTTTCCCCAGCACGGCCTCGGTCAACAGGGCGCCAATGGCGGCGCCCAGCAACAGGTCATCCTCAGCACCAAAGCGTTGCTGACGGAGCCGCCCTTCGGCATCGATCAGTATCGTGGTGGGCGTGCCCTGCATGGCATAGGCGCGCATGGTGCGCGGAATCGGATCGCCGTCCACACCGGGCGCATCAACCGCCACCGGAAAAGTCACCCGATACTCGTGCAGGAACACCTCCAGCGCATCCGGCGTCATGGCGGCATGGTGCTCGAACACGGCATGCAGCCCAACCACCACCAGCGCGCTATCGGCAAACAGTGCCGCAATGCGCTTGGTTTGCGGGATCGCCGTACTGACACACCCGGGACACAGCATCTGGAACGCGTGCAGCAGCACCACCCGCCCACGCAGCGCGGCCAGGCTGAGCGGCTGCGAGGTATTGAACCAGCGCGTGGTTTGCCATTCGGGGGCGATCAAATCGGACATGCGGCAACATGCTCGTGAACGGTGAGAGAAGGTAACCCGAGTGCATCGTTCGCCCTGATCGAAGACCCGGCAAAGCGCACGGAGACGATCAGGCGCCACCATCCGGCAGTACATACAGCAGCACGGCGAGGTAATGCAGCACGCTGCCGAGCAGCACGAACGCATGCCAGATCGCATGATGGAAAGGCAATTTGCGCCACAAGTAGAACGGCACACCAACGGTGTAGGCAACGCCACCACCCAGCAGCAAGGCCATCCCAGCCGGTTCGAGACTGGCTTTGAGCGGCACGATCGCCACCAACACCACCCAACCCATGGCCACGTACAACCAAACCGCCAAGCCGCGATAGCGCTTGAGCAAACCGAGCTCCAGCACACTGCCGGCAATCGCCAGCGTCCAGATCAGCGCAAACAGACTCCAGCCCCACGCCGGCGGCAAGGCCAACAAGGTGAACGGCGTGTAGGTCCCGGCAATCAGCAGGAAAATGGCAATGTGGTCGAGCGTGCGCAACAGCGGCTTGATGTGCGCCAACGGAATCGCGTGATACAGGGTCGAGGCGGTATACAGCAGGATCAGTGCGGTTCCGAACACACTGCCGGCGACCACCGCCAGCGCACCGCCATGCAAAGCGGTCCAGGCAACCAGCAGCGCCAGGCCGGCAATGCTGAGCACGATACCAATGCCGTGAATCACACTGCTGGCGATTTCGTCCGCCATCCCGTAGCGCGGCATGGCGGCAAGCGAATTGGACACGGGCAACTCCCACACGGCTGGACAGGGTGAACACTAGCAGATTTGTCGATTATCCTGTGCCTGCACGGCAACACCGGGCGTCACGCGCCCGCCCAGGAGGTTCAACATGCCACGCCGACTTGTGTTGTTGTTCGATGGTACCTGGAGCAAGGCGCAAACCCACACCAATGTCGAACGTCTGCGGCAGTTGATTGCAGCCCGCGACGTGGCGGGCAACCCGCAACTTTGCCAGTACGTCAAAGGTGTTGGCGTCGCTTCCGGCATCAAGCACCTGCTCGGTGGCGCGTTCGGCTGGGGGCTTTCGGATAACGTCAAGCAAGGCTATGGCTGGTTGTCGGAGCGTTGGCAACCAGATGACGAAATCTGGCTGTTTGGTTTCAGTCGTGGTGCCTATACCGCGCGCAGCCTGGGCGGCTTGATACGCAAATGCGGCCTGCTGCGGCAGGATGCCGCGGGTACGGTCACCACCGCCGCGATCAAATCAGCCTACGCGATGTACCGCAACAACCTGCACCCGGATCACGAGCTGATGCGCGAATTTCGCCGCCGCCACGCCCACGAAGTCGGCATCCGCGGCATCGGTGTGTGGGACACGGTCGGCGCGCTGGGCATCCCCGGCGTGGGTTCGTGGTTTCCGTTTTCCCACCGCGACTACGCCTTCCACGACACCGATTTGAGCAAGATCGTGCAATACGCCTGGCAAGCTCTGGCGCTGGATGAGCGCCGCGCCGATTACGCGCCCACCAAGTGGACCCGACCGCGCGAATCCTTGGCCGCCGGTGCAACGACGCGCGACTGGAAACCCTCTCAGCTCGAAGTCGAGCAGCGCTGGTTCATCGGCGCCCACGCCGATGTGGGTGGCGGAGAACGCAGCGATGGCGCGGGCCGCGCCCCCGATTGTAGCGGCGCGCGATATTTGAGGTCGCGTGGGCTTGATAAATCGCCGCCTGCCGGATTACGCCAGCTGCAACTAATTCGCAGCTGGCGTAACGCCGTGCTACCAAGTGCGGTAGATGACCTCTCGTGCTGGCTTCCGCGCGCCGGCTCCTATGGTGTAGTCAAGGGCCACCCGCGTCGCTCGCAGGTCACGGAAGATGGGGCGCAGGTCTGGGTGGTCATTGAGGGTCAGGATGGCCTTCCCCTTGAGTCGCTGTAACGTGGCTGCGATGGCCTCGTATTCCTCCCAGTTGAAGGCCCGCCCATATCCCGAAACCTGCCAATAGGGCGGGTCGAGGAAGAACAGGGTCTCGGCCGAATCGTACCGCCGAATGATCTCCTCCCAAGGCAGGCACTCGATGGTGACGCGTGCCAACCGCAAATGCAGTTCCGACAACTCTTCTTCGATCCGCAACAAGTTGAGCCTTGGCGGCTGGCGCCGGTCGACGCCATACGTGCGGCTGACGGATCGGCCGCCGAAGCACAGGCGCTGGAGGTAATAGAACCGCGCTCCGCGCTGGATATCTGTCAGCGTGTCGGAGTGCTGGAGCTGGAGCCAGCGGAACATCTCCCGGCTTGCCAGCGCCCACCGAAATTGCCGGACGAACTCCTCCAGATGATTCTGGACGCATCTGTAGAGGCGCACCAGCTCACCATCAATGTCATTGAGCACTTCCGCCTTGCTGGGTTGCTTGCCCAAGAGCAACGCTGCGCCGCCGGCGAAGACTTCAGCGTAGGTGTGATGTGATGGGATGTCAGAGAGCAGGTGTTTCAACAACCGGCGCTTTCCGCCGGGCCATGCAATGATTGGTGTTGCCACGGGATTCTCCGTTTGTGAGACAGCGGTGGTACGCTCCCCTGGCTGCGACGTCGCGGCGGGGAGCCTTGCTCTGCTCACGGGGCTATTCCGTGTGTTGGAGGGTCGGCACGCGTTGCTGCGCGGGCCGGCCGCTCCTCTTTCATCAGCCGGGTATCTCCTCGATTGTGAGTTGGGCCGGTTGGTAGTTGGGGCCGGGGGCGCTGGCTATGCTCGGCAGCTTGGTGGCGAGGCCGTAGAGGCCGGTGCGGTTGCGGTCGGCCGGGGTCAGTGTGAGCGGCGCGGCGAGGACGTATGGGTCGGCGCGCAGGGTGGCGCGCAGGGCTTGCCAGTCGGTGCCATTCAGGCCGCCACCAAGGGCCGCGTCGTGGTCGGTCAGGGTGGGTGTGACGGTGAGCGTTCGCCAGCCGGGGAGCGTGGTTCGCAGTGGCAGGCCACCACGGGTGCGCTGGGTGTTGGATGGGTCGGTGTCGCCGCTTTCCCAGCCGGTTTCGATGTCCGGCGTGACGGCGGGGC
>DASSXP010000366.1:0-19227 GCA_035703755.1 Rhodanobacteraceae bacterium | reverse complement strand
CTGGCCCTCAACGGCGCACTGACCTTCGCCAGTGCCGCCGCGGCGTGGCGCGAAGGTAGCGCCTTGCTGGCAACGCGGCCGCCGCGTCGACTCGATCTTGCCGCAATCAGTCAGGCCGACAGCGCCGGCCTGGCCTGCGTGCTGGCCCTGCTCGCGGCCGGTCGCCAACGCGATCCGGCGTTGCGCATTGTCAATGCGCCGGCGGAACTCGTCGCGCTGGCCCGCGTCTGCGACGCCGAGGCGTGGATCGCCGACGCGCCACCTGCCTGACGGCGCATCAGCGCACCGCAACGGGCGCGCGCAGCGCCTGCGGCCGTGGCTTCAGCCGGCGCTGGACGCCGCGGATGCCGGCGCGGCGTCCTGCTTCTGCTCCCATTGCTGTTGCTCTTCCAGCAATTGCTCGGGATCGAAATTCTGGTCGTCCAGGCCCTGCATGCGTTCGATGACTTCGGCCGGCGGGTTGCCGAGGTAAATCTTGTACAGTCGCCGCTGCCGGTAGGCGTCGCGCATGAACACGTAGGGATCGTAAGCCGACTGGAGGAAGCTCTCGGCATCCAGCGCGCCGGCGCGTAGCGTCACCAGATACAGGAACTGCGGAATCAGCTCGGCGTGGTAGGCGAGGCGCTGTTCGCGCGAGTAAATGCTGATTGGGTCGAAGAAATAGCCGTCCACCGGCATCTGCCAGACGTCACGCGCGGTGGTCGGGCCGATGAAAGGCAGCACGAGGTAGGGACCATCCGGCACGCCCCAGCGCGCCAGGGTGACGCCGAAGTCGGTGGTCTCCAGCGGCAAGCCGATACCGCTGGCGGGATCGAAAAAGCCGCCAAGGCCCAAGGTCAGGTTGATCAGAAAGCGGCCGCCGGCTTCCAACGCATCGCGTGGTCGGCCTTGCAGCAAATCGTTGCCGACCGTGATCGGCATGCGCAGATTGGTGAAAAAGTCACTGAAGGCGCGGCGCACCGGCTCGTTGGTGATCTTGCGGTAGCCCACCGCCACCGGGCGGATCACCGCCTTGTCCATCGCCATGTTGAACGAGTAGGCGTTGCGGTTGAACTTTTCCCACGGGTCGTCCGTGCGTGGCTTGGCGATCGCGCAGCCGCCGAGTATCACCACGAGCAGCAACAGGGCGGCACGCGCTGGCGTCGTCATCCGGTAGGTGGAATGCATTGACAGGATCCGGTTGTCAGGGACGATGCGGCGGCGCCGCGTCAGCAATTAGTGTACCACTCAGTACCGTATTGGCGAGTCGCCAGACGCGATTTTGCCTCGAATCGAACCGGCTATCCTACGAGATTCGGGCGGGCCGCGACAGCAAACATTGCCAGCACCCGGCATGCAACGGTAAACTGGCAGTAACTTTCCCCAAGATTCAACAGGTTTCGCAACATGGCACGCATTACCGTGGAAGACTGCCTCGAGGTAGTCGGCAACCGTTTCGAGCTGGTGATGATGGCAACCAAGCGCGCACGCCAGCTCGCCAATGGCGTCGAGCCGATGCTGGACCCCGAGGCCGACAAGCCGACGGTGCTGGCACTGCGCGAGATCGCCGACCGCCGCATCGACCTCGCCACCATCGACGAGATCGACCGCACCGAGCGCGAGCGCCGTGCCCGCGAGGCCTTGGAGTGGGCCGCCGCCGAAGTCGACGACGACCTCAGCAAGGGCGGCGACGACCTGTGATGTCGCGTCGTCGCCGACTGTCCGTCTGAGCGACGATTTCGTCAGGAGCACGACGCCCATGTCCACGCCGGCAGCGGAACACACTGCGCTGCCGCCGTACGTGTTGGCGCTGCAACAACGGCTGGCCGAGTACAACCCGTCGGAACAGGTGGCGCGCGTCATCCGCGCCTATGAGGTCGGCGCGCGCGCGCACGCCGGCCAGACCCGCAAAAGCGGCGAGCCCTACATCACCCATCCGGTCGCGGTGGCCAGCTTGCTGGCCGATATCGGCATGGACATCGAGACCGTGGTCGCGGCGATCTTGCACGACACGCTGGAAGACACCGGCCTCAGCCGCGACGAGCTGACCGCCGAGTTTGGTGCCACCGTGACCGAACTGGTCGAAGGCGTCACCAAGCTCGACAAGGTGCGCTTTCGCAGCCGCCAGGAGGCGACCGCCGAAAGCTTCCGCAAAATGTTGATGGCGGTGGCGCGCGACCTGCGCGTAATCCTGATCAAGCTCGCGGACCGGCTGCACAACATGCGCACGCTGGGCGCCAAAGACACCGATTCGCGCCATCGCATCGCCCGCGAAACGCTGGAGATCTACGCGCCGATCGCGCAGCGCCTTGGCATGAACCTGATCAAGGCGGAATTGCAGGATCTCGGCTTTCGCGCCCTCTATCCCGACCGCTACCGGGTCATCGCCGAGCGCATCCGCGCCATGCTGGGCAGTCGCCGCGAGGCGATCGCGCGGATCGAGAGCGATCTTGCTTCGCGGCTGGCCGAAGACGGCATCAAGGCGCGTGTCGTTGGTCGCGTGAAGTCGCCTTTCAGCATCTATTCGAAGATGCGCAACGAACACAAGACCTTCGCCGAAGTCACCGACGTGTACGGTTTTCGCGTGGTGGTCGAGGATGTGCCGCACGCCTATCAGGCGCTCGGCTCGGTGCACGCGCTGTACAAACCGGTGGACCGGCGCTTCAAGGATTTCATCGCCATCCCCAAGGCCAACGGCTACCAGTCGTTGCACACGGTGCTGTTCGGTCCGATGGACGCACCGATCGAAGTGCAAATCCGCACCGAGGCGATGGACCGCGTGGCCGAGCGTGGCGTGGCGGCGCACTGGGCCTACAAGAACGCGGTCGAGCCGGGTAACGCCGCTCAGGCCCGTGCGCGCGCCTGGGTCGAAGGACTGGTCGACAAGCGCGCGCAGGATTCCACCTCGCTGGAGTTCATCGAAAGCGTGCGCATCGACCTGTTCCCTGAAGAGGTCTACCTGTTCACGCCCAAGGGCGACATTCTGGCGCTGCCCAAGCACGCCACCGCGCTGGATTTCGCCTACGCCGTGCACACCGACGTCGGCGATCACGCGGTGGCGGCGCGGGTGGATCGCAAACTGGTGCCGCTGCGCAGCAAGCTCGACTCCGGCCAGAAGGTCGAGATCGTGACCGCGCCGTCCGCCACGCCCAAGCCGCAATGGCTCGATTTCGTGGTTACCGGCAAGGCGCGCACCGGCATTCGGCACTTCCTGAAGCGCCTGCAACACGAGGACGCCGTCGATTTCGGTCATCGCATGCTGGACCGGGCGCTGGAATCCCTGGGTGGCAGCCTGGAGAGCATCGACGGCGATGCCCTCAAGCGCTACCTCGACGAGCAGCGGCTGCGGCGCATGGAAGACCTGCTGGCCGACATCGCGCTCGGCAACCGCACCGCCGAGCAGGTGGCGATGCAACTGCTCGGTAACGGTGGGCGCCGTCGCAACCGCTTCCTGCGCTTCCGCGAAAAGCTGCGCATCACCGGTGCCGAGCGCGGGGTGCTGAGTTTCGGCAATTGCTGCCTTCCGGTGCCCGGTGACGATATCTTCGGTTATTCATCGGCCGGCAAAGGCGTCGTCGTGCACCGCCTCGAATGTCCCAATGCCGGTGAGTTGCGCAAGGCCGCCGAGCGCTGCATTGAAATGGGCTGGGACCGCGAAGTGCAGGGTGACTACAAGGTCGAACTGCGCATCGAAGTCATCAATCGACCGGGTGTGCTGGCGACCGTCGCCACCGCCGTCGCCGAAGCCGAGTCCAACATCGAAAACGTCGTCTACACCGAGCGCGACGTCGCCACCGCCACCTTGCTGTTCACCATCGAAGTCCGAAACCGCAAACACCTCGCTGACGTGATGCGCCGCGTCCGTCGTGCCAAAGCCGTCAGCGCGGTGTATCGGCATCCGATGTGAAGGTGGGCGCGCCCGCGCAACGGCGAGGTGAAATCCACGGCGCGCGGTGAGCTTCGCGTCGCATCGCAAGGCCAGAACGCGGATCCCGAATCGCGGCTGCGCCGCGTCCGGGATGACGGCGTGGCAACGGCGTTTGGGATCAATGCCGCGACTGTGCGACGATGGCGCTTTTCTACACCCGTTCCCCATCGAGGTTCAGCATGTCACGCAGCATCATCGCCACCGCCGCCGCACCGGCCGCCATCGGTCCCTACTCGCAGGCCGTTCGCCACGGCAACACGGTGTATTTCTCGGGCCAGATTCCACTCGATCCGGCGACCGGCGCGATGGTCGCCGGTGGCGTCGAGGCGCAGACGCGACGCGTGTTCGACAACCTGGTGGCGGTAGCGACCGAAGCCGGCGGTTCGCTGGCCGATTTCGTTCGGGTCGGCATCTATCTGACCGATCTGGGCGATTTTGCCGTGGTCAACGGCATCATGGCCGAGTACTTCCAGGCGCCGTATCCGGCCCGTGCCACCATACAGGTCGCGGCATTGCCGAAAGGTGCGCAGGTGGAAATCGACGCCATCATGGTGCTCGGCGGCTGAGCGCCGCAGCGAGCGCAACCTGCCGGTGGCCGCGCAGCCTGACGATCCCGGCCTTGCACCGCTGACCCGCCTCGCCGGAGTCGGGCCGCAGGCGGCAGCCAGGCTGGCGCGACTCGGCTTCGAGCGCGTGCAGGATTTGTGGTTTCACCTGCCGTTGCGCTACGAAGATCGGACCCGCATCACGCCCATCGCCGACCTGGTGGCCGGGATGCGCGCGCAGACGGTGGGTGTGGTGGAGGCGGTGGAGCTTGGCTACCGCTTTCGGCCACAGTGGCGGTTGCAGCTGACGGATAGCTCGGGTGCGGGCCTGTTGCTCAGGTTTTTTCACTTCAGCCGGGCGCAGGCGGCGCAGATCACCGTCGGTACCCGGCTGCGTTGCTTCGGCGAAGCGCGCTGGGGCATGCAGGGCCTGGAAATGGTGCATCCGCAGTACCAGCGCCTGGCTGCAACCGCCGTGGTGCAGGTGGAGGATCGCCTGACGCCGGTGTACCCCGTTGGCGAAGGCCTGAATCAGGCGCGTCTGTCCGGCCTGATTGACAAGGCGCTGACGCGTCTGCCAGCCGAGTCGGAACTGGAACTGATTCCGCCCGGTGTGCGCGAATCATTGCCATATGGCGGCTTGCGCGAGGCTTTGCTGACGGTGCATCGGCCGCCGCCCGAGATCGACCTGGGGCAACTGGCGACCGGCCGGCATCCGGCCCAGCAGCGGCTGGCTTTCGAGGAGTTGCTGGCCCAGCATCTGGGCCTCAAGCGCTTGCGCGCGGCGGTGCGTCGACACCATGCGCCGCGCCTTGGCGGTGACGGCGCCTTGCGGCGGCAACTCCGCGCGGGCTTGCCATTCGCCCTGACCGCGGCGCAGCAACGGGTCAGCGCGGAAATCGAAAGTGATCTCGCCGCCAGCAAGCCGATGCTGCGACTGGTACAAGGCGATGTCGGTTCCGGTAAAACCGTGGTCGCCGCGTTGGCGGCGTTGGCGGCGGTCGAGTCGGGTTGGCAGGTGGCCTTGATGGCGCCAACCGAATTGCTGGCCGAGCAGCATCTGCGCAATTTCCGCGCCTGGTTGGAGCCGCTCGGCATTGAGGTCGAATGGCTGGCCGGCAAACAAAAGGGCAAAGCGCGCGAACGGGCGCTGGCGGCGGTCGCGGCCGGTGCGCCAGTGGTCATCGGCACCCACGCCTTGATGCAGGAAGGCGTCGCATTTGCCCGCTTGGGACTGGCGATCATCGACGAGCAACATCGTTTCGGCGTGCACCAACGCTTGAGCCTGCGCGACAAGGGCGGCAACGGCGAGATGCCGCACCAACTGGTGCTGACGGCAACGCCAATCCCGCGCACCCTGGCGATGAGCGCCTATGCCGACCTCGACGTCTCGACCATCGACGAGCTGCCGCCCGGCCGCACGCCGGTACGCACGGTGGTGCTGTCGGCCGACCGCCGGAGCGAGGTGATCGAGCGCATTCGTGCCGCTTGCGCCGACGGGCGGCAGGCTTACTGGGTCTGCACCATCATCGAGGAGTCCGACCAATTGCAGGCACAGGCGGCCGAAGTCGCGCATGCCGAGCTGGTCGCTGCGTTGCCGGGGCTCACGGTGGGCCTGGTGCATGGCCGCTTGAAGCCCAAGGACAAGCAGGCCGCGATGGACGCCTTTCAGCGTGGCGAAACCGCCGTGCTGGTCGCCACCACCGTAATCGAGGTTGGCGTCGATGTGGCGAACGCCAGCCTGATGGTAATCGAGAACGCCGAGCGTCTGGGCCTGGCGCAACTGCACCAGTTGCGCGGACGCATCGGTCGCGGCGCGGTGGCGTCGAGCTGCGTGCTGATGTACCAATCGCCGTTGGGCAATCTGGCACGCGAACGGCTGGCGGTGATGCGCGAAACCAATGACGGCTTCCGCATCGCCGAGAAAGATCTGGAACTGCGTGGCCCCGGCGAAGTGCTGGGCACCCGCCAGACCGGCCGCATGGAGTTGCGCATCGCCGACCTCACCCGCGATGCCCAACTGCTGCCGGCGGTGCAACGCGTCGGTGCCGCCATGCTGCACAACCATCCCGCGCTCGCCGAGCGCCTCGTCACGCGCTGGTACGGCGCCGCCGCGCGCTACGGCGGTGCCTGAGGCGTCAGGGCGTTTCGGCGCAGTCGGGATAGCGCTTGAACGGTGCGTAGCCCCAGCGTTGCAACTGTTCAAGGCGGTCGCGGGCCACGGCGGCTTGGTCGAAGTAGATGCGGTCGAGCAATGCGGCATCGACGTTGGGCCAGTGGACGCAGATGTCGCGGGCGGTCGCCTGGGTGCGGGTGGCCAGTGTGTTGGCCTTGTGGATCAGGTGCAGGGCGTTGGCGCAGGCAAACAGGGCTAGCGCCGCAACGCTTGCGCGCAGCGCGCGGTGGGGTTGGGTGCGCAAGGCGTGGCCCAGCAGCCCGCACAGGCCTAGCCAGAACAGGGACGAAAAGCTGACGTAGCGGGTCACGAACGCCTGCCCGGTACCGTAGGCGCCGACTCGGCCCAGCGCGGTCAGCAAGCCGGACAGCGTGGCGAACAGCATCAAGCCGAGCCATGGCAGGTTGCTGCGCTCGCGCCAGTGGCGCAATGCCAGCCAGACCGCCAGCAGCAGGCCGGCTGTCGCCAGCCACGGGGCGAGATCGGTGGCGAAGCGCGAGATGCCGGCGCCGAGCCAGTTGAGGGCGTAGTGGGTGATGCGCAGCGGCGCGTGCGCGGCGTGGGCATTGGCGAGGCCCGCGTAGTCGGCGGCGACCAGGCCACTGGCGAGTAGCCAGGGCAGGGCCAGCCACAATCGTTTGCGCGGCGGGATGTCGTGTCGCAACAGCAACAGCGCGAGGGCCGTCGGCAGCAGCGAGATAGCGGTGGCGAAACTGAAAAAGGCCACGCCGGCCGCCAGCAGTGCCAGCGCGTTGTTGCGCCAGCCAAGTTCGGCGCGGGTCAGCTGCTGGATCGTGAGGGCGCCGCCGCCGAGGCACAGGAACACCGCAACTTGCCAGCCCCATTGCAGGTTGGCCAGGTGGCCGGGATAGAGGCAAAGCAGCGTTGCCAGCAGTGCGATGCCGGGGCCGCGGTTGCTGGCGTCGAGCCCGCTGTCGCGGATGAAGCCGCGAACCACGAGTGCAAAGCCCAGCAGCAACAGCCAGCTGGTCAGGCAGTCTAGCCAGGTTTGTCCGCCGGACAGCACGGTGGTTGCCAGCAGCACGGCGTAGGCCGCGCTGTGCAGGTGGCCGCCGTGGATGTGCAGGAAGCCCGATTCGAGCAGCGTGCCGCGCTGCCAGGCGTCGAGCAGGGGCACCAGGTCGAGGTGGTCCCACAGCATCATTGGCACACGCCAGGCGAGCGTCAGCAGCAGCAACGAGGCGGCTAGCACGACGAAAGCGGTGTCGAGGACCCGGCGCGGGGTGAGCCAGCGTGGTGGTGTCGGTGTGCCGGGTGTCGGGTCGCGCGCACTCATCCGATTTGATCGCTGTCGAGGATGCGCACGCCTTGCTGATGGAGTTCGTCGAGCCGGGCCACGGCGGCTACGGGATCGAGCGGGGTGGCGGCATCGCGGATGAAATGCACCGCGAAGCCCGCCTGCACGGCGTCCAGCGCGCTGAAGTGGACGCAGATGTCGCCGGCCAGGCCGCACAGGGATAACTCGGTGGTGCCTTTGCCGCGCAGGTAGTCGGCGAGGCCGGTGGTCTTGCGGTGGCCGTTGTCGAAGAACGCGCTGTAACTGTCAATGGCGGGGTCGCAGCCCTTGCGAAAAATGGCCTCGACCCGACGCATGTCGAGCGCGGAGGCAAACGCGGCGCCGCGGCTGCCCTGCACGCAATGATCCGGCCACAGGGTTTGTGCCAAGCCATTGAGTTCGATTGCGTCGAATGGCGCGCGGCCGGGGTGGTTGGAAGCGAAACTGGCGTGGTTTTGCGGGTGCCAGTCCTGCGCCGCCACTACCAGGTCAAAGCGCGCTTGCAGGCGATTGATGATTGGCACGATGACATCGCTGCCGGCAACCGGCAGTGAGCCGCCGGGCAGGAAATCGTTTTGCACGTCGATGATGAGCAGGGTTTTCATGTCTGGGTGCCCGCGGCGTGGAAGCGTTGCCGCAGGGTGTCGCGTTCGCGGTGCAGCGCTTCACTGATGCCGATTTTGTAGGCATGCGGGTTTTCGAAGCGCTGAAACTCTGGCGGCAGCAAAGCCAGCCGCGTGGCGGCGAAGGCCTTGATCTTGGCCACGTCGCGGGCGGCGCCAACGCGTTCGCCGGCGCGCAGCACCGGCCGCAGCAGCGGTTCGCTGGCGAGCTGCGGGCAGCGCATGGACTGGTGTGGCTCGAAGGGGTGGATCAGCCGTGACGGCGGCGCTTCGTCAAGCCTGGCAATGCCGTCGATGCCGGCAAAGTGGCCGTCGGCGTCGAAGTAACGGTGCACCTGCTTGCGGCCGGGCAGGGTGGTCTTGGCGAGATTCTCCGAGAGCTTGATGCGGGCCTCGCCATCGGCCATCGCCAGTTTGTAGACGCCGTCCAGCGCCGCATCCGGCTGGCCGGTGACCAGGCTGGTGCCGACGCCGAAGATGTCGATCGGTGCGCCCTGCTGGCGCAGGCTGCGGATCAGGTATTCGTCGAGCTGGTTGGAGGCGGCGATCCGCACCTCCGGGAAGCCGGCGGCATCGAGCATGGCGCGGGCGCGCCGGGCGAGGTAGGCCAAGTCGCCGCTGTCGAGGCGGATGGCGCGCAACTGCTGACCGCGGGCACGCATCTCGGTCGCCACGGTGATCGCGTTGGGAATGCCGCTGTGGAGGGTGTCGTAGGTATCGACCAGCAGCACGGTGTGCTCTGGTCGCGCCGCCGCGAAGGCACGAAATGCGCTCAGCTCGTCGCCGTGCCACTGGATGAAGGCGTGTGCCATGGTGCCCTCGGCGCGCAGGCCGAAGCGTTCGGCGGCGTACACGTCGCTGGTCGAGTCGCAGCCGCCGATCACCGCGGCGCGTGCCGCCAGCACGCCGCCTTGCGCTTGTGCCCGGCGCAAGCCGAATTCGCTCAGCACGGCGTCACCCGCGGCCTGCCGCATGCGCGCCGCCTTGGTCGCGATCAGGGTCTGGAAGTTGAGCAGGTTGAGGATCAGTGTTTCGACCAGTTGCACCTCAAGCACGCGGCCTTCGATGCGCAACAACGGCTCGGTGGGAAACACGACCTCGCCCTCGCGCGGTGCGTGGATGTCGGCGCGGAAGCGCAAGCGGCCGAGATAATCGAGGTAGTCGCGGTCGAAACCCAAAGTGGCCAGATGGTCGACTTCATCCGCACTGAAGCGCCACTCGGCCAGCGCATCGAGCACCGTCTCAAGGCCGGCGAACAGGGCGTAGCCGCCGCCGAACGGCAGGCGCCGGAAGAAATAGTCGAACACTGCGGGGCGTTCATGTTGCGTCTGCCGAAACAGTGCCTGTCCCATGGCGATCTGGTACAGGTCGGTGTAGGTGCCGCTGGTGTCGATGCGCATGGAGTGCGAGCCAGGCGAGAAAGGGAGGCCGGATTATCGCATTGACCGGATCGGCGATGCCGGCGAGCCGGCGGCAGGAAACTGCTACGCTTGCCGTTTTGGCGAGTACGGCGATGCAGACACGACCGCGGCTTTTGATTGATACCGATCCTGGTGTGGATGACGCGCTGGCAATCCTGATGGCGCATGCGCACGCCGATGTCGTCGGGTTGTCGGTGGCGGCGGGCAATACCGGCCTTGCGCACACCGTGCGCAATGCCTGTCGTCTGCTGGATCTGCTGGATGCCGACATGCCGGTGTTCGCCGGTTGCCCGACGCCGCTGGTGCGTCGATCCGACGAAGACGCGGTGCAGGTACACGGAACGGATGGTTTCGGCGATGCCGGCCTGCCCGAGCCGCGCCATCGGGCCGAGCCCGAGCATGCCGCGCACGCCTTGATTCGCCTGACCCGCGAGCACCCCGGTGAATTGACCCTGGTGGCGTTGGCGCCCTTGACCAATCTCGCCCTCGCGCTGAAGCTCGACCCGGGCTTGCCCGCGCGGGTCAAGCGACTGGTGGTGATGGGGGGTGCGGTCAACGGTCGCGGCAACATGGCGCGACCGCCGGTGGAGTTCAACATCGGCTTTGACCCCGAGGCCGCACACGTCGTGTTCGAGGCGTTCCCGGCATTCGATCTGGTGGACTGGGAGCTGACCTTGCGGCATGCCTTCGATGAAGCGGAGTTCGACCGCTGGCTGGCGGCGGGTGATGCGCGGGCGGCGTTTTTCAAGCGCATTGCCGGCGCCGCGCGCGCCTACAACGCCCGCCGCGAGCGGCGCGGCGTGATCGCCGCCGACGCGCTGGCGATGGCGGTGGCCATTGATCCCGCCGTGGTCACTCGCACCGAGCAACATGCCGTGGCGGTGGAACTCGATGGCCGCCTGACGCGGGGCATGACGGTGGTGGACCGGGAGCGCCGTCAAGGCGCGGCGGTCAACGCCAACATCGTGCTGGAACTCGATCAAGCCCGCTTCGCCGCGCTGGTGCAGCGCGCGCTCGGCGTGCCGGACGGGGCTTGAGCGCCGATCTGGATTGGCAGGCGCTCAGGCTTCGCGGGTGACGCGCAGCACTTCTTCGACGCTGGTGGTGCCGGCGCGGCACAAGCGCCAGCCGTCGTCCTGGATCGAGGGGGACAGGCTGCGGGCGTGGCGTTCGAGTTCGGCTTCGCTGGCGCCGTCGTGGATCAGGCGGCGCAAGGTGTCGTCGACGGGCACCAGTTCGTAAATGCCGGTGCGCCCGCGGTAGCCGGAGGTGCGCTCGCCGCCATCGCCGGGGCGGTAGACGATGGCGCCAGCCTCGCTGGCGGCATGGCCGAAGGCGGCCAGTTCGCTGGCGCTGGCGGGGTAGGCCTGACGGGTAGCCGGGTCCAGCACCCGCACCAGTCGTTGCGCGAGTACGCCGATCAGGCTGGAGGCCAGCAGGAAGGGCTCGACGCCCATGTCGCGCAAGCGGGTCGGCGCGCCGACGGCGGAGTTGGTGTGCAGGGTGGACAGCACCAGGTGCCCGGTGAGCGATGCTTGCACGGCGATTTCGGCGGTTTCGAGGTCGCGGATTTCGCCCACCATCACCACATCCGGGTCTTGCCGCAGGATGGCGCGCAGGCCACGCGCGAAGGTCATGTCGACACGGCTGTTGACCTGGGTCTGGCCAATGCCGTCGAGGTAGTACTCGATCGGGTCTTCCACCGTCATGATGTTGCGGGTGGCGTCGTTCAAGCGGGTCAGCGCCGCGTACAGCGTGGTGGTCTTGCCGGAGCCGGTCGGGCCGGTGACCAGCAGGATGCCGTGCGGCCGCGCCAGCATGGCTTCGAGGCGGTCGCGGATCGGCGCGTCCATGCCGAGTTCGGCGAGGTCGAGTCGGCCGGCCTGCTTGTCCAGCAGCCGCAGCACCACCCGCTCGCCGTGGCCGCCGGGGATGGTGGAGACGCGCACGTCGACCGGGCGGCCGGCGATCTTCAGGCCGATGCGGCCATCCTGCGGCAGGCGCCGTTCGGCGATGTCGAGCTTGGCCATCACCTTGATGCGGCTGACCAGTGCGGCGGCCAGTTGCCGCGGCGGGGTCAGCACTTCGCGCAACACGCCATCGATGCGGAAGCGCACCGCGAGGCGCGACTCGAACGGTTCGATGTGGATGTCCGACGCGTTCTCGCGCACCGCTTCGGCCAGCAACGCGTTGATCAGGCGGATGACCGGCGCGTCGTCTTCGCTTTCCAGCAGATCCTTGGGCTCGGCCAGTTCGTCCGCCAGTGCTTTCAGGTCGGGGGTGGCGTCGAGGTCGGCGCTCAGGCTGCGGGCATCGTCGCCTTGCTGGTAGAGCTGGCGCAGGCTGCGCTCGAAGTCGGCCTCGCTCTGGCGGGTGATGCGAAGCGGCACGCCCAGATGGCGGCGCAGCTCGGCCAGGGCGGCGGTCTCGGCGTCGTCACGGCAGACAGCGTCGGCGCGGTCGCCATGCCAGGCGGTCATCGCCACGCCCATGCGGCGCGCGAAACCGTAGCTGGGGCGGGCGGGAACGTCGGGCGCGGTCATGGCTTACCTTGCAATGCGGATATCGGTGCAAGCTTATCAGCCCCGCACGGCAGACCGTGGTGGCAGGACGCGGCCCGTGCCGGCGCCCGTCGAGAACGGCGATCCGCCCGATCCGACGGTCCGCTCGGTGCCGGTCGCGCAAGCGCCTGATTTGGCCGGAAAACCATATTTTGTGTTGACGGGCGATTGCGCGCCCGATATGTTGTGTCCGTCGGTACTCGGCGGGCGTTGCTTGCGTCGGGTTGAAAAGGGAATCCGGTGGAAATCCGGAACTGCCCCGCAGCGGTAAGTGGAAACGAAGCGCCTTGATGGCACTGGGTCAACCCGGGAAGCCTGGCGCGGTAGGAGAGCCAGCGTGCTCGCGTCCACGAAGTCCGAAGACCTGCCGACACACCGGGTTCGCCCGGTGCCGGTGGCCGCTTCCGCGGGGAGGCGTGTTGCGTGTCGAGCCGCGCCCCGGCTTGGCCGTGCGCGCATGCCGTGTGGGTCGGCCACTGCTTGGCCCTGCGCGCGGGAGCAGGCACATGGTCAAGGAACCGCCCGGTGCGGTTTCCCCTGCGGGGATCGACATGCTGCAAACCATCATCAAGCGCGACGGCCGCGAGGAGCCGTTCACACCATCCAAACTCAACCAGTGGGGCGAATGGGCCGCCGCGAGCCTCGGCGATGCAGTGGACTGGCCATCGGCGGTGCTGGAGGCGGTCTCCGGCATGCCGGCAACCGCGAGCTCACGCGCGCTGCAACAGGCCCTGATCCGTACCTGTCTGGATTTCGACACCTGGTCGTGGAACCGCATGGCCGGGCGGCTATATGCCACTCTGGTGCGCAAGGACATCTATGGCGACGCGCGCCCCAGCGTGCAGGCATTGCACCAGCGGCTCACGGCGCTGGGCTACATGGAAGCGCTGGATTACTCGGGCGCGGAGTACGCCGAGATCGAGGCGCTGATCGATCACGAGCGCGACTTCGATTACGCGCATTACCAAATCCACACCCATCTGACCAAGTACGCGATTGCCGACCGCGTGCAGGGCAAAACCTACGAGACGCCGCAGTTCATCTACATGCGCATGGCGATGGCGCTCAGCGTCGACCAGCCGCGCGAACGGCGTCTGCACGACGTCGAGCGTTTCTATGAGCACCTGTCGAAGAACCGCATCAACGCGCCGACACCGAACCACGTCAACCTCGGTACGCCGCTGCGCGGCTATGCCAGTTGCTGCCTCTACACCACCGCCGACAGCGCGCGTTCGATCGCGGTCGGCAATCACATCGCCAACACCATGACCTACATGTCGGCCGGCATCGGCGCACACATGCAGACCCGCTCACTGAATGATCCGGTGCGCGGCGGGGTGATACGTCATCAAGGCAAGCTGCCGTACTTCCGCGCCCTGGTGGCCGAGGTCAAATCCAATTTGCAAAACGGCCGCGGCGGCGCCTGCACCAGCTACTTCTCGATCTTTGACCCCGAGGTCGATACCTTGCTGCGGCTGAAGAACCCGATGTCGACCGAGGACAAGAAAATCCGCGGCATGGATTACTCCTGGGGCGCCAACCAGTTCTTTGCGCGCAAGGTGGCCTTGAACGAGCCGGTGTTTCTGTTCAACTGCTACACCGCACCCGAGCTGCACGCGGCGCTGTACAGCGGTGACGAAGCGCGATTCGCCACCGAGTACGCGCGCCGCGAGGCCGACCCGACCTTCGCCAAAACCTGGGTCAGCGCGCGCGAGCTGTTGCTGACGGCCTGTAACGAATGGAACGAAACCGGCCGCCTGTACGAACACAACCTCACCGAGATGAACCGCCACACGCCGTTCAAGGACGTGATCCGCAGCTCCAACTTGTGCGCGGAAATTGCCTTGCCGACCAATCCGTACCACCACATCACCGAGCTCTACGCCGAGCACGACATCTCCTGGCTGGAATGCGAGTACGAGGACGGCAGACGAGAGCGTTTTGCCGGTGGCGACGTCATCGCCACGGCGCGCGGGGCGGTGTATCCCATCGATCTGGTCGCCGGAGATGCCATTGCCGGCAAAACCATTGCCCGCATCGTGGGGCGCTCTTCGCCCGAGGTCGCCACCTGCAATCTCGCGGGCATCTGCGTCGACAACATCGACTCCGAGGCCGAGTACGCGGAAGTCGCCTATTACGCGCTGCTGATGATCGACAAGTGCATCCATCTGGCGCACTACGAATTGCCGCAGGTGGGCTATACCTCGCGTCAGCGCTTGAACGCCGGGGTCGGCATCCTGGGTCTGGCGCATCTCATGGCGCGCGAGCGGCAGCGCTACACCACGGCGGAAGGCAAAGCGTTCATCCACGCCGTGGCCGAGCGGCACTTCTACCATCTTGCCCGCGCCAGCTTGCGTCTCGGCAAGGAGCTCGGCAATGCACCGTGGATGCACAAGACGCGCTGGCCCGACGGCTGGCTGCCGCAAGACACCTGCAACCACAACGTGGACAAGGTGGCCGCATTTCGCACGCACTACGACTGGGAGGCGCTGCGCGCCGAAATCAAGGCCAACGGCGGTATCCGCAACTCGGTGCTGGTGGCGCACATGCCGACCGAAACCAGCGCCAATGCCTCCGGTACCACCAACGGCCTGTATCCGGTCCGCGAGCTCAGCCTGATCAAGACCGACAACCAGCGCGTGAACTACTGGGCCGCGCCCGAAGGCGACCGCCTGGGCAAGAGCTACCAGTCGGCCTGGGACATCCCCATGCGCGACATGACCGAGCTCTATGCCATCGTGCAGAAATGGACCGATCAAGGCATCTCGGCCGACTTCTACCGGCGCGTGCTTGGCGACGCCTCGATCGAATCCAGCGAGCTGATCGAAAGCTATCTGTATCGCGTCAAGCTGGGCCTGAAATCGAAGTACTACATGAACCAGAAGACCTCCAACGGCATGCAGGAGGCCGCCGATGCCACCGACACGCCCGCGAGCGACTGTATCGCCTGCACCTTGTGAGCCTGCCATGAACCCATCTGCCTTCAACTACGCCAAGACCGACTACGCCAAACCGCAGCTGCTGTTGGGCCAGAAGCCGGGCCTGTTCGACACCGTCAACCGCCATTACCCGGAAATCTGGCGCCTCTACAAAACCCAGAAGTCGCTCGACTGGGACGAAAACGAATTCGACTATTCCTCCTGCAACGCCGACTTCAAGCAATGCTCGCGCGCGACCTGGGAGATGATGATCAAAACCCTGGCCTGGCAGTGGGAAGCCGATTCGGTCGCGTCGCGGGCGATAGCGCCGGTGCTGGCGCCCTTCATCACCTCGAGCGAACTGTGGGCGGCCTGGCAGCGGGTGTCGGACAACGAGGTCATTCACGCCGCGACCTACTCGGAGATCGTGCGCAATTCGTTCGATGATCCATCCGCCATCATCGAGGAAATCCTTCGTGTTGAGCAGGCGCACGCCCGGCTGGCGCGGGTGGCAAGCGTGTTCGACGACGGTTATCGCGCCGCGCATCGATACGCCCTCGGTGAGCTCGCTGGCGATCAGGCCACCTACAACACCGTGTTCAAGATGATCGTGGCGCTGTACTGCATGGAACGCATCCAGTTCATGGCCTCGTTCGCGGTGACTTTTGCCATTTGCGACACCGGCTTGTTCCAGCCGATCGGCAAGGCGATCCAGAAGATCGCCCAGGACGAGCTGGAAATCCACGCCGAGCTTGATCGCGCGGTGCTCGGCATCGAGCTGGACAGCGCGCGCGGACAGACTGCGCTGGCGGATTGTCGCGGCGAGATCGAGGCCTTGATCGAGGAGGTGATCGAGGCGGAGATCGCCTGGATCGACTACTTGTTTTCCGAGGGTCGCGAACTGATCGGCATGAACGCCGACCGCCTGCGCGCGTGGACGCTGTACTCGGCGCGCGATGTGTATCGCACGCTCGGCCTCGACTGCCGGCGCTACCCGTTGCCGAGCATGAACCCACTCAAGTTCATGGAGAAGTGGCTGAACATCTCCCGCACCCAGGCTTCCCCGCAAGAACAGGACATCGCTGCCTACAAAGTTGGCGTGATGCGCCGCACCGACGAGAACGTCGTTTTCGATGTCGACTTTTGAGCAAAGGAATCCGATGAAAGCCATCATCTACGGCAAACACCCGTGCAATGCCTGCGACAAGGCCAAGCTCTTGTTGCGCATGAAGTCGATCGACTTCGATTACCTGACCGTCGGCACCGATATCAGCGTGGAAGAACTCGGTGCGCGGATTGGTCAACGCGTGAGCAGCGTTCCGCAAATCTTCCTCGACGCCGGCGACAGCCCACGCCATATCGGCGGCTACGACGAGCTTCGCGCCGTATTGCAGCGACCGACGTGACCTGGCTTGCCATCGCGGCGCCCGGTTGCGGTCTGCGTGACCGGCCGACGCGCCCGTGAGCGCTCAATGGGCGGGTTCGGCCGGTGGCAAGCCCGGGTTGGCGAGGAAATCGTGCATGGCCGGCAGCAACGGGCGCTTGTCGCGCGGGGTGAGCAGGGCGTCGTCTTCGCGCATCTTCAGCTGTTCGGTGCGGATGTAATTGTACTTTTCGCTGGAGACGGCTTGCTCGGTGGCGGCGTCGCGCAGGATTTTGGGGTGCAGGAACACCATCAAATCCTGTTTGTCGCGCTTGCCGCTGCGTGAGCGGAACAGGTTGCCAAGCAGCGGGATGTCGCCCAGCAAGGGCACCTTGCGCACCGAATCACTGACGGTGTTGGAGATCAGTCCGCCGAGTACCAGGATCGAGTCGTCGGCGACCATCACCGAGGTCTTGATCTCGCGCTTGTTGGTGATGAGATCGACCGCGCCAGCTACCGAGGGGGCCAGCGAGGAGACTTCCTGATGGATGTCGAGCCGCACCGTGTCGCCCTCGTTGATGTGCGGGGTGACGGTGAGGGTGAGGCCTACGTCCTTGCGCTCGATGGTCTGGAACGGATTGTTGGGCAGGTTGGAGCCGCCGCTCGACGTGCTGGTGTACTGGCCGGTCTTGAACGGCACTTCCTGGGCCACCTTGAATACCGCTTCGTGGTTGTCCAGGGTCACCACGTTGGGGGTCGACAGCAGGTTGGAGTTGCCGTCGCCCTGCAAGGCGCGGATCAGCGCGCCGATCTGCAGGATCGGGGTGTCGGAGCCGGGCAGGGTGATGCTGCCGTTCAAGTAGCCGAGGTTGAGGCCGCCGCCCAGCGCCAGCGGGTTGGTGTAGAGGTTCAAAATGTTGCCGGCGCCACTGGAATCATTGAAGTTGGTGCCGCCGACGACCGAATTGTCGAGGCTGCCGTCGGCGTTGGTCTTGAACGGCATTTGCCATTGCACGCCGATTTCCTTGGCGGTGGTGAGACCGACCTCGGCGATCACCGCCTCGATCAACACCTGGGCGCGACGGATGTCGAGCTGGCGGATCACCGATTGCAGGCTGCGAAACACCGCTGGCGTGGCGGTGATGATGAGGGCGTTGGTGTTGGGGTCGGCCTGGATGCTGGCCGGCGTGTTGCCGCCGGTGGCCGCCGCGGCCGCGCCGGTGGCAGGCGCGGTGGCGCCGGGTGTGCCACTCAGGTTGCGCACCACGTTTTCGAGGATCGGTACCAGTTCCTTGGCGTTGGCGTAGTTGAGGTACACCACCTGCGTCGCGCCGCCGGAGTCGAGCGGGGTGTCGAGATGGGTAATCAGCGTGCGCAGCCGCAAGCGGCGGCTTTTGTCGCCGGACAGCAGGATCGAATTGGTCCGCGTGTCGGCCAGCACTTTGACCCCACCCGGGGTCGCGGCCTCGCTCTGGCCGTCGAGCCGGGTCAGGGTGCGCGCGAGCTCGGCAGCATCGGCGTGTTGCAAGGGGATCACTTCGACTTGCGCATCGCTGGCGGTGTCAACCCGCTGAATGATGCCGCGCAGCCGCCGTACCACCGAGGCGCGGTCGGACAGGATCAAGGTGTTGCTGGGGCCGTGTGCGACCACCCGCCCGCCCTGCGGCACGAATTGCTGCAAGATGGTGGCGAGTTCGGCCGCCGGCACGTAATGCACCGGCACCACCTCGGTGACCAGCGGGTCGCCCACGGCCTGGCTGGCGCCGATGCCGACCGCGCCGTCCGACCGCGCGCTGGCTTCGCTGACGATCTTGATGGTGCCATCGGCGGCCGGCAGGGCGGCATAACCGTGCACCGCCAGCACCGACAGGAACACCTGGTAGATTTCATCCGCCGTCATCGGCTTGGCCGACACCACCGTGACGCGGCCCTGCACGTTGGGGCCGACGATGAAGTTCTTGCCGGTGATGTCCGACACCGTGGTGATCAGTGCCTGGATATCGGCATCCTTCAGGTTCAGCACCTGCGGTGTGGTGGACGGCTTGGCGGGCGCAGCCATGGAGGCGACGCTGGCCAGGGCGAGAAGCAGAGAGATCAGAAGTCGGCGCATCCGCGCATCTTACCGAAGGATGGCCCGTTGGCGGCGGCAGGGCGGTTGCGCCGCTTCGGGCCGGGCCGGTCTGACCCATACCAAAGGCACGGGTCAGGCGAGGCCGGACTCCATTACGATCCGTGGCGGGGCCAGCGCCTGCCGGGCGCTGGGCTGACCTTTCCATCGCATCCCGGGGCAAAACACATGATCCGAACCCTGCTGGCCAGCGCCACGCTGGCGCTGTTGTTGTCGAGTACGGCTCTCGCCGCGACGGCACCGGTCACCGAACTCACCGTGGCGGACTACCAGCGCGCCGCCGGCATG
>DASSXP010000360.1:0-25160 GCA_035703755.1 Rhodanobacteraceae bacterium | reverse complement strand
ATGGCGGGGTGCGTTCGACTGGCGATTGATCTCTTTGCGCATAAATCCGCCCCCGTTCATGTGTTGTCCTTGAGTACGCGCCACGCGCCACGGTGGTAGATGGGCTGGATGTCGAGCGCCGGCAGATCCGGCAAGCCGGGGATCACCACGGTGCCGCCACCGGGTGGCGTCAGCGTCGGCACGGAATTGCCACTGGTCGGCACGTTCTTGGTCACCTTGCCCGCGACGCCCTTGTCGTCCGGCACCGTGATACCCAGATCATCGGCCAGCGATTTCAGGCCGTCACTGGGGCCACCGGTCAGCGCATCGATGACCAACAAGCTACCCAACGTGGAGGGATCGCACGGGTCGTTTTCCTGGCCGGGTTGCAAGGTTGCAAAAACGGCCAGATTGACACTGAACAGGGCCGTGGCCGGTACCACGACACGCTCACCGACAGGCACATCCAGATTGAAGAACCATCCGGGGACCAGCTGGTTGGCCGCGTTGACATACGGCACTTCGTTTTTGGTCAGAAGACGCAAGCCGCTGCCCGCATCGCTGAGATCCTGCTCGACCAAGGCCGAATCGGTTGCCTTGACCGGGTAGTAGCCGGCGGGGAACTTGGCGCGCGTGGAGGCCCCTTGTTCACGGATGCCATAGATGGCCTGCGTGCCGGCGCTGTTCAATTTGCGGTCGGACAGGCCAAGGTACTTGCCGGTGCCGAACACGACCATGAAGCGGCCGGAGGTGGCATCCGGGAACAACCTCGGCATGGTGGTGATGCTTTGCGTCGGCTTGCCGTCGCTGTCCACCTTGCCCTGGAATACCAGATCGACACTCCAGTTGCTGGCGTTGGCGTCGCTGAGGTCGAAGCGCCAGACGTTGCCCATCAGGTCGCCGGCAAAGGCCACGTCATCGATTTGATCGTCCTGATAGTCGCCCAGCACCACCGAGCCCAGACCGTAGCTCTTGACACTACCGCCGGTATTGGCCGCCGAGGTCTTGAGCTCCTTCAGCAAGGCGCCGGTCTGGGCATCCAGCACAAACAGCGAGCTGAAGGTGTTGTTGGCAGCCGAAACATTGCCATCACACGGGATCAGGGTGCCAAACTTGGAGCAGTCGGGGAAGTAACCGCCCGGCACCAGCACCACCCATTTGCCGTTGGGCAGACGGCCAATGTTCGGCGTACCGTAGGTGTAGCCCAGATTGGCGGCATCCGCACGGTTGGTGTCGTTCGGGAACTCCCACAACACGGCATCCTTGGCCGTGCCTTCACTGATTGTGGCGGGGTTGGTGATATCCAGCGCGTACACGCCGCGCCCACCCAGCCGCAAACCGCCGACCAGCAAGGTATGCCAGCCGCCGTCATAGAAGACATCGCGGGTGACCGGCGTGGCATCCACCGTCGGGGTGAAGTTGTAGTCGGTCTCGGTCAGGCGGCTAAGTTGGGGCTTGCCGGTGGTCACATCCACCGGCGCAGCGGTCGAGGTCGGCAACTGCGACCAGTAAATCAGGTGGGGCACGTAAGCGAACTTCTCCTCACCCGTTTTGGCGTCGAAAGCGTGCAGCATGCCGTCGTTGGCGCCGACATAGAGCATGTGTTCACGATTCGCGTGGGCTGCCGCGAAACTCGAATACGTCGCATGTGAACTCGACGCCACGGCAACCGCTTCCGGGCTGCCGTCAGGAAAGTCGTCGCGGTAACCGGAGCCGGGGTACGCCACAAAGGCCACCTGCGAATTGATGACCGCCCCCAGCAGGGAGCCACGGCGCCGCATCTGTGGGGAGCCGCTCTCCAGCGTGCGATCGCCACGCAGATAGTCCAGCCGCTTCTGGCCCAGATTGTCATCGACGCCGGCGCCATCGGTGCCGCTGGCGTTGGCATTCAACGCGGCCTGATTGATGGCACCCAGATCGGCCCAGCGGAAGGGTACGCCGCTGTCGACCGTGCCATCGGTGCTGGTAAGTATCTTGCGGGCATTCGGCGTCAGTGCCTGCGCCACCGGGCCATGCATGCTCTTGCAGGCGCCACCGGTCAGGAGGCAGCCGGCGTCCCAGTTGGGAATGCCGACGGTGTCGATCTTGCCTTCCGCGCTGACATCGCGCGACACCACACTGCCGCTCCAGTCGTCGCTCTGGTAGCTGCCGCCGTAGCTCTTGGCATCGCTGGTCAGCACGCTGGAACTCAGACCGCCCTGGGTCGAGGACGCGCCGCGCGCGGCGATGCTGTTGATGATATCGACCAGGTGCGTCACCAGCTCGCTGGGGTTGGCGGCGCTGAAGTAGGAGCCGCGGCTGTTGATGGCGGCATGCCAGGTGTCGTCCACCGCCTCCGGCGCGTTGTTGACTGGACGCGGCCAGTCCAGCGTGCCTTTGCGCAGATCAAGCAGATCGTCCGGGAAATTGCGTTTGCCGGCAATCCCCAGCGTGACCATGAACTGGACCACATGCTGCCAGTTGGCCGGGTCGTTCACCGGGTTCCAGAAGATTTCCGTGTTCTGCAACGGATCATCGCCGACATTGAGCGGCGCCGAACCCGTAACACCGGTGGTCTTGTCGGTAATGAACGGCGGCACATTGTTGCCGAGATCCGGCTGCAGATCCTGCGCCCAGTAGTTGAACGCGATATTGGCAAGGGACGATTTGTATTTGGTGCCGCTGACATTGCCGAAGATCAGCGATTCCGAAGCGCTGGGGCTGTACCCCATGGCCTCGACGGTGGTCGATCCGGCCGGCAGGGTCGTGTAAGTTGTTTCACTGTCGAAGTATGTCGACGGCAGGCTTGGATCACCCTCGTTCCAGTAACCGTCGGTGACCAGCATGTGGAAGTTCTGGCGGCAGCTCAAGTCGCTGGACTGGGCATCGGTACGGCCATTCCAGTAGGGGTCCTGCAGGGTCTCGCTCAAGCTGCGCTGGAAAAACTTGCCGGCGCGGATGGTGGACGCACGGTCTGGCGTGCCACCGCTCGCCCCCGTATCGAAGATCCAGTTAAACATCGCGCTGCGATAGCACTGCGGCGGGGCGGTAACGGCACCCGAACGCTGCACGGTCTCAGGATCGATGCCGCTGGCATCGCACTTGGCGCCCGACGTCGTGCCATCCGAGGTCAGGTCGAGCAGGGAGCTGATGATGGCCGAGCCCGGCAGCTTGAAGTCGCCATCGTTGATGTTCTGCCATGCCACCCGCACGCCGCTGCCGTAACCGCCATCCCCCGCGGGCCCGCCCATTTGCCCGAACACGCGCGACAAGGCGGTGCGCGTCATCAGGTTGCGGGTACGGTAGTAGGCATACCAGTTGGCCCAGTTCTGGTATTGGGTGGTCGGAACAGCTACCGCTTCCCAGTTGTTGTAATCGTAGAGTTCACCTGTATCCGGTGCGGCCAAGGTGCCGATATCCACGCCGGCTTTCAGGCGCCAGTAGTAGGGACCACCGCCCGAGATCGGATCTTCCTTGCCCTGGCCGCAGTACCAGTACGTGGTGTCATTGTAGGAGCCGAAAAAATTTCGGGTGCCGGACGTGCCGGAATTGCGCGGCCGATTCTGATAGATGCCGTCAGTCCAGACTTTTTTCAGGGTTTTGTCGGCATTCGGCATCGACGTGCCATCGGCCAGAACCGGTGGCACATAGGTGATATTGGGGTTGTAGTAGACGCCGTTCATCGCGTGCGAGCGCAGATCGGTCTTGTCGGTAACGCGCGGGTCGATCACGCCGGCGCACTTCCAGCGCCCACCCCAACTGCCGTTATCGAAGGGCCGATCATCACCCATGTAGTCACTGGCCATGGAGCCGGAATCATCGAAGGTGACGACGATATTGGGGTCCACCGAGCGAGTAACGTTGGGCGGGGTCCGTGCCAGATCCACCGTGTCGGCGCGACTGGCGCCCGACCAGCCACCAGCGACGGTGAACAGCAGGGCCAGCGTGGCGCTGGTGAGGGTGTGCTGAAAGCGTTGCGTGTTCATGTTGTGGCTCCGATTCCGGTTGGCGTGCTCATTCATGGCCGAGCGCGCCAAAGGTGGATTCGACGATGCGGCTAACCTTGTCGTTGCCGCCGATGCTGCGTGCGGTGATGCGGAACAGGCGCACATCCTGGCTGCCGATGGCGATGTTGCCGGCCCCCGTGGCCCCGGACTCGTGCTGCGGACCGCCGCCGCCCGGCGGCCGCGCAATGCCCATGTATTCGATGATGTAGCAGGGATTGGCCGCCAGTTTGGCGTTGCCGAGGCCGGCGTCCGTCAGGTCATTGACGGCGTTGCCGCTGTTATCCACGCCGTAGGTGAACGCGTAAGAGGGGCAACCGCCATTGATGCTGAGGCTTGGATCGTTGCGGAATGCGTAAAAATCACCGCTTTCGTCTTTGCGGTTGTAGGCGCGGCAGCCTTGCTGTTCGGAACTGGCGCAGTTGCGGATGAATACATCCTTGTTGGATGAGGCCTGCCACAAGCGCCACTCGGCCGCACGCAGCGCCGACTCGGCACCGAACTGTGCCAACTGGGCATTGCGGGTGGCGCCGACCATCTTCTCTTGCAGCAGCGAGGAGCCGGAAGAAGTCAAAGCCAGCAAGGTCAGCAGGATCAGGAAGATCAATGCCACCAGCAGCACAGCGCCACGCTGCCGGGTCTGGGAGGCGGGGTTCAATCGGCACGGGGACATGGATCGCTCCGGTCAGAAATGGTTGCGCACACCGACCACGGCGGTGAATCCGCGCCGCATCATCTGGCGCGACAAGCCGTTGGTCATGGTGCTGGGTGGCGTCTGCACGCTGGCGCCATCCGGGGGATATTGATAGGCCAGTTCGCCATCCGGCATCGCCAGTTGGTCGACACTGTCCAGCAGCAGGCTGAGCTCGATGGACTTGACGGCCCGCCACAGGCACCCGGCTTCGGTAATGGCATCTTTCGGACCAGCGGGGCAGATCAATGTTCCACTGGCACGGTTGTCCACCTGATCGGCGGTCAGGTAGGCGGTGGTGCCATTCGACATGTCCACGCCGTAGCGGAAATCGAGCCGCTCCACACCGCGCACCAGCTCTTCCGCCGGCGCATTGTTGACCTTGCGCATGAGGACACCGATCAGATGGTTGGCTGGGGCATCCGGATTGTCGTCGGCGCGCAGTTCGAGAAAGTAGGTGACGGTGACAAAGTCGCGGGTGAAGTCGTGCAGTCGCGGATCGGCCGTCGGCGAGCGGCTGGCGAGGACCGGCTGCGGCACGCCTACCGGCAGGCTGAAATTGCGCCCCGTGTCCGGGATAAGCGTGTTGCCCGCGGCATGCTTGACCGCGAAAATCTGCGTTTTGGAGCACTCGGTGATCATGGCAATGTCGCCCGTGAACTCCGAGACATAGGGCTCGTTGGTGGTGGCATTCCGCGCCAGCACGATGGATGTCAGGGTAGTGTCGCTGGTGGCAGTCGAGGCGGGAAACTGCTGCGACGCGCCGGCATCGAGTGACCAGCCCTTGCCTTGCAGGTAGCGCACGGTGAGGATGTCGGTGCCCGGAATTCGCTTGCCCGCCGTCGTGCCGGTGTCCGGAATGCCCTGCCCTGCCGTGGGCGCCGTCGGCGTGCACGACCCGCCGCTGCATTCGTAGCCGCGCATGAAATAACCACTCGGCATGGGATAGGGGACCGATGAGGTCGCTGCCGGATTGAACGTGTTGACTGGCAGCAGGTTGGCGAAATTTACGCTCGTGGGGGCAAGAAAAATGGTCGGTGCTCGCTGAAAATCCTGCAGAAACCAGGCATGGTTGCCGTCGACACTCGAGCCACCGGCCACGCTGCCACTGTTGCTCGGCACGCCACCGCTGTTGCTGCAGTATTGGCCGTTGGTCATGCGCAGATCGTCGACGAGCCGGCTGACGGCGAAGCGGCCGTTCTCCTGCATGTGCGCCAGCGACGCCTGCACGCGATTGGCGCGGCTGGTCGAGGCGAACAGGCTGATGATGCCGCCGGAAACAATGATGCCGAGCACCATGGCCACCAACAACTCGACCAGGGTAAAGCCCTGGTGCAACGGGCCACGGCGTGAAGGAATGGATGCACTCATGGCTGGAAGGTCCAGGCAAAGGTTTGCGCGGTTGGCGAACCGGTCAAGCCGAGGCTGCGCTCGGTCCAGGTGATGTTGAGCGTGCAGGTGCCGTTGTACGGCGGCCGAACGCGCGCGTAGGCAGACACGTTGACAGCCGGATCGCAGTCAACGGTGGCGGCCAGATTGCCGTCATTGGGCAGGTATTGCCCCAGCAGTTGCCGCCATTGAATGCGGTCGCGCGTCGCCAGGTCTTGAGGTTTGCAGGGCGCTGTGCTGTCGCAAGCGGGCGCCCCCGTCACGGCGGTGTAGGTGCCGTCGTAGTTGCCCTGCCACAGCCCGACCACGTTGGACCGCATGCGATCGGCCAGGTTCTGTGACAGCACGGTGGCCTGGGTGCGGACGAAGGCGCCGTGGTTGGCCTGGGTGGACATCACCAGCAAGCCGGCAAGGCCGATCAGGCCGATGCTGAAAATCAGCACGGCGACCAGTACTTCGATCAACGACAGGCCGCGATGGCGACGGGGTTGGTAGCTCATGGATCGCCTCTCAACAATTGGGGCCATTGGCGCTGTTGTCGCGGTAGGCCGCCGCCGAGCCGGACGCGCGTACCTTGACCAGTACGCGCTGCGCCTCGCTATCGGCCTTGCGGCAGAACTTGATATCCACGTCGCTCGCCCCCTTCAAGCTGCCGGTCGCCCGGTAGGCCACCTCGGTGGTGGCGCCGGAACTGACCGTGAAACCGCTACCCAGCGCGGCGTGACTGCGCAAATGCGCGGCCGCGCCGGTGTCGTCGCAGACGCCGCTGCGATCCATGTCGGCAATCACCTGCCAACCGTCGTTCCAGTCGCCACCATTGGCGACCACACAGACGGTGCGCCCGAGCGTGGCGGCCTGAGTCCGCGCCAGGGCCAGATCCGCCAGCATTTCATTGGAGGCCTGCCCGACATCGGTTCGTGACATCAGGCGCTTGAAGCTGGGCGCGGCAATCATCAGCAGAATGGCCGCGATCAACACGGTGATCATCAGCTCCACCAGCGTGAAGCCACGCTCGGCGCGGCCGGCAACGGAAAATTGGCGTTGTGTCATGGTTCCGCATTCCAGTGGCAGGGACCACCATTAGGACATGAACGGAGCTTAACAACCACCCGAACCGTTGGCGCGGTGCAGGCGACGAGCGGCGTTTGCGGGCCGATGAATGGCGGTTTCGCTATCATGGCCGCCCCTACCGCGACCTGATTCACCATGCCCACCCCTTCCGCTTTTCGCGCATTTCGCATCCACAACGACGCCGACGGCTACCGCGCCGGGGTCGAGTCCATGCCGCTGGCGGCGCTCAGTCCGGGTGAGGTAACGGTGAAGACGGCCTTTTCCTCGGTCAATTACAAGGACGCGCTGGCCGGCACCGGCAAAGGCAAGATTTTGCGCCGGTTCCCACTGAATGGCGGCATCGATGTGGCCGGTTACGTGGTGGAATCGGCCGATCCGGCCTTCCGCGAAGGCGACGAGGTACTGGTGACCGGTTGCGGCTTGAGCGAAACCCGCGATGGTGGCTTTGCCGAATACGTGCGACTGCCGGCCGAGTGGACGATTCCCCTGCCCACCGGCCTGACCCTGCGCGAAGCGATGGCAATCGGCACCGCCGGCTACACTGCGGCGCTGTCGCTGTTCCAGATGGAGCGCAATGGCCAGACCCCGGACATGGGCCCGGTGGTGGTCACCGGCGCCACCGGCGGTGTCGGCATGCTGGCGATCAATATCCTGAGCCAGGCCGGCTACGAAGTGCACGCGATCAGCGGCAAGGTGGACAAGTTCGACCAGTTGATCGAGCTCGGCGCCACGCAATGCATCTCGCGGCACGGCCTGCACTGGGGCCAGCGGCCGCTGGAGCCGGCGCGCTGGGCCGGCGCGGTGGACTCGGTCGGCAGCGAAATGCTGGCCGGGCTGACGCGCCTGATCCAGCCCTACGGCAATATCGCCTGCTGCGGGCTGGTCGCCGGCGCTGATCTCGCCACCACGGTGATGCCCTTCATCATCCGTGGCGTGAGCCTGCTCGGCATTGCCTCGGCCGGCACCCCGCGACCGATCCGCGACGCGATCTGGCAGCACCTTGGCGACGACTGGAAGCCGGCCCGGCTGGACCGGATTGCGGCCAACGAGTGCGATCTCGACGGCTTGCCGGCGGTTTTCGACACCCTGCTCGCGGGCACGGCGTCCACCCGCACCGTGGTGCGCACCCACGCCGCCGCCAGCTGAACCGACGCCGGCCCTTGGACAGCGGCCCCACAACCCCTACAATGCACCGGTCATTCGTTTGGATACTGCCATGGCGCGCATACTGATTGTCGACGATTCGCCTTCCCAACTGATTGGTCTCAAGCGCATCGTCGAGAAGCTTGGTCATGAAACGCTCACCGCCGAAGACGGCGCCGCGGGTGTCGAAGTGGCAAAGAAGGAGCTGCCCGACCTGATTCTGATGGACGTGGTGATGCCGAATCTCAACGGGTTCCAGGCTACCCGCACCATCAGCCGCGAGGAAACCACCAAGCACATTCCGATTGTGCTGGTGACCACCAAGGATCAGGAAACCGACCGCGTGTGGGGTGCCCGCCAAGGCGCCAAGGCCTACGTCACCAAGCCGGTGGACGAGGCCGAGTTGACGCGCGTGATCAAGGAACAACTGGGCGCCTGACGCCCGACGCTCGTGACGCCCCAACCGCTCGGCGTTTTGCGCCGGGCGGTTTTGCGTTGTCAGGGCCGCGGATCGAAACCCGGGAAGGCATCACGCAAGGCGGCGTAGGCCGCTTTGTCGGCCTCGCTGGCGGCCGTTGGCAGGCGGATTTCCAGCGTCACCAGTTGATCGCCCGCCACGGCGCCGGGCAAACCGCGCCCTTTGAGCCGCAGCGTGCGGCCGCTTTGCGAGCCGGCCGGTATGTTGAGCGTGACCGCGCCGCCCAGGGTCGGCACCGGCACTTTGGCGCCGAGAGCGGCCTCCCACGGCGCCACCGCCAGCGTGTTGCGCACATCGCGGCCATCGAGATGAAAGCCGGCACTGTCGCGGATTTCCACTTCCAGCAGCAGATCGCCGCTGCCGGCCGGGCCGTGGCTGCCCTGTCCGGCCAGACGGATGGTTTTGCCCGATTCGATGCCGGCCGGAATGGTCACTTCCAGTGTGCGTTCGCCACGCATCGGATCCTGCAACGAAACGCGGGTCTTGCCGCCGCTGTAGGCCAGCGCAAGATCGATGCCGATGCGCGCCCGCACATCCTGCCCGCGCCGTGGTGGCTGGCGATAAGCGCCGCCACCGCGGTTCGCCCCGGCCCGCGCAAACAGGCTCTCGAAGAAGTCGCTGAAACCGGCGTCGCCGCCCGCGCCCGCACCGTCACCGGACCAGTGAAACTCCTGACCCCAGTCGGGGGGTGGGCGGAATTGATCGCCAGCACGGTAACCACCGGCGCGCAACTGGTCATAGGCGCGGCGCTTTTCCTTGTCCAGCAGCACTTCCTGGGCTTCGTTTGCCGCCTTGAACTTGTCTTCGGCCCCGGCTTCCTTGTTGCGGTCTGGGTGGTACTTGCGCGCGAGCTTGCGGTAGGCGGCCTTGATTTCCGCCTCGCTCGACTCGGGCTTGACGCCGAGGATGTCGTAGTAGTCCTTGAATTCCATGCGCGCTCCAGAGTATCGCAAAGAGAACGGCCCGCGACAGTCATGCCATCGCGGGCCGCGGGTTTCGAACCGGGTCGGGATCAGTTGCTGCTGATGTCGATCCGGCGCGGCGTGGTTTCCGGCCGCTTGGGGATCACGATTTCCAGCACACCGTGCTTGCCGTGGGCGGTGATCTGCTCGGCGTCGGCGCTGTCCGGCAACGCGAAGCGACGATGGAACACGCCGTGCGTGCGCTCCTGGCGGGTGAACTTGCCGTTGTCCTCGCTGCCTTCACCGATGCGGGCGCCCTTCAGCGACAGGATGCCTTTGTCCATGTGCACTTCGATGTCCTTGGGATCGACGCCGGGAATGTCGGCGAAGATCACGAAGCGCTGATCTTCTTCGCGGATGTCGACGCGCGGGGTCCACTGGCTGGTGACGACGTTGGATTGATCGCCAGCTTCGTCGGCAAAGAAGCGATCGAAGACCTGGCGGATTTCATGCTGAAACGCGGGGGCGGCGTGCCACGGGGTTTGACGGATGATGTTCATGCAGCGTGTCTCCAAAGTGTTCGACCGGTCGGCCGTATGCACAAGAGATAGGTCCGCCGCCGACGCTTTCAAGCACGCTTTTTTGCCCCACGCCCGCCGCACCCCGCTTGTTGCCATCCGTTCAAGAAGGCGGGTCTGCACGCCTCCCGCATGTCGGCAGCGCAGCCGGCGACCGGCCGCGCTGCCGTGTTCGATCAGAGCTCGCCGGGATCCTCGTCGCCAGCCTCTTCCTCGGCTTCAAGGCACACCACGCCGACCAGCGTTTCCTCCTCCGGCAGACGGATCAGGGTCACGCCCTGGGTGTTGCGGCTGAGCTGGGAAATTTCCGCCACGCGAGTACGCACCAGCGTGCCCTGATTGGAGATCAGCATCACTTCCTGTGACTCGTCCACCTGCACCGCGGCCACCAGCGCGCCATTGCGCTCGGAGCACTGGATGCCGATCACGCCTTGCGTGCCACGGCCCTTCTTCGGGAACTCGTCAATCTGGGTGCGCTTGCCGTAACCGCGCTCGGTGGCGGTGAGCACGTCGCCGCCGGCGGCAACGATCAGCGACACCACCTGCTCGCCGTCGGCCAGCTTCATGCCGCGCACGCCGCTGGCGGTGCGGCCCATCGGGCGCACGGTGGATTCATCGAAGCGCGCCACCTTGCCGTTGGAGGCAAACAGCAGGATATCGCTGTCGCCATCAGTCAACTCGACATCGACCAGCGCGTCGCTGTCGTCGAGGCCGATGGCGATCTTGCCTTTCTGCAACTGGAAGGCGAACTCGGTCAGCGGGGTTTTCTTGACGGTGCCGCTGCGGGTGGCAAAGAACACGTAGCGGTCGTCCGCGTATTCGCGCACTGGCAGCACCGCTTGCACCTTCTCGCCTTCGACCAGTGGCAACAGGTTGATGATGGGCTTGCCGCGGGCACCGGGGCCGGCTTCGGGCATCTGGTAGACCTTGAGCCAGTACACGCGGCCGGTCGAGGTGAAGGTGAGCAAGGTGTCGTGGGTGTTGACCAGCCACAACTGCTCGACCACATCCTCATCCTTCAGCGCCGAAGCCGAGCGGCCCTTGCCGCCGCGCTTCTGCGCGCGATAGCTGCTGGCCGGCTGGCGCTTGACGTAGCCGGTGTGGGACAGCGTCACCACCACGTCCTCGGGCTCGATCAGGTCGAGCACATCGAGGTCTTCCTGCGAATGCTGGATTTCGGTGCGACGCGCATCACCGTACTCGGCGCGGATCGCCTCCAGTTCGTCGCGGATCACTTGCAGCAACTTGTCCGGGTCTTCGAGGATGGCGATCAGGCCACGGATGGTTTCAAGTATCTGCCGGTACTCGTCGGAGAGTTTTTCCTGCTCCAGCCCGGTCAGGCGGTGCAGGCGCATGGCGAGGATTTCCTGCGCCTGCACCTCGGACAACTGGTAACCGTCGGCCTTGAGGCCATCGCGCGGGTCCATGTCTTCCGGCCGTGACGATTCGGCACCACTGGCGGCCAGCAGCGCGCTCACCATGCCCGCATCCCAGCGTCGGGCCAGCATGCGCTCGCGCGCTTCGGCCGGCGAGGCGGAGGTCTTGATCAACTCGATCATCGGATCGATGTTGGCCAGCGCCACGGTCAGGCCTTCGAGGATGTGGGCGCGGGCACGGGCCTTGCGCAGTTCGAAAATGGTGCGCCGGGTCACTACCTCGCGGCGATGGCGAATGAAGGCTTCCAGCACTTCCTTGAGGTTGAGCAGCTTGGGCTGGCCATCGAGCAGCGCCACCATGTTGATGCCGAAGGTGACCTGCAACTGGGTTTGCTGGAACAGGTTGTTCAGCACCACATCGGCCATGGCGTCGCGGCGCACCTCGATCACCACGCTCAGGCCGTCCTTGTCGGACTCGTCGCGCAACTCGCTGATGCCTTCGAGCTTCTTTTCCTTCACCAACTCGGCGATTTTCTCGATCAGCCGCGCCTTGTTGACCTGGTAGGGCAACTCGTGAATCAGAATCTTCTCGCGGCCGTTGGCCTCGGTGACGATTTCGGCGCGCGCGCGCAGCAGGATGCGGCCACGCCCGGTGCGGTAGGCCTCGTGGATGCCGGCAGCGCCGTTGATGATGCCGGCGGTGGGGAAATCCGGCCCGGGGATGTGTTCCATCAACTGCCCGATCGACAAGGCCGGCTCGTCGATCAGGGCAATGGTGGCGGAGATGACTTCGTTGAGGTTGTGCGGCGGAATATTGGTCGCCATGCCGACCGCGATGCCGGCCGAACCATTGATCAGCAGGTTCGGTACGCGGGTCGGCAGCACCAGCGGCTCGCGCTCGCTCTCGTCGTAGTTGGGACCGAAGTTGACGGTGTCCTTGTCGATGTCCGCCAACAACTCGCTGGCCAGGCGCGACATCCGTACCTCGGTGTAACGCATGGCGGCCGGGTTGTCGCCGTCGACCGAACCGAAGTTGCCCTGCCCGTCCACCAGCATGTAGCGCAGCGAGAACGGCTGCGCCATGCGCACGATGGCGTCGTACACCGAGGCATCGCCGTGCGGATGGTATTTGCCGATCACGTCACCGACCACGCGCGCCGATTTCTTGTGCGCCTTGTTGTAGACATTGCCAAGTTCGTTCATCGCGAACAGCACGCGGCGGTGCACGGGCTTCAGGCCATCACGGACATCCGGCAGTGCGCGCCCCACGATCACGCTCATGGCGTAATCGAGGTAGCTCTGCCGCATCTCGTCTTCGATGTTGACGCGGATGATTTCCTTGGCAAGTTCGGCCATCGATAGCTTCCTGAGCAGCGAAAACAGGGGATCCCGGCGCGCGCGGTTTGCACGCGCTGCTGGCAACCGGGAAATGAAACCGCAAGTATACCACGATCCGGCCGCCAGCGCAGACGAAAAGCGCAATCAAAACAGGATGTTACTTGGCGGCCGGCGTCCCAGTGAAGACCAGCTTGCTGGCCCCCAGAAAATTGACCGAGGCGGCCAGCAACGAGCCCGCCGCCACGCCCAGCCACGGCCATGCCCGGACGATAGCCAGTCCATGCACCAGCACGGCGTAACTGCCGTAATTGATCGCCGCGCCGAGCAGCATCACCGCCAGCCAGCGCAACCATTCATCGAGCGCGCGGTGCTGGCGCCGATGCGCAAAGGTATGCCGCCGATTCCACCACCAGGTGACGCTGGCCGCAGCCAGAAACGATGGCACCCGCGCCAGATACGGGTTGGCGTCAAAGGCGGACACCAGCGCTTGCACAACGGACGCGTCGACCACGAAGCCGAGCACGCCACCCAGCGCGAACAGAGCGATCTCGCGGCGCAGCCTCATGCAACCGCCGGCATCGGCTCAGCGTGCATCAAAAACCGCACGCATGCGTTCGAGGCTCGGCGCTTCGATCACACCACGCTCGGTGACGATGGCATCGATCAGCGTCGCCGGCACCACGTCGAATACCGGGTTCCAGGCGTTGACGCCGGCGGCCACGGTGCGTGTGCCCGCAATCGACAGCAGTTCGGCCGGATCGCGCAGCTCGATCTCGATCGCCTCGCCCGAGGGCGTTGCCATGTCAACGGTGGACGAGGGCGCCACCACCATGAACTTGACCCCGTGGTATCGCGCCGCAATGGCGAGTTGGTAGCTGCCGATCTTGTTGGCGGCATCGCCGTTGGCGGCAATACGGTCGGCACCAATGATGACCCATTGCACGGCGCCGGTTTTCATCAGGTGCGCGGCGGCAGAATCGGCGATCAAGGTGGCGTCGATACCATCGTGCAGCAACTCCCACACCGTCAGCCGCGCACCCTGCAACCACGGCCGGGTTTCACCGGCGAAGACCCGCGCGATGCGGCCCTGCTCCACTCCGGCGCGGATCACGCCAAGCGCGGTGCCGAAACCCGCGGTGGCCAGCGAGCCGGTATTGCAATGGGTGAGCACGCCCGAGCCGGGTTCGATCAATGCCGCGCCAGCCGCCCCCATGCGGTGGTTGGCCGCCAGATCTTCGGCCTGGATCGCTGCTGCCTCTGCTGCCAATTGGCTGGCATCGGCACCGCCAGCAAGCCGTGACTGCATCCGATCCAGCGCCCACATCAGGTTGACTGCGGTTGGGCGTGCCGCGCGCAAGTTCGCCATCGCCGCCGACACATCGTCGTTACGCCGGGCCGCCAGCACCACGCCCCAGGCCGCGGCGATGCCAATCGCCGGCGCGCCGCGCACCACCAGGTCGCGGATCGCCTGCGCCACTGCGCCGGCATCACGAAACTCCAGCCACACTTCCTCGAACGGCAGCCGCCGCTGATCGAGCAGGCGCAGGTGATCGCCCTGCCATTGCACCGCGCGAACGCTGTCATGCCGTTTGCTTGCCGTCATGGCGAACCCCAAACCAAAAACGGCATTATCGCCGCCGCCGCGATCACGGCAAAGCCGGGGCGAAAGCGACGCCGAAGCGGTTCCAGCTGTTGATCACGGTCACCACCAGGGTCAGCTCGGCAAGCTGCACCGGCTCGAAATGCTGACTCACCTCGGCGTACAAGGCGTCGCTCACGCCCGCCTCCGGCAGGCGCGTCAAGGCCTCGGTCCAGGCCAGCGCGGCACGCTCGCGGGGCGTGAAGAATGGTGATTCGCGCCACGCCGCCAGGGTATCGAGCCGGCGGCTGTCTTCGCCGGCCTTGCGCGCCTCGGTGCAGTGCATGTCGAGGCAATACACGCAGCCGTTGATTTGCGAGGCGCGAATCTTGACCAGTTCGACCAACGCGGGTTCGAGACTGCCGGCATTGACCTGCTTTTGCGCGCTCAGCAAGGCGTCAAAGACCTTGGGTGCTACCTGTTTGTAATCGATGCGATGGCTCATGGGCTTCTCCGAATCGTGGTACCGACGCCGATTGTCGCGCGACCCGGCCAGCGCTGTGCTGCCGCAAGTCAATCCACCAACGCGGTTTCGAGTGGATGTATGTGCATGCCGCAGGCGGTCGCCAGCCGCTCGAAGCCGGGGAACGAGGTCGCCACCGTGGCGCAATCGCGGATCGTCACCGCGCCGCGCGCCAGCCCCGCCGCCACCGCAAAGCTCATGGCAATGCGATGGTCGCCATGCACTTCGATTTCACCCGCACCGATACGCCCGCCGACGATGTCGATGCCGTCGGGGTGCTCCGTCACCGCGATGCCGAGCGTCGTCAAGCCCCGCGCCATCATCGCAATGCGGTCGGACTCCTTGACCCGGAGCTCCGCCGCGCCACGCACGCGAGTGGTGCCGGTGGCGGCCGCTGCGGCAATGAACAGCGCCGGGAACTCGTCAATCATGTCGGGCGCCAGCTCCGGCGGCACGTCGATGCCCTTGAGCTCGGCGTGACGCACCAGGATGTCGCCGATTTCCTCGCCGCCAAACTCGCGCCGGTTGTCGATGCGGATGTGCGCACCCATCCGGCGCAGCGCCTCCAGCAGGCCGGTGCGGCGCGGGTTGAGCCCGACCTGGCGCAAGCGCAGGGCGGAACCCGGCACCACGCTGGCAGCGACGATGAAGAACGCGGCGGAGGAAAAATCCGCCGGCACATGCACGTCAGTCGCCTTCAGGGCCGCGCGCCCTTGCAGCCGCACCAAACCCGGTTCGAACACGACTGGCCAGCCGAACGCGGCCAGCATCCGCTCGGTGTAATCGCGGGTCGGGTGCAGCTCGCGCACCACGGTTTCACCGCTGGCATACAAACCCGCCAGCAACACCGCCGACTTCACCTGCGCGCTGGCCATCGGCGGCGTGTAATCAATGCCACGCAGTGCCTGCCCGCCGTGGATGCGCAACGGCGGCACACCACCGGGCTCGCTGTCGATGCGCGCGCCCATCTGGGCCAGCGGCTCGGTCACCCGCCGCATCGGCCGCTTCGACAGCGACGCATCACCACCCAGCACGCTATCAAACGCCTGCCCCGCCAGCAATCCCGCCAGCAGCCGCATGCCGGTGCCCGCGTTGCCGCAGTCCAGCATCGCGGCGCTCGGCCGCAAGCCGTGCAAGCCCACGCCGTGGACCACCCGCACACCATGGCCGGGCTCCTCGATCCGCACCCCGAGTTGTTGCAGGATCGCCGCCGTGGCGTGGGTATCCTCGCCTTCCAGAAAGCCCTCGATCCGCGACACCCCGTCGGCCAATGCCGCCAACATCAGCGACCGATGTGACACCGATTTGTCGCCGGGCACACTCAAGCCGCCCGACAACGGGCCGCACGGCTCACAGATCCAGTCAAGTCGACTCATGCAAACTCCATCGTTTCCACCGCGCGCGCAGCGCGCCATGATTTGCGCCTCGGCGCCGCTCGCAGGAGCGGCCACGGGCCGCGATCAAACAACACTTCCATCCACACGTCACACCCAAGAATCGCTGCTGCGCGTTGGCCGCATGTATTTCACGGCAACGCCGCCAACAGACGCTGATTCTCCGCCCGGCTGCCGATACTGATGCGCAGCGTAGCGGCCAAACCGTAGCCACCCATCGGCCGTACGATGACCCCACTCTCGAACAGTTTCCGCTCCAGATCGGCCGCGTCGCGGCCCAGATCGAGCAGCAGAAAATTGGTTTGCGAAGGCAACGTGGCATAGCCGCGCGCGCGCAGTTCCACGGCCAGCCAGTCGCGCTCGCTGCGGTTGAAGTCCCGCGCGCGTTCGAGGTGGGCGCCGTCCGCCAGCGAAGCGGTGGCCGCTGCCAGCGCCACATTGTTGACGTTGAACGATTCGCGCAAACGCTCCAGCACCGCGGCAACGCTGGCGTGGGCGGCGAGCCAGCCGACCCGCAAACCCGCCAGCGCGTGGGCCTTGGAAAAGGTGCGGGTCACGACAAGGTTCGGGTATTGGTCGATGAAACGCAGCGCACTGGACAGGCCGGGCGCATCGACATACTCGGCATAGGCTTCGTCGACCACCACCAGCGTGTCGACCGGGACGCGGGCCAGAAAAGCCGCCAGCGCCGCATCATCGAACCAGGTGCCGGTGGGATTGTTGGGGTTGGCGAGATACACCAGCCGCGTGGTCGCCGTCAGCGCCGCCGCCATCGCCTCAAGATCGTGCCCGCGCGGCGCGCTGGCATGGTCGCGCGGCAAAGCCGGCACGCGGATGATCGGCGCGCCCACCGCGGTGGCGGCAATCGGATACACGGCGAAACCGAACTCGGAATACATCACCGCCTGCTCCGGGCCCGCGAAGGCCTGTGCCAGTTGCATCAGCAGCTCATGCGAACCGTTGCCGAGCACGATGCGATCGAGCGCGATCCCGTGCCGGGTTGCCAGGGCTTCGCGCAGCATCAGACCGCGCGGATCGGGGTAACGGAAGGCATCGCGCAAGGCGTCTTGCGCTGCCGCCAATGCGTGCGGACTCGGACCCAGTGGATTTTCGTTCGAACCGAGTTCGGCCAGCACCGGGCCGAAACGGCGCCGCAAGGTCGGCAAGTCGTGGCCGGGGTCGTAGGCGCGCAGGGAACGGACGGCAGCCGTTGCCAGCCGATCGGCGTCGAAGCTCACGGCACCGCCACAGGATAGGAGCCAAGAATCTTGATGCGGGCCGCGGACGGCGCCATTTCCTTCAGCGCCTGACGTACCGCATCCTGCTCGACGTGGCCGCCGATGTCGATGAAGAAGGCGTAATGCCACTTGCCGGCGTGTTCCGGCCGCGATTCGATGCGGTTCATGCTGATGCCGTGTTCGGCCAGCGGTGCCAGCACATGCGCCAGCGCACCGGGCTGATCCTTGACGTACACCAGCAGCGAGGTGCGGTCGTTGCCCGAGGCCGGGAACAGGTTGCGGCCGAGCACCAGAAAGCGGGTGGTGTTGTCGGCGCGATCCTCGATCGGGCCATCGACCACCTAGAGGCGATACACCGCACCGGCGGCCTCACCGGCAATCGCCGCAGCATCGTCGGCATTACGGGCCCGGCGCGCGGCTTCGGCGTTGCTCGATGTCGGCACCCGTTCGGCATTGGGCAGGTGATGGCGCAACCACGCCTTGCACTGCGCCAGGGATTGCGGGTGCGAATAGACCCGCTCGATGTCCTCCAGCCGACCGCTGCGCGAAAGCAGGTACTGGTGCACGCGCAGTTCCACCTCGCCGCAAATCTTGAGCTCGGAAGTCAGGAACATGTCCAGCGTGGACTGGATCGTGCCCTGGCCGGAGTTCTCCACCGGCACCACGCCGAAATCGGCATTGCCGGCCTCAACCTCCTGAAACACTTCCTCGATGCTGCCGAGCGGCAAGCCGTGCGAGGAATGTCCGAAGTGCTTGCGCGCGGCTTGCTCGCTGAAGGTGCCTTGCGGACCGAGGTAACCGATCCGCAGCGGCTCCTGTTGTGCGAGGCAGGCCGACATGATTTCGCGGAACAGGCGCACCATCTCGACATCCGACAACGGGCCTTCGCCGTTGCGGTCGACCACGCGTCGCAGCACCTGTGCCTCGCGCTCCGGGCGGTAGTAATCCACCGCCGCCTTGAGCGGCCCCTTGGCCTTGCCGACCTGCTGCGCCCAGCGCGCCCGCTCGCCGATCAAATCCTGGATGCTGCGGTCGATCGCGTCGATGCGTTCACGCGCATCGGCGAGGCTGATCAGTGTCGCCGCTTCGGGTTTTTTCTTCTTGCCGCTCATGCTCTCAGCCGTGTCGTCGCGCAAAATCGCGCATGAAATCCACCAGCACCTCGACCGCCGCCAGCGGTACTGCGTTGTACAAGGATGCGCGCATGCCACCGAGCACCCGATGCCCTTTGAGGCCGATCATGCCAGCCGCTTCCGCTTGTTTGAGAAACTCCGCATCGAGCGCAGTATCGTGCAGCACGAACGGCACATTCATGCGCGAACGCGACCGTGCTTCCACCTCATTGCGGTAGAAACCGCCAGAGCCATCGATGGCCTGGTACAAGCTCACCGCCTTGGCCTGATTGCGCGCGCCAATCGCCGTCAGGCCGCCCTCGCCGAGCAACCATTTGAAGGTCAGCCCGGACAGGTACCAGCCCCAGGTGTTGGGTGTGTTGAGCATGGAATGCTGGGCGGCGTGCGCGGCGTAATCGAAAATTTTTGCCATCGGCCGCTTGCTGCGCGCCAGCAGATCGTCGCGCACGATCATCAGCACCAGCCCCGATGGGCCAATGTTTTTCTGCGCCCCGGCGTAGATCAGGCCAAAGCGTGTGACGTCCAGCGGCCGGGAGAAAATATCCGACGACATATCGGCCACCAGCGGCACAACGCCCGCCTCCGGCACATGATCGAACTCGATACCGTGGATGGTTTCGTTGGGGGTGTAATGCAGGTAAGCGGCAGCCGGATCGACGTCGATGGTGGCAGGCACCGCGCGGCACGGGTTCCCCTCAGCGCGCCCAGCCACCCGCACGGCGACGTAGGGCGCGGCTTCGGCGGCGGCCTTCTCGCCCCAGTGGCCGTTGACGAGGTAATCCGCCGACTGCTCCGGCAACGCCAGGTTCATGGCAATCTGGGCGAAGTGCTGGGTGGCGCCGCCTTGCAGAAACAGCACGCGGTAGTGATCCGGGATCGCGGCCAGTTGCCTGACGTCGCGCTCGACTTCCTCGGCCAGTGCCATGAACGCCTTGCCGCGGTGGGACAGTTCCATCACCGATGCGCCACTGCCGCGCCAGTCAAGCATTTCCTGCTGCGCCTGCCGCAACACCGGCTCGGGCAAGCCCGCCGGCCCCGCACTGAAGTTCCAGACCCGATTCACGCGCCAGCACCCCTGAAGACAAGCGCCCATTATGACGCGGCGCAACACCGAGACAAGGGTGTGGGCTATGACAATCCGTTACGTGCCACAAACAGAATCGCCATGACCAGCGCCAGCAGGGCAGCCGTGGCGATCAGCCACCACACCTCGCGCTGCGGCGCGACCACGCGGTCGCGTAGCTCGCCGGACACCGGCGGCGCAGCCGCGCGAACAGACGTCAGGCGCTCGCTGCCGGGCATTTCCAGCACCAGCCGATGCACGCCCCAGGCCAGCTGATCACCCTGCCGCAGGCTGCCCTGACGCGCCATGACACCGTTGAACTCCGGCGCCACAGCGCTCCCCGTTGCCGGCAAATAGTCGAACGCGACCTGATCCGCCAACGGGCCCAGACGCACGCAGCCCTCCACGCCCGGCAAGCGCTGGGCATCGAGATTCGCACCGCCATCGATGGCAATGCGCCGGCCAGACAGCGGCCCGGCCACCAGCCGCAAACCCACCAGGCTGGCTGCCGCCGCGCGGTCGCGGTAGCCCGTCGGCAGTGGCACCGCCGTGCCGACCGTGGCACCGGCCTGTTTCAACAGCAACACATCAGCACCAACGGCAATCACGTCACCCGCCCGCAACAAGGCGGTGGCACGCACCGGCCGTGCATTGACATAGACGTGTGGCGCGTCGGCATGCACCCGCAACACCACCGCATTGCAGTGCCGTGCAAGCTCGACATGCCGCGCCGCCGCCGAGGCGGCCAGGCGCAGATCACACGCGGCGTCGGAACCGATCGTCAGCACCGGGGCGGTGAACGCCACTTCCACGCCGCGGCCATCGGCAAACGCGACCGCCAACGCGTGCTGTTCCTTTCTCGTGGCCAAATCGATCCCTGCCTGCTCGTCACTGACGCGTAGCATAAGGCAACGCCCGGCTATGATGCCCGCATGAGCCAGATCGACATCCGCCATCCGCACCAGTTGACCCCGGCCGCCGCCCGGCAACTCGTTGAGACCCTTGCCGACGGTTTGGCGCGCAAGTTCCAGGCCGTTTCGCACTGGGACGGCGACCGGCTGCACTTCCAGCGCAGCGGCATCGACGGCCACATCGAAGTCGGCGCCGATTTCATCCGTGTCAGCGCCCGCCTCGGCCTGCTGCTGGCCGCGATGCGGCCCTTGATCGAGCGTGAGGTCGAGGCCGAGCTCAAGCGGCGGCTGCAAATCGAGCCACCTGACCACGCTCCATAAATCAGGCCTTTATCCAGCCGCCAATCCGTGGCACAATGCGCGGCTATTCGCGCCCGCTGGGCGACCTTTACCGAGATTTCATGGCCAAAGACGACGTCATCGAGATGGAAGGCACGGTCCTCGAGACCCTGCCCAACACCGTGTTCCGCGTACAGCTCGAAAACGGGCACGTGGTTACCGCGCACATCTCCGGCCGCATGCGCAAGCATTACATCCGCATCCTCACCGGCGACAAGGTGCGGATCGAGATGACGCCGTACGACCTGACCAAAGGCCGCATTACCTACCGCATGCGGTAAGCGTGACAGCGCCTTCGGCCGCGATGGTCGAAGGCGCCGCCAGGGTACTCATCCAGACATTGACACCCGCCCCCGAGCGCACCTACTGCGCGCCGTCCGCGTAGGGGCTATCGAAACCGTTGCGGAACAGCACCAGCGTGCGGGTGTCGGACGCCGGTGTAGTGCCGGTCGCGGTCACGCCGAGGATGGCGCTGGCGCCTTGTGCATCATCGCGGATCGGCACGCGAATCCGCCATGTCAGGCTGCGGTCGGCAGGCAGAATTACGCTGAAATGCAACGGGTCGGCACCGTCCTGCACGCAGCTGGCACCGGCGCCGGCACCGACGCACGTCAGTTGCGTGCGCGTCGCATCGAAGGCCGCCGACAACGAAACCCACACCGACGAATCCTGCGTCGACTCGCCTGTGTTCGCCAGCATGAGGATGGCGTCGATGGTCTGGCCATAGCGCGCGTAATGGCTCTCGCCGCTGGCGGACAGCGTCAACTCGCCACCGCGCACGAGGCGCAGCGCGTAGGCGCCGCTCTTGTCTCCCGGATGCGAAGCACCGTCGCCGAAATCCACCATCCAGGCGCGCGCCGGATTGCCTTGATAGCTGGTCGATGACCAGAACAGCCCGCCATCGCCTGCCGGCGCGGCCGCGATCACGACGGTCGATTCCAGCTCCGTGCGATTGGGCACGCGCCAGTCGGCGTGGCTCTGGTAGAGCGCCGCGTTCGCCGCGCGCGCAGCGGCGAGCGCCTGACGCCAGGTCAACGCGGTGGGGCTGCCTTCGCAGGCCATGCCGGCACCGGCAACCTGACCCCAGGCGCAAGCATCCCATTGCAGACCGGTCGCGCCGTCGGTGACGGTGGCGGCATGACCGGGCAGAACGAACACAAGACCTATGCAGTACGCCAGTCGCCAGCATCGCCTGACAACCCGGACGACACGGTTTTCAGGGCTGGTATTGGTCATTTCTCGAAGATCTCGATGCTCACCGACGCCGTGTTGCTGATGTTGCCATCGGCATCCATGACCCGGTAGGTGAAGGTGTCCGAGCCGACAAAGGTAGAACTGAAGGGCACGTAGCAGAAGGTCACGTTGTAGTTGAAGCGCCCCCAGTAGTCATGCTGGATGGGCGTGGTCGGCCACATCAGCCACGAATAGCTGACGTCATCATCGCCTGCCTTCGCCGCGCCAGGTATCGGCGCCGGCGTGGGCATCGCCGCCACGTAATCGGTGATGTAGCCTTTCTGCGGATAGGTGACGATGCCAGCCAGCAGAAACGGCCAGGGATCGCGTGGCCACACCGCGTCGCTCACCGGGTCGGTATCGGCATCGAAGGAACCCAGCGTGATGGGAATGCAGGCCGCCTTCCACGGGTGCTTGATGCCAATGTCGCGAGACACGGGCACCGGATCGAGGAAGATGCTGAACTCAACCGTGGTGCTGTCTACACCGCCATTCGCCGTGCCGCCATCGTCCTGCAAGGTCAGCTCCACGCGCGCAAGACCGGCCGCGGAATACCACATGTCGTAATCCGGATCGTCCGTGTTCTGTCCGTTCTCGGGATAGGTCCGCTGCTTGATCGTGAAACTCAGTGTGCCGGTGGCGGGGTCGAGCACGGGTGGCACGTCGAACTCCAATGCCTTCTGATCCGTGACCGACAGCAATCGCAGCGTCGCCGTGAGATGCTGGCCCGCCTCGCGCGGCGGGCCGGGCGCGATGCCGGTGGCCCAACCGGGGAAACTCAACGGCACGGGGCGGTCCTCGCGCGGCACAATGATGTTCGCGCCCAGCGTGATGCGCGGCGGCTGGTTGGCGGAGGATACGACCAGTCGCGCGGCTTGTGGCTGGGTCTGCTCGACGTGCAGCGTGTCGCCATCGATGAAATCGATCGTCCAGGCCTGCGCTGGATCGGCCGCATAGGCATCAGCGCTCCAGTAGGCCGCGTTCAGGGTGTCGGGAAAGACCGCGGCGTCGATGGCCGGGCCAGTGACACCGTGATCGACGATCGACAGCAACTCACGCCGCGTCGGCAGGCGCCAGCCCGCGTCGATGCCGCAGCGTGCCTGCGTGGCACCCACCGCATTCGCATCCGCCCAGTCGAGCGCCGCCAGGGTCTCCGTCGACCAGATCAGGCCGGTCACCTGATCGGCCATGCAGGGCGGATCGGCCTGCGTGGTGATGACGCCGTTGTCATCGAGCGCGCAGAAATCGAAGCCCGCCACGCCATCACAGTGCTTGCTCAGGCGGCCCGCAGCCGCACGTGCGTCGCGTCCATAACGGGCATCCTGGCCGGGGTGACTGGCGGCATCCATGCAGTCGATGACCATGCCGGCGCTGTCGGTGCATTGGCTCTGACCGGTGTCGTTGAGTTGCGCCATTGCCCAACCCGGCAGCAACATCAGAGCGATCAGCGCGACGGCGCGACGTTGAATCGAAAGATCTTTCTGCATTGCTTCCCGCCTTGGAGAAACCGTTTGTCGTACGCGTCGCATAGCGTCGTATCCGTCAATCACAATCTGACCGCCAACTGCGCACCGACCAGAACCAGCGTGCGTGAACTGCCATCGGCCACCGCTTGCGATGGATTCGGCGCCGCTTCGCTGCCGAGTGTCAGCGTGTCACCGACCTGACTGGTGCCCCACGCGCTGGCACGCTGCTGGCCGCGCGCATCAACCTCGCGCAAGCGCACGAGGACGATGCCGGCCAATTCCCTGCCCTCCACGCGCAACTCGCGCGCACCATCGCGCACGCGTAGCAGGGTCGTGGTCTTCGCCGGCAGCCGCGGCACCACGATCTCGCGCAAGGCGTCGCCGTCGAGCAGTGCTTTTGCCGCTGCACCATCGACTCGCGTCGCCAGTAGCTCGTCGGTCGCCTCGAAACCGTCGCGGTGGATTACCAGCGTGCTGGCGCGAGCGATGGAAACCGAGGACGTGCCGATCGCGCTCATGGCCATTTCCACGTCCGGCGCCGAGGTGTCGTAGCGCACCGGTGCGCTGACGAACCAGGTGAGGCTGCGACCGGGCGGCAGCGCGACATTGAAACGCCAGGGGTCAGCCACATCCGGTTCGCAACTGGCGCCAGCACCGGCGCCGAAACAGGCAATGTGCGCGTAGCTTTCGTCGAATCCCACGGATGGTGTGAATGTGGCCGTGACCGTGGAATCGACCTGCCCACCGTCGTTGGTCAAGGTGAAGGTGTAATCGAGCACCTGTCCATAACGCGCGTAGATCGCGGCGGCGTCGGCCGCCAGCGCAAGCTGCGGCGGCGGCGGGATGACCGCGAGGCTCACGGTGGCCGGCGCGGACGTGCCGTTCACCGTGGCCGCGTTGAAGCGAAACTCGTCGGCGCCGTAATATCCGCTGTCCGGCGTGTAGGTGAGCGTGCCGGCGTCTGCATCGAAATCGCCAATCGAACCGTGCTGCGGCGGCGTGACGATGGCATAGGCAAGTGCGAACGGACCGCCGGGGTTGGCGTCGCTGGCCGCAAGCGTGATTGACACTGGCGTTTCGTAAGGCGTGACGGCGCTGCCCGCCTGCGCCAACGGCAGCTTGCCGGGCAATACGGTGAGGCCCGCCGTGCCGACATTGGAGGTGCCGTTTATCGTCGACGCGGTGTAGGTGAAACTGTCCGCGCCGGCATAGCCGAGCGTCGGCATATAGGTTGCGGTTCTGCCGTGCAGCACCACGCTGCCATGCGTCGGCGGCGTCACTATCGCGAAGCTGACCTGGAATGGGCCGGCCGGATTGGTGTCGCTGAACAGCAGCGTGATGTCCCAGCGCGTG
>DASSXP010000249.1:0-3368 GCA_035703755.1 Rhodanobacteraceae bacterium | reverse complement strand
TGCCGTGACCTCGATGCGGTCACCATCCGCGACGGCGTCGACACACGCTTGCAAGGTGCCGGCGCAGGGTGCGGTGCCCGGCCAGGTGTGGGTGGCGGCATGTGCTGACAGTGCGGGCAAAGAAAGCAGCAACAACAGGGCGAGGCTGGAACGTATGCGGAGCATGTGAGAACCCTCCTGGCAGCACGGGAGTACCGTGGGTTACTCATGCTAATACGCAATCGGGCAGGACAAAGGGACACCTGACCGGTGTTGCGCCGCAGCTACCCGCGGTCGGGCATGTCCCTTATATGGCGCCGGACTGCTACTGCTTGGTTTTGGCGATGACAATCCCGGCTGAGAGTCGACACGCGTCAGGCAGGGGCAGGGCGGGAGCGTGCTGCGCGTACCACGCGTCGGACGCTTCCGCTATCGTGTCGGTTTTCCCGGCGGCCGATGGGCACGATGTCGAACGAAACGGACTTTTCTGCTACCGATCTCCACTGGATGCGGCGCGCGCTCGAGCTGGCAGCACATGCCCGTGACGTGGATGGCGAGGTGCCGGTCGGGGCGGTGATGGTGCGTGACGACGACTGCCTTGGTGAAGGCTGGAACCGCAACATTACTCTGAGCGACGCGACCGCGCACGCCGAAATCGGAGCGTTGCGGGCGGCCGGCCAGCGGCTTGGCAACCATCGCGTTCTTGGTGCCACCTTGTATGTCACGCTGGAACCGTGTGCGATGTGTGCCATGGCTTTGATCCATGCCCGCGTTGCCCGCGTGGTGTACGCGGCCAGCGATCCCAAGACCGGCGCCGCCGGCAGCGTCTTCGACACCCTGACCGATCCGCGCCACAACCATCGTGTCGTCGTGCAGGGCGGGCTTCTGGGCGAGGAATCGGCCGCGATGTTGCGCGATTTCTTTCGCGCCCGGCGTTGAGGTCGGTGCAGGCTTTGGTGCGGATTCACTCGGCGTGCACGGCCATGCGGCGACCGCAGCAGGTGGACTTTTTCACAGGCGCTCAGCTGGAATCGCTGTCGATGCGCTGCACGCGGGCGCGGTATTGGGCCACGTTGTTGCCTTCGATGTGACTGCGGCGGGTGCCGATCACTTCGTCGACCTTGTCCTCCGAGCCGGTCACGGGCTGGGCCTCGACGGCGGTCTCACGTTCGAAAGCGTGGGATTTGTCGGTGTTGCGGTAATAGCGATAGAGCAGCCAGTACAGGCCGGTTGCGCCAGCCGGGCCGAGTGCGAGTAACCAGAGTCCGCCGTCGTCGCTCATCACGAGTGCATCATCAGCCAGAGTACGAAAGATTCAATGAAGGTGCCGGTGGTGAGGGCGGCCAGCAGCAATTTCCATTGCTGTACCGGCACGCTGCCCATGGTTTCGCCGGTGCGGCCATTGACCGCGATGTAGTGCAGCATGCCGCCGTTGCGGCCGGGCTGGTGGTACGAGTACAGCCACACCGGCAGGTACATCGACACCCAGCGGGTGCCTTCCACATTCAGGCTTTCCTGTTCCCAGCGCACGCCGCGTTTGAACCGCTGCACCGAGGGTTCAACTTGTGCCCTGGCGATTGACAGCAACTGGTCTTCAAGATGCGGCCGCAAGGCCTCGACGTTGAGGTCGCGCTTCTCGGAATTGAAGCCGACCAGATAGGATGCGTTCCACTTCACTGCGTTCTTGGTGTCGAACGGCAGGATGGTGTTGATGATGTTGTTGGTGTTGGTGCGCGTGTCGAGGTTGCTGCGTTCGGAAGAGGATTCGAGCGGCAGGTCGTCGACGGTGTAGGCGACTGCGCGGTCGATGCGGTAGACGTCTGCGTCGTAGTAGGTTGTCTTGTTCTTGCCGGCGCCTTTGGTATAACGGCGTGTCTCGATTTCGCCGTGGCCTTTCACGGACGCGCTCGCGTTGGCGTCGACGATCATGTAGGGCAGGTAGGCGCCAACCACGTTCTCGGGCGTGAACTGTTGCTTGAACTCTTTCAGCGCGAACAGGCGCCGCTTGTCGACGAACTGGCGGATGCGTGCGACCGCGTCACTCTTCTCGATGTGGAATGGCAATACCGCATCGGGCACGGCGCCATTGGCGATTTGCTCGTTGACGCCGAGCACATGTCGGCACCAGTGGCAGCGTGCGGTCATGGCATTCTCGACGTTGATCGTTACCTCGGCGCCGCAGCCGCTGCACTTGAAGCTCATCAGGCTGGAGGCGTCGGCGTCGATGTCACGGGCGCCGGATGCAATCACTGTCCCTTCGAGCTCGTCAATGCCTTCGCCAAGGCCGAATTGTTCCTCGACCCGGGCGCTTTGCCATTCGTTGCGGCAGTACAGGCACACCAGATGATCGGTGCCGGCGCGCTGACGCACCTCGGTCGAGCCGCACTTGGGGCAGCGATTGACGCCGTCGCTGAGCTCCCTGGACGCGGTATCCAGGGCGACCGGATCGGGCGCCTCGATTTCCTTGCGGATCGGATCGGGCAGTGTGGACGGGTCGAGCGGCGACGCGCCGGGCATGGGCGGCACGTCACGGGGCGAGCCGGGGCCTGTGAACGGGGGTGGCGCCGGCGGTGGTGTGCTGCGGGTCATGGTCGGCAAACGCTGCTCAGAGGCCGAGTACCTTGGCTTTGAGTGCGTCGTAGTCGCCCTGGGTGATCAAGCCGGCGTCCAGCATCTCCTTGCCTTTCTTGAGTTTGGCCATGGGGTCATCGGCTGGCGGTGCCGCCGGTGCCACCGGTTGTTGCAGGCCACCGATACCGCCCATCATGCCCGAGGCCATGCCGATGCCCATCATCCCGGCGGCGCCGCCATTTTCACCCGCCGCCTGCATGCCCGCAGCGACGCTGGCCTGCAAATTGGAGTTGCCGCGGGCACCGGCCAGCGCGTCGGCGCGCTGCACGTTCTTCAGCAATTCACGCGTGTTGGCGTCGTACTCGATCGAGACGATGGCGGTCTTGACGATGGCGAGGCCGCGGTCGGATTTCCATTGGTAGGCCGCTTCCACCGCGTCGGACAGGCTCTTGGCAAAGCCGATCGAGTCCTGCTGGATTTTGGTGATGCGGTTGCCCTTGGCTGGATCGTTGGTGTACGCGCTGAAGGCGGGTGCCAGCGAGCCCACCACCTCGTTGAAGAGCTGGCTGGCGGCAGCGTTGTCCATGTCGGTGAAGTCGAATACCTGGCCCGGCGCGAGGTAGCTTGCCGGCACGAAGTTCTTCACGAACAGGATCGGGTCAACGATCTTGAGGGTGTAGGAGCCGCGTGTAATGGCGCCGACCTGGGTGTTGAGGAAGCCGTCGTCCCAGTAGATTTCGGATTGCGTTCCGAAGCGGTTGTCCGGCAGTTCCTTCAGCGAAACGAAGAAGGCCGCCTGCTGCGAACCCGGCTGGCCA
>DASSXP010000190.1:0-4078 GCA_035703755.1 Rhodanobacteraceae bacterium | reverse complement strand
GAAGGGCCCGAACGCATCGCCTTGCCCGCCGTGGCGCGTTATACCCACGGCCTGACCGCCGCATGGACCGCGTTGCTGGCGCTGCAAGCGTTGTTGCTGGCGCTGTTGTGGCTGGTCTTGCAGGTGCCGGCGCTGGGCGCGCTGACGGGCGTTTCGCCGCCGGCTGCCGCCTGGTTGCGCAGCTACGCGCGCCTGGGTTGCTACCTCAGTCTCGCGGTCTTCATGTTGCTCGAATACGGCTGGCGGCGCTGGCACTTGCGACGCTTGCCGCAGATCGGGTTTTGCGACTTCATCACACGGCTGACACGGGTCTGGCCCGCGCTGCTGCACGATACCGCCCGGAATGCGCCATGACGGTCAGCGACTTTTGCATTGCTCCCCAGCACCCGTGTCTGGCGGGCCACTTCCCCGGCGACCCGCTGGTGCCCGGTGTGCTGTTGCTGGACCACGTCGCAGCCGCCCTGCGGCGCGCGGGCGCCGGTCGGCTGACGCGAATCGCCACGGTCAAGTTCGTGGCCCCGTTGCGGCCGGGTGCGCGCGCCGAACTGGCACTCACGCCGCAGTCGGCTGGCTGGCGCTTCCGCATCGAACACGCCGGCAATTTGATTGCCGAAGGCAGCGTCGAGGTGGCGCCATGAGCCTTGCGTGGCAACACAGCCGCGAAGGCGGCGGCCGTTTCGCCATCTGGTTGATTCGCGCCGCGGGTCTGTATCTCGGGCGCGGCTTCGCGCGCGCCGCGTTGTATCCGATCACGCTGTATTTCTATTGGCGGCGGCCTGAGGAAAAACGCTGCATCCGCGATTTCTACCGGCGCGTCCAGGGACGCCCCGCCAGCGCTTGGCAGGTGCTGAAGCAGATTCACGCCTTCTCCTGCACCATTCTCGATCGCGTGTATCTGTTGTCCCAGGGACTGGAGCGGTTTGATATCGAAGTACACGGCGAAGAGCAGCCGCAAGCCATCCTTGCCAGTGGCCGCGGCATGTTGCTGTTGGGTTCCCACTACGGCAGCTTTGAGGCGCTGCGCGCGCTGTCGATCCGCGACGCCGCGGTCAAGCTGCGGGTGGTGCTGGACAAGCAGCAGACACCGGCGCTGACGCGTCTGCTGGAAGAACTGGCGCCGGACGTCGGCCGCGATGCGATCGACATCGCCGAAGGGGTGGTGCCGGCGATGCTGACGATGGCCGATGCGGCGCGCCAGTGCCACATGATTGCCTTGCTGGCCGACCGGCCGCGCGCCGGTGAAGCCACGCGGCTGGCGCCGTTCATCGGTGACCCGGCGCCCTTCCCGACCGGGCCGTGGCAGGTCGCCGCCAGCCTCGGCGTGCCGGTGGTGCTCTGTTTCGGTACCTATCTCGGTGGCAATCGCTATCGACTCGACTTTGAAGTATTCGAGGACAAGGTGACCCTGCCACGGCAACAGCGCGAGGCCGCGCTCGATGCCTTGGTAACTCGCTATGCCGCGCGGCTGGAGCATTACGCCCGCGCTCATCCCGGCAACTGGTTCAACTTTTTCGACTTCTGGCAGCCGCCGGCAATGGATGTCGTGCGCTCCGGCAACACGGCCGAATCGTGCTGAACCGGCGCGACTTCGCCGACCTGATTCCGCACCAGGGAGCCATGTCCCTGCTGGATCAGGTGCAGGACTGGGACGAGGCGCGTCTTGATGCACGCGCCGTATCCCACGCCGATCCGGCCAACCCCCTGCGGCGCCCGGATGGCCATCTGCACGCGGTCACCTTGTGCGAAACCGCAGCCCAGGCGATGGCCCTGCATGGCGCGCTGATTGCGCGGGGGCAAGGCCGGGCGGCGCCGCCCGGTTGGCTGGTTTCGCTGCGCGAGGTTGAGTTGGGAGTTGAGTTCGTCGAAGCGCTGGCCGGCCCGCTGGCCATTCGCGTCGAGCGCCTGCTCGCCACGCCGGGCGCGTGGCAGTATCAATTCCGGGTCGAGCATCACGGGCGCACGCTGGTGAGCGGTCGCGCCGCGGTCATTCTGCGCTGACGACACGCCGCTCGCGCGACGCTACGCTGCCGACAGCGTCACGCGGGTCCTTCCACCGCGCGCGGCTGTGCAATGTCGGTGGCGGAGGGTTGTGTCTTGTTCCACGCGGCGCGGCGGTTTTCGCGCAGGCGATAAACGTCCTGCGGCGGATCGAAGCTGTCGGCACGCGCGGCAGGCCAGTATTTCCGATAGACGCCGTGCATCTCGCGGCCATCCAGCAATTCGCCGGGGTCGAGGAAGCGATACAGCTCGGCGAAGGAACGAATCTCGTTGGTCGACACCCGTGACAGCATGTGCTGCGGGCCCAGTTGGCGCGGGTGGTTGATGCCGGCGGCGGCGATCATCTCCGCCAGTGCCTTGAGGGTGTTTTCGTGAAAGCGCCGCACGCGCTCGCTTTTCGATGGCACGTCGAGGTGGCGACTGCGCCGCGTGTCCTGGGTGGCCACGCCACTCGGGCACAGGCCGGTATGGCATTGCCGCGCCTGGATGCAGCCGAGCGCAAACATGAAGCCGCGACCGGCGTTGCACCAGTCGGCTCCCAGCGCCAGCATGCGTGCGACATCAAACGCCGACACCACCTGGCCCGCGGCGGCGATGCGTATGTACTGGCGAAGATTGGCGCCCACCAGCGTGTTGTGCACCAGCAGCAGCGCCTCGCGCAGCGGCAGGCCGACGTGGTTGATGAACTCGATCGGCGCCGCACCGGTGCCACCTTCGGCACCGTCGACGACGATGAAGTCCGGGTATTCGCCGGTCTCCAGCATGGCCTTGACGATGCCGAACCATTCCCACGGGTGGCCGATGGCCAGTTTGAAACCCACCGGCTTGTCGCCCGACAACTGGCGCAACCGGGCAATGAAGGCCAGCAGCTCGAGTGGCGTGGAAAATGCCGAGTGGCTGGATGGCGACACCACCGTCTTGCCGACCGGAACATGCCGGATCGCGGCGATCTCCGGCGTCACCTTGACCCCCGGCAGCACGCCGCCGTGTCCGGGCTTGGCGCCCTGCGACAGCTTGATCTCGATCATCTTCACTTGCGGGTCGACGGCTTTCTCGGCAAACAACGCCGGATCGAAGCGGCCCTGTTCATCGCGGCAGCCGAAATAACCCGAGCCGATTTCCCACACCAGATCGCCACCCTGACGGTGATACGGCGCGATCGAGCCTTCACCGGTGTCGTGATAAAAGCCGCCGTCGCGGGCACCGATATTGAGCGCGGTGATCGCATTGGCCGACAGCGAGCCGTAGCTCATCGCGGTAATGTTGAACAGGCTGGCCGAGTAGGGTTGCTTGCGGGTGCCGCCCACCTCGACACGGAAATCGTGATGGGCAATCGGGGCCGGGCGCAGCGACGGGTTCAACCACTCGTAGTCTTCCTCGTACATGTCGAGCAGCGAGCCGAATGGCTTGCTGTCCAGCACGCCCTTGGCGCGTTGATAGACCAGTGCCCGCTGCTCGCGCGAAAACGGCCGTTTTTCCATGTCCGATTCGATGAAATACTGGCGTATTTCCGGCCCGATGGATTCGAAGCCGTAGCGGAAGTGCGCCAGGATCGGGTAGTTGCGGCTGACCGTGCGACGGCGTTGCAGCACATCCCAGGTGCCGAGCGTCGCCAAGGCGCCGAACACCAGCAACGGCAGCAGCCCCCACCAGCTCAACCACAGCAGCGGCACCGCAGCAGCGGTGAGTGCGAGGCTGGCGAGATAGGCGGCGTAGCGCGCCGGCGGCAGTCGCCACTGCCAACCACCGTTGGTATGCCCCGTGCCTGCCATGCGGCCCTCCTGTGGAATGGGTCAATTGCCCGAACCCGTGCATGCACGGGCCCGAATCGCAGCATTGTCGCAAAGTGGATTGTTGCGCGTTCGACAGAAAAATACTCGTGCCGCCGCCGGATCCGCGCGGTATTCGGCGTGCGACGCGGCCGCGAGCGCCAAACAGGTATGCCACTTTATCAGCGTTGCCCTAAACTTCGCCCATGCCAGCTTTTGCCTACCATGCGCTGACGCCAGCCGGGCGCACCGATCGCGGTGTGCTGGAGGCCGATACCGCGCGCTCGGCGCGACAACTGCTGCGCGAGCGC
>DASSXP010000236.1:0-3784 GCA_035703755.1 Rhodanobacteraceae bacterium | reverse complement strand
AAATGCGGCCGCGATAAAGGTAGTAATCCGGCGCGATGGTCCAATGCAGCTTCAGCACGCCCGGGGTGGCGGCGTCGGCCTTGAGTTGGAAGGCGGCAGTGACGTCGAGCAGGCCATCGTCGTCCTGCGCCAGCGCGGGCAGCGCCAGCAACATCAGGGCGAGGGGGAAAATGATGCGGCCGAGGCGCCGCATCAGGGGTGCCAGCGTCTGCATGGGCGAATCCTGCGGTCAAGTACGGGGATTATGACCGGTCGGCGCCGCCGAATCTTGCACCTGCGGCGCAATCCGACCGGCGCAAGCGGTCATCGTTCGGCATTCGACCATGCCAGGTGCGCTTGGTTCGGGTGGCGAGGCTGGTGGTGGATGCGCGGCGCTTGGCCACCTTGTGCCTGGACTGCCGGCGCGGCGTAGGGCGGATAAGCGAAGCGCATCCGCCGTTGCGGCATCCGCCGTCGAGCGGCGCGGGGCGGCCAGGCGTCAGCGTGTCCGTCGTGTCGCCTGCCCCAGCCAGGCGAGATAGTCGGCATTGCCGTCGCTGATCGGCCAGGCGATGAGTTCGGGCAACTCGTAGGGATGCAGCTCGCGCAGGCGGGCGTCGAGATCGGCGAAGCGCCCGGCGGTGGTCTTGATCAGCAGCAGGACTTCCGTGTCCTCATGCACTTCGCCTTGCCAACGGTAGGTCGAGGTGACGCCGGGCAACTGGTTGACGCAGGCGGCCAAGCCTTCCTCGACCAGCGCGCGGGCGAGGTGCGTGGCGCTGCTCGCGTCGGGGCAGGTCGAGAAGGCGACCAGCGCGGTCATGGCGTCAGGCGGAAGCCGTGACCCGCTCCACCAGCGCATCGGCGAAGCTTTCGGTGCTGCCGTTGCCGCCGAGGTCGGGTGTGGTGCGGTCGCGCGCGCTCAGGGTGTCGCGGATCGCGCCGCGGATGCGCGAGGCTTCGCCGTGCTGGCCGAGGTGGTCGAGCATGTCGGCGGCAGCCAACAGCAGGGCGCAGGGATTGGCGACGCCCTTGCCGGCGATGTCCGGAGCCGAGCCGTGCACCGCTTCGAAGATCGCCGCCGTCTCGCCGATGTTGTCGCCGGGGGCGAGGCCAAGGCCGCCGACGAGGCCGGCGCACAGATCGGACAGGATGTCGCCGAACAGGTTGGTGGTGACGATCACGTCAAACTGCTCGGGCCGCATCACCAGCTGCATGCAGGTGTTGTCGACGATCATCTCGTTGAACTCGATCGACGGGTATTCCCCGGCGATCTCGCGGGCGACATCCAGGAACAGGCCGGACGCGGTCTTGATGATGTTGGCTTTGTGCACCGCGGTGACCTTCTTGCGGCCGCGCTTTTGCGCCAGCTCGAAGGCGTAGCGGACGATGCGGCTGGCGCCCTTGCGGGTGTTGCGCACCATCGATACCGCAGTCTGGCCGTCCTCGGAAATGCTCTGTCCTTCGGAAAGGTAGGCGCCCTCGGTGTTTTCACGCACCGTGATGATGTCGATGTTCTCGAAGCGCGCGCGGGTGTTGGGGAAGCTGACCGCCGGGCGCACGTTGGCGTAGAGGTCGAAGTGCCGGCGCAGGGTGACGTTGATCGATGTGAAGCCGCCGCCGATCGGGGTGGTCAGCGGGCCCTTGAGGGCGATCTTGTGCTCGGCGATCTTGTCCAGCGTGGCCTTGGGCAACAGCTCGCCGTGCTGCTCCAGCGCGGTCATGCCGGCGTCGACGAAGTCATAGCTGAGGCCGGCGCCGACGGCGTCCAGCACGCGCAGGGTGGCCTGCATGATTTCCGGGCCGATTCCGTCGCCGCGGATGACGGCAATGCTGCGATTCATCGCGGCTTGCTCCTGTCAGTACAAAGAAAACCGCCATTATCCGCCAGCACCGATGAACGGTACAATTGCGCCATGCACACATGGCTGACTCGATGGGCTTGCTTGCTGGCGGTTTGGTCCGGCGGGGTCATGGCCGGCAGCGCCTTGCGCGTGGACCGCGTGACAGCGACCGGTTTCCACGTCAGCGTGACCGGGGTGTGGCCCGATGCCTGCACGCCGCGGCTGCTCAGCTGGGCGCCGTGGGCACAGGGCTTTGATGTGCTGATCGGCAGCCCGCAGGCCGAGTGCGCGGCCGGCGCGCATGCATTCCGTCTGGAGTTGTCGCTGGATGACGCGTTTTCGCCGGCCTTGCCGGGTGAGGCGGTGCGCCCACTGCGGATCTTCGCCGCGCGCGGCAACGAAACCCCGCGGCTGGTCGGCTTCCGGCTGCTGGGCGGCAGCGGCAGCATGGCACCGGAAACGGGTTTCTGGTGGCCGCTGGATGGCACCGCCAGCGGCAATGCGATCAGCTTGGAGCGGCAGGGCGATCATCTCGGCATCGCGCTGTTGAGCCACGATGCCCGTGGCGAGCCGGAATGGTTTTTCGGCACCACCACGCTGGAAGGCCGTCTGGCGCACGCGGAATTGTCGCGGCTCACCGGGTCGTCGCTGTTTGCCGGTGGCAGTGCGAGCACCCAGGCGCAGCCGGCGCTGCGGGTGGAGCTGGCCTTCGCCAGCAGCACGCGGCTGCGGATGTGGTTGTCACGGCAGGCGGACAGTCGCGGTGAGCTCGATCTTGTCGCCAGCGATCTCGAACGCCGCAGCTTCAGTCCGCTGCCGGCGCAGCAAGCCTGGCTGGGCGAGTGGTTGCTGGCCGGTGGCGCGGGGCTGCCGAGCCAACTGCGCTGGGTCGGCAGCCGCTATGACCGTCGCGGCGGCCTCAGCTACCACAGCGCGGAGGGCGGTTACACGCTGGAGTGCCGGAGTACGGCGAGCGACGGCGCTGTCGAGCAATGCCGCCTGCGCGATGCGCAAGGCATCATCCGGGCGCGGTTCGATCAGGTCGGCCTCGATCGTCTGGATGGCGAGGACGAGCAGGGCCGCCCGGTGGTGATGCTGCGTCCGCGTTGAGTCACTTGCGCGCGTTGCTCGGCGGGGCGCTGGAATCGTGCAGCAGCGCTGCCAGTTCGGCCTCCTTGTCCTGCCACAGCCCATTCATCCACTGCTGGAAACGCACCCGCAACGCGCGGTCGCGCTGGTAGTCACCGGCCGCGAGCTCGGCCGGAATCGGTCGTTCGCGGATATGGATGCGGATTTCCGGAATGCGCCCGGCGATCAAGTCCAGCAAGGTCGGGATGCCACCCGGATAGGCGATGCTGAGGTCGAGAATGGCGGCGAGGCCGTCGCCCATGCTGTTCAGCACGAAGGCGACACCGCCCGCCTTGGGTTTCAGCAGATGTGGCCAGGGCGACTGCTGGGCGGTGTGCTTGGCTGCGGTGTATCGCGTGCCTTCGGCAAAGTTCATGATGGCGATGGGCTGGTCACGGAACTTGGCGCAGGCGCGGCGGGTCGCCTCGATGTCACGTCCGGCCAGTTGCGGATTGCGGGCAATTTGCTTGGGTGTGTAGCGGCCCATGAACGGAAAGTCGAGCGCCCACCACGCCAGCCCCAGCAGCGGCACCCAGATCAATTGCCGCTTGAGGAAGAATCGCATCAGCGGAATGCGCCGGTTGAGCACTTTCTGCATCACCAGAATATCCACCCAGCTTTGGTGGTTGGCCAGCACCAGATAATGGCCGTCGCGGCGCAATCCCTCATCGCCGCTCAGCTGCACCGGGGTGTTGACAGCGCTGCGCCACAAGGCGTTGTTGACGCCGATCCAGCTCTCGGCGATGGCCGTCAGCACCCGGTTGCCCAGCCGCCGCAGCGGCGCGAATGGCAGCAGTAATTTGAGCAGGGCAACGACAAGCAGCGGCACGACA
>DASSXP010000363.1:0-16306 GCA_035703755.1 Rhodanobacteraceae bacterium | reverse complement strand
CGCGCCCTTCGACGCGAATCCGCGACGCGCTGACGCCCGCCGCCACCAAGGCGTCCCGCACGGCGCCCGCGCGCTGGGCAGACAGAACCTGGTTGCGGGCGCTGTCGCCACTGGAATCGGTAAACCCTTCGATCAGGATGGCGCGATCCGGCTTGGACTGCACAAACTGCACCAGTTTGCCGAGGTGCTGGGCGGCGACCGGTTGCAAGGCCGCTTTGCCGGGGGCAAAGGTGGCATCGCCCAATGTCATCTCCATGCCGCCGCGCCCGGCGGTGGCCTGCATGCGATCGAGGTTGGCGCGCAGGGCCTTGGCCGCTGCTTCGGCCAGGCGGGCCTCTTTGCGCGACAGCGCCGCCGCCTGCGACTGGGCTTCGGCAAGTTTCTTGGCCTGATCGGCTTCGGCGCGGGCCTGCTCGGCCTGCTGCGAATACGCCTCGCCTTGTGCCTGCAAGCGCTGCGCGGCTTCTTCGGCCGCCAGGCTCTCAACCCGCTGGCGCTCCAGTTCACGGCGGGTACGGTCCGCCTCCTGACGCGACGCTTGCAGCAAGATCTGGCTGTGCTCTGAGGCCAGTTGATCGCGCTTGTGGTTGGCGTCTTCGAGCTGCGCCGCGGCATAGGCCAACTCGATCCGGCGCTCAGACAGATACAACCAGTGCGGCCGCTGCTTGCGGCTGGCCAGACGCAGTTGCTGCAAGCTGTCGCGCGCGCGCGCCTGTTCCGCCGGCGCGTACTGACCCAACACGGGGTCTTTTGCCAGGTGTTCGAGATTCGCGCTCAGCCGCTGATAATCCAGATCGACCTCTTCACGGGCTTGCACGGCGGCGCTGGCCAGCAGGAGCAGGCCAACGCACAGCAAGGCAGACAGTGCGCGCTTCATGGCAAGTCTCCCGTGGGGCTGGTCGGCGCGGCGGCGGGCGCCAGCAGTTGTTGCCGCAGGCGGGTGTTTTCGTCCTGCGCCTTTTTATTGCTTTCGCGCACCTGCCCCAGTTGTGCCTTGATCCGTGCCAGCTCGCTGTTGGCCAGCGACTCGTCGGCCAGATCCGCCGCCAGCGCGTTGTGCCGGGTGTCAACCGCGGCGCGGGCCTGATCGAGCTTGTCCTGGGCGAAACCCAGCTCCAGTGGCGCCCAGGTCTTGGCGCCGGCATCGACCGCTGCGGACAGGGCCGATTGCGCCCGTTCCAAGCGGTCGGTGGGCGGTGGCACGCTGGCGCAGCCTGCAACGAATAGCAAAATCGCTGCCAAGGCACCAAACTGTGCGCTGTGTCGATGGATTTTGTTCGGTTTGCGTGTCATAAAGCGCTTGAGTTCCGGCGGTCACGTCAGCCTATTGTCGAGATCGGACGCGGCCAACGCAACGTTGAACCCAGGGGATAGCGACAAATGGACATCGGATACTTCCTGAAGCTCATGATGGAGAAAGGCGCCTCGGACATGTTCCTGTCCACCGGCGCCCCGGTCAACATCAAGGTCGAGGGCAAGCTCTACCCACTCGGCAACACCGGTCTGCCCAGCGGCATGGTCAAGAAGATCGCCTATTCGCTGATGGACGAGGGCCAGGTGCCGCAGTTCGAGCGCGACCTCGAGCTCAACATGGCGATTGCCGTCAAAGATGCCGGCCGCTTCCGCATCAACGTGTTCAAGCAGCGCGGCGAAGTCGGCATGGTGATCCGCGCCATCAAGAGCGAAATCCCCTCGATCCAGCAGTTGCGGCTGCCGAACATTTTCCGTGATCTGATCCTGGAACCGCGTGGCCTGATTCTGGTGGTCGGCGCCACCGGCTCGGGCAAATCGACCACGCTGGCCGCGATGATCGACCACCGCAACGCCAACACCTCAGGTCACATCCTCACCATCGAGGACCCGATCGAATACCTGCACCGGCACAAGAAATCCATCGTCAACCAGCGCGAAGTGGGCATGGACACCCACAGCTACCACGAGGCGCTGAAGAACGGCATGCGCGAAGCGCCGGATGTGATCCTGATCGGCGAGATCCGCGACACCGACACCATGGAAGCGGCAATCTCGTTCTCCGAAACCGGTCATCTGTGCCTCGCCACCCTGCACTCCAACAACGCCGACCAGACGCTGGAGCGCATCTTGAACTTCTTCCCCGAGTCGGCGCACAAGAACGTGCTGATGAACCTCGCATTGAACCTGCGCGCGGTGATCAGCCAACGCCTGGTCATCGGCAAGGACGGCCACCGCCTGCCCGCCACGGAGCTGCTGCTCAACACGCCACTGATCCGCGACATGATCCGTCGTGGTCAGGTCCACGACATCAAGGAGGCGATGGATCGCAGCCTGTCCGAAGGCATGCACACCTTCGACCAGTCGCTCTACAAGATGTACAAGGAAGGCAAGATCGAGCTGCAGGAAGCCCTCAACAAGGCCGACTCGCACGATGGCCTGGCGCTCAAGATCCGCCTCGCTGAAGGCGGTGGCAACGGCGGCGAACTGAACGAACTCGATCCGTTCGGCACCGAAGGCTACGGCTGATCCGCGTCAGTACCCGCCGGCGACGCATCGCATAGAATGCGTCGCATGGCCGCCTGGTACCTCGAAATCAAATGGTTGCACATTGCCTGCGTGATCGCGTCGGGCAGCCTGTTCTTTCTGCGCGGCTGCCTGATGCTGGCGGGTTCACGCCTGGCCAATCTTGCGGCCGTCAAGCGCCTCTCCTACCTGATTGACAGCACCCTGCTGGCCGCCGCCATCGCGCTGGTGCTGATCCTGCACCAGTATCCATTCGTGCAGGCCTGGCTGACGGTCAAAGTGCTGCTGCTGGTGGTGTACATCGTGCTGGGCGTATTTGCCTTGCGGCGCGGCCGCAGCCGTGCCAGCCGCGGCGCCTGTTTCATTGCCGCACTGGCCGTGTTCGGTTTCATCGTCAGCGTCGCCATCGCCCACCATCCCGCGGGCGTGTTTTATCTCATCAGGAGCTGACATGCCCGGCCACGGCCACGGTGAATACAAGATGCCGGGCGGCAAGCTCTGCGTCGCCGATATCGAGCTGGAAGACGGCGTGCTGCATCAAGCCAGCATCAGCGGGGATTTTTTCATGGAGCCGGACAGCCTGCTCGATGCCATCAACGCCGCCTTGAGCGGCCTCGCACTGCCGGCCGATGCGGCACGCATCGAACGCGTTATCGCCGCCGCCCTGCCCGCCGACGCGCAACTCTACGGCACCAGCCCGGCAGCCATCGCGGCCGCCGTGCAACGCGCCCTGCTTGACGGAGCCAACCCATGAGCCGCAGCCAGTGGCGTGAGCACGACTGGCAGCTGATCCATGCCGCGCCGCAGGCGCCGGCGCTGCACATGGCGCTGGATGAGGTGATTACCGACGAGGTCGCCGCCGGCAGCCGCGCACCGACCTTGCGGGTGTGGGAATGGGCTTCAGCCGCCGTCGTGATCGGTCGTTTCCAGTCGCTGCGCAACGAAGTCGACCCGCACGGCGCGGCGCGCCACGGCATCGAGGTGGTGCGCCGCATCAGCGGCGGCGGCGCCATGTTCATCGAGCCCGGCAACACCATCACCTATTCGCTGTCGGCGCCGGAAAGCCTGGTCGAAGGCATGAGCTTTCAGCAAGCCTACGAGTTCATGGACACCTGGGTACTCGAAGCACTGCGCGACCTCGGCATCAAGGCCTGGTACCAGCCGCTCAACGACATCACCTCCGATGGCGGCAAGATCGCCGGCGCCGCGCAAGCGCGTCGCGGCAAGGCCGTGCTGCACCATGTCACCATGGCCTACGACATCGACGCCACCAAAATGCTGGAGGTGCTGCGGATCGGCCGCGAAAAACTCTCCGACAAGGGCACCACCAGCGCCGCCAAGCGGGTTGATCCGCTGCGCAGCCAGACCGGCCTGCCGCGCGAGACGGTGATCGCGCGGATGATCGACACCTTTCGCCGCCGCCACGGCCTGCACGACAGCCCGCTCGACGCCAGCACTCTGGGCAAGGCACAGGCGTTGGTGGCGAGCAAATTCGGCACACCGGGCTGGCTGGCTGCCGTACCTTGATTTCTCGTTGTCGAACCCCATTTCAGCAGAGCTGAATTTCCTCCGAGGAGTACTCCATGTCCAGTGTGACGTTCCACGACAAACCGGTCCGCGTCGACGGCAACTTTCCAACCGTTGGCAGTCAGGCCCCCGCCTTCAAGCTGGTCGCCGGCGACCTGTCCGACCAGAGCCTTGGCAACTTTACCGGCAAGCGCAAGGTGCTGAACATCTTCCCCAGCGTCGATACCGGCGTGTGCGCCGCGTCGGTGCGCCATTTCAACCAGGATGCGGCCGGTCTCGACAACGCGGTGGTGCTGTGCATCTCCGCCGATCTGCCGTTTGCGCAAGGGCGATTCTGCGGCGCCGAAGGCCTCAGCAACGTGAAAATGCTGTCCACCATGCGCGGCCGTGAGTTCCTGAAGGACTACGGTGTGGCGATGGAAGATGGCCCGCTGGCAGGTCTCGCTGCTCGCGCCGTGGTGGTGCTGGATGAGCACGACAAGGTGCTGCACGCGCAACTGGTGCCGGAAATCGCCCAGGAGCCGGACTACGCCGCCGCCATCAAGGCGCTGGGCTGAAGGCCGTCTCGCGGAAGTCAACGAATCGCCGAAGCAGGCGTTTTGACGAGGGCCGGCGCAAGCCCGCCGGCCCTCCCCCGGATTACGAGAACCTGCCCATGAACAAGCGCCTCCTGCTTCCAGTCGCACTTGGCATCGCCATCGCTGGCTCCGCCATTGCCACACCACCTCCCGCCACCAGCGCCGACGCCCAAGGGCGCGCCGCGCGCGCGCCGCTCGACAGCAACGGCGACGGTTACATCGACCGCAGCGAAGCGGCCGCACGGCCAATGCTGTTGCAGCGCTTCGAGCAGATCGACGCCAACCACGACGACAAACTCGGCCGCGACGAATTGCGCCAGGCACGCGCCGACGCCCGCAAGGACCACATGCACAAGCGCATGCAGCAGCGCGAGGAAAAATTTGCCGCCGCCGACACCGACCATGACGGCAACTTGAGCCTCAGCGAGTTCGAGGCCAGCAAGACCGCCAACGCGGAACAACGCTTCCAGGCCCTGGACCAGAATCAGGATGGCAAGCTCAGCCGCGAGGAACTTGACGCCAGGGGCGCCCGCATGCGCCATCACCGCGACCACGACGACGCGCAGCCACACCAGCGCTGAAACCGCGCGGCACCCCGGAATACCGCAACCGCCCTCTCGTCACCCCGGAACCGCCGGGCGCCAGGCAGCACAACAAAAAGGCCGGGAATCCCGGCCTTTTTGTTGGCGAGGGTGCGAGCGAAATTACTTGGCCGCCACCACCCGCACCATTTCCAGACACTTGTTGGAATAGCCCCACTCGTTGTCGTACCAGCTCACCAGTTTGATGAAGCTGCCGTCGAGCGCGATGCCGGCGTCAGCGTCGAAGATCGAGGTGCGTGAGTCACCGCGAAAATCGGTCGCCACCACCTTGTCATCGGTGTAACCCAGCACGCCCTTCAGCGGCCCTTCGGACTGCGCCTTCATCTCGGCGCAGATGTCGGCGTAGCTGGCGTCGTTTTCGAGCTCCACGGTCAAATCGACCACCGAGACGTCGGAGGTGGGCACGCGGAAGCTCATGCCGGTGAGCTTCTTGTTGAGCTCGGGGATCACCACGCCCACCGCCTTGGCGGCGCCGGTGCTGCTGGGGATGATGTTTTCCAGGATGCCGCGACCGCCGCGCCAATCCTTGTTGCTGGGGCCGTCCACGGTCTTCTGGGTGGCGGTGGCGGCGTGCACGGTGGTCATCAAGCCGCGCTTGATGCCCCACTTGTCGTTCAGCACCTTGGCCACCGGCGCCAGGCAGTTGGTGGTGCACGAGGCGTTGGAGATGATCGCCTCGCCGGCGTACTTGGCGTGGTTCACGCCGTACACGAACATCGGCGTGGTGTCCTTGGATGGCGCCGACAGGATCACCTTCTTCGCGCCGGCGTCGAGATGTTTCTGCGCGGCTTCGGCGGTCAGGAACAGCCCGGTGGACTCAATCACCACCTCGGCACCAACATCACCCCACTTCAGGTTGGCCGGATCGCGCTCGGCGGTGAGGCGAACCTTCTTGCCATTGACCACCAGGGCGCCGTCTTCAACCTTCACGTCGCCATCAAAGCGACCGTGCACGGAGTCGTGCTTGAGCATGTAGGCGAGGTAGTCCGGTTCCAGCAGATCGTTGATGCCCACGATCTCGATGTCGTCGCCAAAATTCTGCACCGCCGCGCGAAACACGTTGCGACCGATACGTCCAAAACCGTTGATGCCGACCTTGATGGTCATGGGACAGCGTTCTCCGAATGGGTGGAAGGGAGGCCGCGGCCAAGGCGCGGCAGGGAGTGAATCCGGCCATTTTAGCGTCTTTCACACCGCGTTTCCTGAGCTGGATCAGCCATCGGACAATACGGATCGAGCGGCACAATCGTCACTGCACAAACCACCCGACAAGCACCCAAACACGGGCCACGGCAGCCGGGCGGTCTTGGCGAAGCCGACCCCACGATGCCCGCATGCCAAGCAGACCACTGCCGAATACCGTTCCGATCTGCGCCGCTTTGGCACGAACAGCATCGAGTGCGCGCCAGCACGCCAAGCATTCGCGCGCTCGCGCTGCGCTGGGCTGCTGCGCTGGTGACGCCGATACCACTTTTGCGGCCCTGCCCGCCACCGACGCCCGCGCTTGCTCAGTAGCGTCCGTGTGATAACTTTCGCCGATGACCGACGACAAATCCCCGCAGCAAACGCGCCGCACGCGCATCCTTGCCACTCTCGGCCCCGCCACCGATGCCCCCGGCATGCTGCAAAGCGTGCTGGAGAACGGCGCCGACGTGGTGCGCCTGAATCTCTCCCACGGGGAGCCGAACGACCACCGCATTCGCGCCAAGGCGGTGCGTGAAGCGGCCGCCCGGCTGGGCCGTGAAGTCGGCATCCTGGCGGACCTGCAAGGCCCCAAGATTCGCGTCCGCCGCTTCGCCGAGGGGGCGGTGGAACTGGCCGAAGGCGCGCCGTTCACGCTCGATTGCAGCGACGATCCGGCCCCGGGCAATGCGCAACGGGTCGGCGTCAGCTACACCGCGCTGCCCAAGGACGTTGCCAGCGGCGACATGTTGCTGCTCGACGATGGCCTGATCGCGCTCAAGGTGGAGTCGGTGGCGGGCGACCAGATCCACTGCACCGTCGCCGTCGGTGGCCGGCTGTCCGACCGCAAAGGCCTCAATCGTCAGGGCGGCGGGCTGTCGGTGGATGCACTGTCCGACAAGGACAAGGCCGACATCAAGCTGGCGGCCGAGATCGGCGCCGATTTTCTTGCCGTGTCCTTCGTCCGCTCGGCCGAGGACATGCGCCTGGCGCGCCACCTGCTGCGCAGCGCCGGCGGGCGGGCCGCATTGGTGGCCAAGATCGAACGCGCGGACGCCATCGAACGGCTGGGCGAGATCATTGATGCCTCCGACGTGGTGATGGTCGCCCGCGGTGACCTTGGGGTGGAAATCGGCGACGCCGAGCTGCCCGGCCTGCAAAAGAAGATCATCCGCGAGTCGCTGGCGCGCAACCGCGCCGTGATCACCGCCACGCAAATGCTGCAATCCATGGTTGAATCGCCGATCCCGACCCGCGCCGAGGTGCTGGACGTCGCCAACGCGGTGATCGATGGCACCGACGCGGTGATGCTGTCGCAGGAAACCGCGTCCGGCCGCCATCCGGACAAAGCGGTCGCCGCGATGAAGCGCATTTGTCTTGGTGCCGAACGCCAGTTCCGCGCGGTTGAAAGTTTCAGCGACATGCAGCACCGCCTCGACCGCACCGATCAAGCCATCGCACTGGCCGCCATGGCGCTGGCCACGCGAATCGAGATTCGCGCCATCGTCGCGCTGACCGAATCGGGCACTACCGCGCAATGGTTGTCGCGCTATCGCTCGTCGGTACCGATCTTTGCGCTCTCGCGCAGCACTTCGGCCTGCCGCCGCATGATGCTGCTGCGCGACGTGTGGCCGATTGCCTTTGACTTCACGTCCGCCGATCCGATCCGGCTGGTGCAGGAGGCCGTGCAGCATCTGTTCGTCAGCGGCTACCTCGCTTTCGGCGACCGCGTGCTGCTGACCCACGGCGACCAGACCGGCCAATTGGGCGGCACCAACACCCTGAAGCTGCTGCACGTCGGCGCCGATGGCACGGTGGAAGGCTCGCGCGACCTGTAACGATCCGTACAGCCACGCCGGCGTGGCCGGCTCTACACTGGCCCCGTCACCCTCATTTGGAGTATCGCCATGCGCACGTCACGATTCGCCACCGCGCTGGTTCGCGCCACCCTGATCGCGTTGCCGGCCCTGTTCGTTGCCGGTCAGGCGCTCGCCCAGACCCGCGCCAAACGGGTCGCCGCCGCGGACCTGCCCTCCTACTGGGTGCTTTCGGCCAGCGCCAGCGATGCGCTGGTGCCGAACAGCGGCAAAAATCTCGACGTGCCCGTGTGCGTATCCGTGCGCTACCGCATCGGCTCGGACGGCATGGTCCGCGACGCCACGCTCGGCAAGGTGGTGCCGGAAAGCGATCTCGGCCCCACCGCGGTCAAGATCGTCAGCCATTTCCAGTACAAGCCCGGCCCCAGCAACCCCAGCCAACAGGCGGTGGACACCTGGTACACGGTGCAATTCAATATGCGCAACCTGCCCGAGGCCGAGAAAACCCGGCGCATGGCCGCCTGTGACCTGCCCGGCTACGGCCGCTGAGGCCACGATTCACGGCGGGGCGGGAACTGGCGCGGCAACCGGCTATAATCGCCGTTCCCATTTTCCCGCCCGGCCCTGTGGCCGCGCGTTGCACCGTCCCACGGAGCTTTCATGAGCATCGACCAGCTTGAATCCGTTGCCCAGGCCATGGTGGCCCCGGGCAAGGGCATCATCGCCATTGACGAATCCACCGGCACCATCAAGAAGCGCTTCGACTCGGTCGGCGTCGAGAACACCGAAGAACACCGCCGCGCCTACCGCGAAATGCTGCTGACTGCGCCGGGTTTGAGCGACCACATTTCCGGCGCCATCCTGTATGACGAAACCATCCGCCAGTCGACCGCCGACGGCGTCCCGTTCACCAAGATCATGCGCGATGCCGGCATCATCCCCGGCATCAAGGTCGACAAGGGCCCGGTAGCACTGGCCGGCTTCCCCGGCGAGCTGGTGACCTCGGGCCTCGATGGCCTGCGCGAGCGGCTGGCCGAATACGTCAAGCTGGGCGCCGGCTTTGCCAAATGGCGCGCGGTCATCACCATCAGCGACGAGTCGCCGAGCTCCACCTGCATCGAATCCAACTCCCACGCACTGGCCCGCTACGCGGCGCTGTGCCAGGAAGCCGGCCTGGTGCCGATGGTGGAACCGGAAGTGCTGATGGACGGCAGCCACGACATCGACGTCTGCTACGAGGTCACCGAAGCCACGCTGCGCAGCTTGTTTGCCTCGCTGTACGAGCACAACGTGATGCTGGAGGGCACCATCCTCAAGGCCAGCATGGTGGTGTCCGGCAAGGATTGCCCCGAGCAAGCCAGCGTCGATGAAGTCGCCGAGGCCACCGTGCGCTGCCTCAAATCCACCGTTCCCGCCAACCTGCCCGGCATCGTGTTCCTGTCCGGCGGCCAGTCGGACGAGGACGCCACCGCCCATCTGAACGCGATCAATCAGGCCGGCCCGCACCCATGGCCGCTGTCGTTCTCCTACGGCCGCGCGATGCAGTCCGCCGCACTCAAGCTGTGGGGCAAGGACACGCACGGCAACGTCGCCGAAGCGCAGAAGATCGTCACCATCCGCGCCCGCGAGAACGGCCTCGCCGCGCTTGGCCAGTGGCAAGCGTCGCGCTGATCCTGCGTACCCGTTGACCGGAAGGGCGCCTGCGGGCGCCCTTTTTTTTGCGCCACGCGCCAGCGATCGGCGACAATAGCCGATTGCCGTCTTGCCAAGGAGCCCGCCATGCCCAGCCGTCGTGAACTTGCCAATGCCATCCGCGCCCTCGCCATGGACGCGGTCGAGAAAGCCAATTCCGGCCATCCCGGCATGCCGATGGGCATGGCGGACATCGCCGAAGTGCTGTGGAACGATTTCTACCAGCACAACCCGGCCAACCCGCATTGGTTCAACCGCGACCGCTTTCTGCTCTCCAACGGCCACGGCTCGATGTTGCAGTACGCGCTGCTGCACCTCGCCGGCTACGACCTGCCGATGGATGAGCTGAAGCGCTTCCGGCAGCTGCATTCCAAGACCCCGGGGCACCCGGAAGTCACCGACACCCCGGGCGTCGAAACCACCACCGGCCCGCTCGGTCAGGGCATCGCCAATGGCGTCGGTTTCGCGCTGGCGGAAAAGCTGCTGGCAGAACGCTTCAACCGCGACGGTTTTCCCGTGGTCGATCACCACACCTGGGTATTCTGTGGCGATGGCTGCCTGATGGAAGGTATCTCGCAGGAAGCCATTTCGCTGGCCGGCACCTGGAAGCTTGGCAAGCTGACGCTGATCTACGACCACAACAACATTTCCATCGATGGCGAAGTCCCGGGCTGGTTCACCGACGACACCGCCGGCCGCTTCGAGGCCTCGGGCTGGCATGTGGTCCGCGATGTCGACGGCCACGACGCCGATCAGGTCAAAGCGGCATTGGCACAAGCCAAGGCCACCACCGACAAGCCGTCGCTGGTGATGTGCAAGACCATCATCGGCTTCGGTTCGCCCAACAAGGAAGGCACCGAAGCCTGCCACGGCTCGCCGCTGGGCGCCGCCGAAATCGCCGCCGCCCGCGACATGCTCGACTGGCGCCACCCGCCGTTCGAGATTCCGGCCGAAATCTACGCCGGCTACGACGCCAAGGCCGCCGGTGCTCAGCGCGAAACCGCCTGGAATACGCTGTTCGACGCCTACACCAAAGCTCACCCGGACCTCGCTGCCGAGTTCAAACGCCGCCTGGCACGCGAGCTGCCGGCCAACTGGGAAGCGGAGGCCAATGCCTTCATCGCCAAGCTGCAAGCCGATGGCCCGGTGATTGCCTCACGCAAGGCCTCGCAGATGAGCCTGAACGCTTTTGGCCCGTTGCTGCCGGAACTGGTCGGCGGCTCGGCTGACCTCGCCGGCTCCAACCTGACGATGTGGAAAGGCTCGGTCAGCGTCACCGAAACCAGCCCGGACGCCAATTACATGCATTATGGCGTGCGCGAATTCGGCATGACGGCAATCGGCAGCGCGGTAGCCCTGCACGGCGGCTTCATCCCCTACGACGCCACCTTTCTGGTGTTCTCCGACTACGCCCGCAATGCCGTGCGCATGAGCGCGCTGATGCACGCGCATTCGATCCACGTCTACACCCACGACTCCATCGGCCTCGGCGAAGACGGCCCGACCCACCAGCCGGTCGAGCACATGGCAACGCTGCGCTACATTCCGAACAACCACCTGTGGCGGCCTTGTGACGCGGTGGAATCGGCCGCCGCGTGGAAGCACGCGATCGAGCGCAAGGATGGCCCGAGCTGCCTGGTGTTCTCGCGCCAGAACCTCGATCACCAGCAACGCGACGCCGATCAGGTCGCCGCCATCGCCCGCGGCGGCTACGTGCTGTCCGACCCCGCCGACGGCCAGTTCGACGCCATCCTGATCGCCACCGGCTCGGAAGTCGGCCTGGCGATGGAGGCGATGCGCGCGCTGGCCCAGCAAGGCGTGGCCGTGCGGGTGGTGTCGATGCCCTGCACCGAGGTGTTCGACGCCCAGCCGCTGGAATACCGCGAATCCATCCTGCCCTTGCACTGCCGCGCCCGCGTCGCCATCGAAGCCGGCACCGCCGATTACTGGCGCAAGTACGTCGGCCTCGACGGTGCCGTGATCGGCATGCATACCTTCGGCGCATCGGCCCCCGCGGGGCAGTTGTTCGACTACTACGGTTTCACCGTGGCCAAGGTAATCGACGCGGTCAAGGCGGTCAGCCCGCGCTGAGTCGCGCCAACAGGACACGGGTCACGGCCGCACCGTGACCCGTGTCCCCATTTGACGACCGATTGCGTTTTACTCCGGGAACGCCCTTGCCCTGGAGTCCGGTCATGCGCCTGCTGCCCATTGCCCTGTTGCTGGCCCTTGCCGTCGGCCCTGCCGCGGCCGCCACCTTCAACGTCAACAAGCTCGACGTCGATCTGCCCGACGCCAACCCGGGCGACGGCACCTGCCACGTTGCCAGCGGCGAAGATTGCACGCTGCGCGCGGCGATCATGGAGACCAACGCAAACGCCGGCGCCGATACCATCATCGTGCCCTCCGCCGCCCATATCGTGCTCGGCATTCCCGGCCGCAATGAAGATGCCGGCGCCACCGGGGATCTGGACATTACGTCCGCGCTGACCATCACCACGCCGCTCATCAGCAATGCCGAACGCGCCACCATTGATGCCGGTGGCATCGACCGCGTGTTCGACATTGCCGGCACGGGCGACATCACCCTGCAAAACCTCGACCTCACCGGCGGCCTGGCCAACGATGCCATCTATCCCTGGGGCGGCGCGATCAAGGTGGATGGCAGCGGCAACCTCACCATCGCCCATTGCGAAATCCACGACAATCTGGCCAATGGCGGTGGCGCCATCGACACCACCCCCGGCGACCGCGGGGTAACCATCCGCAGCAGTTACCTACATGACAATACCGCGGCGGATCTGGGTCACGGCGGCCCGGAGGGTTCCGCCATCCTCGCCGGACACAGCGGCAGCAGCGGCTACCTGTATCTGGTCAACAGCACCGTCAGCAACAACCATGGCCCCGGCACCTCGTCGCATGCGATCTTCTCGTCCAGCCTGTTGATCATTCACAACTGCACGCTGGATGGCAATTTGCCGGCCGCCATCGAAGCCTCCAACGCTTCCGTCGAGCTTGCCAGCGTGACCATTTCGGGCGCAATTTCGATTACCTGTTCTCCGCCGCCAATGGCGGTTACACCAGCGTCATGCGCAACGTGATTCTGGCCGATGCCGGCCACTGGGCCTGCGTGATCGACACTACCGGCAACACCATTGACCACGCCTACACCCTGGCCGTGGGCGAGGGCTGCCAACTGGATGCCGGCAGCGGCAATCTCGAAGGCATCGACCCACTGCTGAAGCCACTGGCGCGCAACCGCAGCGACCGTCCCGTCCGTGCCCTGACCCTTGGCAGCCCCGCCATCGACAGCGGTGACCCGGACATGGCCGGCGCTGGCGGCGCCTGCTTTCCCAATGACGAAGACGGCACGCCCCGACCGCTGGATGGCGACGATGACGGCATCGCCCGCTGCGACATGGGCGCCATCGAGTACGACGACCAAATCTTTGCCGACGACTTCGACACCCTCCCCGTCGCCCGTGGTACCGCAACCATCCCGTAGCGACCTCACCCGCCGTCAGTTGACGCGCGCGGTCGAGTCCGGGCGTCGCTCAAGGCCATCTGGCGCAGCGGCGGCGGCTCGATGCGGGCCGCCCACGATGACCACCGCGTGTCGCGACATTCTGCCGGCACGCGGCAAGCCGTACAGCATCCGGAATCGCGATTCCCGTTTCTGGAATCCATGCAGGCCAAGCCCACACGCACGCCGGCAGCCCGCCCACGGCACAAGCGTTTTCACATTCCATATCAATGGTTTGCGCCTGGCATACCGCAAACCATGCGCGTTGGCACAGCGCGTGCTCCAACCCGGATGAACGCGTATCCCACGCGCCAACGGAGTAACGAGATGTTTGCCAACAGCCTGCAATTCCCGCTGACCGAGCTCGCGCTGCGCTTCGGTATCGATGTGCTCGCCGTGATCTTGCTGATCTACGGCATGTATTACCGCCGCCATCACGACAAGGAGCTGGTCACCACCGCGGTGATGTTCAACTTTGCCGCCTTCGCGGTGCTGATCATCCTGTCCTCGGTCAAGTTCGGCGTTGCCGCCGGCTTTGGCCTGTTCGCCATTCTGGCGCTGTTCCGGCTGCGGTCGGAGCAGTTCAACAAGGTCGAGATCAGCTACTTCTTCGGTGCCGTGGCGGTCGCCCTGGTGTGCTCGGTGCAGGGCACCACCCTTCCCTTCATGGTGGCGGTGGTGGCCTTCCTGCTGCTGGGCGCGTACGTGCTCGACCATCCGCGCATCTTGAGCTCGGTCGATGGCGTCAAGATCACCCTCGACAAGATCGACCACCGTGCCTTGTCCGACGTGCCCGCCACCTGCACCGACCTCGGCAAACGCCTCGGAGTGGAAGTCATTTTCTACGAAATCAAGTCGTTCGACTACGTCAACGAGACCGCCAAGATCAACGTCTACTACCGCCGCAACAGCAAATCTGCACGCCAGCCCGCGGCTACGCCCCAACACGTCTTGCCCGGCCGCGACGCCGCTTGAGCAGCGGCTTTGCTCCCACCCGATCACCGGAGGACACGCAGATGTTTTCTTTGCAAACCCTGTTCGGCAACCGCGACAAGGTGATGGGCTTGTTGCATGCGAGCTCGGACGCCGCCTGCGAAGCGGCCCGCGCGCTCGACCAGATGACCCGCTCGGGCGGCAATACCGCCGCCAGCATGGCAATCCTCACCGCGGCAAGGCGGCGCGAGAAGGAACTCGCCGCCGCGATCAGTGAGGAACTGGTCAACACCTTCGTCACCGTGCTGGACCGTGAAGATATCGAGGCGATGAATGCGGCGCTGTACCGCATTCCCAAGGCGGTGGAGAAATTCGCCGCCCGCTACGTGCTGGTGTCGGGCCATCTAACCGGCATCGACTTCAGCCCGCGCACCGGCATCCTGCTCACCTGCACGGAAGTGGTCGCCAGCATGGTGCAGGAGCTCGACAAGGGACTGCGAATCCACCCGATGCGCAAGCTCCAGGTGCACCTGCAGGCACTGGAAGGCGAAGCCGACCGCTTGCTGCTGGAGCCCTACGGCAGCCTGTACCTCGCCTCCAACGACCCCATCCGTACCACTTTGACCAAGGATTTGTTTGAAGCCATCGAAAAGGCCATCGACGTCTGCCGCGATGTCGGCAACGTGATCTATTCGATCGTGCTGAAAAACTCCTGAGGCACCGGAATGAGCCTCGAACTGGTCGCCATCGTCGTCCTCATCGCCCTCGCATTCACCTGGATCAACGGCTTCCACGACACCGCCAACTCGATTGCCACGGTAGTGGCGACACGGGTACTGAAGCCGAATCAGGCGGTGCTGATGGCCGCCATCACCAACCTCGTTGGCGCACTGGCCGGCACCGCTGTTGCCGAGACGATCGCCCAGGGACTGGTCGATGCCAGCCTGGTTGACCAAAGTTCGTACTTCCTGTTGAGCGCATTGATTGGCGCCTGCCTGTGGAATCTCGTCACCTGGTGGTGGGGTTTGCCCTCCAGCTCCAGCCATTCCTTGATCGGTGGCCTGGTGGGTGCGGCGCTCGCCGTCACCGACATGGATTTCGACGCGGTGATCTGGTGACACGCCAGCGGTGGGCACTGGTGGCTGGCCGACGGCGTTTTGCCCAAGGTGATTGTGCCGATGGTGTTGTCGCCACTGCTCGGATTTGCCATCGCGTTCGTTTTGATGCTGGGGCTGTACGCACTGCTGATCCGGCTGGCGGGCACGCGGGGCTGGTCCCGCCAGTTGGGCCGCACACCGTTCGTGAATGCCTTCTTCGGCCGCGCGCAAATCGTCTCCGCTGCCGCGATGGGCTTGTCGCACGGCATGAACGACGCGCAAAAGACCATGGGCATCGTCGCGCTCGCGCTGGCCGGGGCCACCGCGGCCGGCAAGTTCGACGCCCTGCCCGGCTGGCTCGGCTTCCTGCACATCGCCAGGACCGCCGACGGCGGCTTTGAGGTGCCGTTGTGGGTGGTGATCCTGTGCGCGCTGACCATGGCAGGCGGCACCGCCAGCGGTGGCTGGCGCATCATCATGGGCAACGCTGATGAAGTCGCGCAATCGCCATGGCGTTCAGACGGCTCGCCAGTCGTGCTGCGTGGCGAAGGCAAGGCTGGCTGCCTTGCCAAGCGGCGCGGGGCGGCTGGCGAGCCGTCTGGACGCCACCCAACAGCAAAAAGATCAATGATTTGGGCGGCACCTGTCTGCGCCGAGCTCACATGCGCGCTGCCTTGAAAGACAGCCAGTCTGTCGGCGTCAGCGCGCCCGCGATCTCGACGCAGACAGGTGCCGTGGCGTTTGTGCCACTTTATCAGCGTTGCCTTCAATGCCCACTGCGAACAGATGAACATGCACATGGCCAGCCAAGCCGACAAAGCCGAGTCACTGCGCGCCTTGCACCACGGTGCCACGCCGC
>DASSXP010000286.1:0-34783 GCA_035703755.1 Rhodanobacteraceae bacterium | reverse complement strand
TCAACAACACCATGTACGACCCGGCGCTGGGCAAGTTTTCACTCAGCCGCAAAGACGCCGTCAGCGACGGCCGCTGGTGGGACGAGGCCGAACCGATCTGGGTCAGCGCCGACAAGGCGGGCCTCAAGACCGCCACCATGTTCTGGCCCGGCACCGAGGCGAAGATCCATGGCTGGCGTCCAGACCACTGGAAGCCCTACGACGGCAGCGTGACACCGAAGGAACGGGTCGATCAGGTGCTCGATTGGCTCGATCTGCCGCCGGCCCAGCGCCCGGACTTCCTGACCCTGTACTTCGACGATGTCGATCACGCCGGCCACGAGTTCGGCCCCGATTCGCCCGAAGTGGACCAGGCGCTTGAAAAGGTCGATGCCGCACTGGCGCGGCTGGTCAAAGGCCTGCGTTCGCGCGGACTGTACGACCACATCAACCTGATCGTGGTGTCCGACCACGGCATGGCCAAGGTGCCGCCGGGCCACGCGGTGCGGATGGACCAGTTGATCGACCTCGACCATGTGCGCATCGTCAGCATGGGCATCGTCGCCGGCTTCAACCTGAAACCCGAATACGCCGCGGCGGTGCGTGCCAAACTGCTGACCACCCACCCGCACATGCGTTGCTGGGACAAGGCCCACATCCCTGCCCGCTTCCACTACGGCAGCAACCCGCGCGTGCCCGAGATCACCTGCCTCGCCGATGTCGGCTGGCGCATCAGCAGCACCGACTACATCGAAAAACGCAAGCGCCCCGCCAGTCTCGGCGAACACGGCTACGACAACGCCGATCCGCGCATGCGCGCGTTGTTCATCGCCCACGGCCCCGCCTTCCGCCAAGGCGTGCTGGTGCCGGAATTTCCCAACACCGACGTGTATCCGTTGATGATGCACTTGCTCGGCGTGCCGGCCCAGCCCAACGACGGCAATTTCAACCAGGTCTCCGGCATGCTGCGGCCGACCAGCCCCGCTGCTACGCATTGATTGCCAAGGTGCCGCCGCGCACACAGGCGGCGGCACTTTTCGCCCTCCGTGTCGCGGCCACCGGCGACGTGGTCAGGCGCGTTGGTCGCCCTGCCGATACGCTTCCCGCAGCAACTCGTGGAAATGGTGGACACCATTTTCCCGCTGCGGGTTGAGCCGTCCGGCATGGTAGGAACCCGAGGCCAGGCCACGCTGAACCCGCTCGCACATCTCGACATCCTGATGCTGCACCAGATCGCTGAACTCGTGATCGTGGCGGTGTCGTTCTTCCAGGGCCAGCGGATCGGCGTCGCGCGGATAGTAGTAGTCGAACTCGACCCGGCAACGCTGCGGCCCCAACGGCAATACCCGGTTGGTCTGCATCCGCCCCGGCATCACGTTCAACATGGTGTTGGGCCACAGATACCAGTACAGCGCCTCGCCCGCGCCGTAGAGCACCTCACCGCTGTCCAGCGGGCTGTGTTGCAGTGAAGTCCAGCGCGCCGTCTCGACCGTGTAATCACGGTAGTCGAGCATCCGGTTCAACTCCGGATGGATGTGCGGAACATGGTAGCCCTCCAGATAATTGTCGATGTAGGCCTTCCAGTTGCAGTTGATGTCGTAGGCCACGTGTCGATGCAGTTTGTAGGCATCGATGCCCTTGCCGGCGAGTCGCGGTTCGATCGCCGCCACCACGTCTTCGAATGGCGGCGCATCCGGATCGAGGCAAGCGAACACCAACCCATGCCATTCGACCGCGCGGGCTTCGGGCAGGCGGATGCCGCCCGCATCGAAGCCTTCCGCTGCGCCCATCTCGGTCGCCGTCAGCAACTGGCCTTTGAGGTCGTAACACCAACCGTGGTACTGGCAGCGCAGGTGCCGGGCGCCGCGACCGTCGCAGGTAGCCAGCGGCCCGGCCCGATGCCGGCACACGTTGTGCAAGGCGCGCAACCCGCCATCGTCGCCGCGTACCAGCAGCAGCGGTACATCCGCCAGTTCGCTGACCACATGATCGCCGCGGCCATCCAGCAAGGCCACCCGCGACAGCAACTGCCACCCGCGCGAAAACACCGCGCGCTTTTCCAGCGCCATTGCCTCCGGGTCGATGTAGAACCACGCCGGCAAGGCGCTGGCCTGCGTCAACGGTTGTGACAGAATCTCTCTCGGATCAATGACCGCATTCATGCAGCGCGCTCCGGCAGAAAACCGTCGGCAATCAGGATAGCGCCATCCAGCCGCCGCCATGGCGATAGTGTGCCAGTTCCTCGATCGAATCGCGGATGTCGCTGAGCGCGGTGTGCGCCGCCTGTTTGTGGAAACCGGCCGCCACCTGCGGCGCCCAGCGACGCGCCAGCTCCTTCAATGTTGACACGTCAAGATTGCGATAGTGGAAATAGCGCTCCAGCGTCGGCATCTGCCGATACAGGAAACGCCGATCCTGGCAAATCGAGTTGCCACACATCGGCGACTTGCCGGCAGGAACCCAGTCGGCGAGGAAGTCCAGCACCGCACGCTCGGCACGGGCGTGATCGCAATCCGAATCCAGCACCTGCTGCCACAGGCCGGAACTGCCATGATGGCTGCGGTTCCAGTCATCCATCGCCTCCAGCCGCGCCAGCGGATGCCGGATCGCCAGCGACGGCCCTTCCGCCAATACATTCAACTGGCTATCGGTGACGATGCAGGCGATCTCGATGATGGAATCGTGATCCGGGTCCAGCCCGGTCATCTCCAAATCGATCCAGATCAGGTTGTCCTCGTGCATCCCGCTCATGCGTGGCTCCGCCAAAAGCGCGAGTCTAACCTGTCGCGTCATTTCCCTGCATGCGATGATGCGCGCATGGCACAGGCAAGTTTCTTCTGGCACGACTACGAGACCAGCGGTATCGATCCGGCGCGTGACCGGCCGTTGCAGTTCGCCGGTTTGCGCACGGATGCCGCGCTGAATCCGCTTGGCGAGTCGGTGTCGATTCGCTGTCGTCCGCCACGCGACAGCTTGCCGCATCCCGAAGCCTGCCTGATCACCGGCATCGCGCCGCAGCGGGCCGAACGCGACGGCCTGCCGGAGGTCGAGTTCGCCGCCGAGGTGCACGAAGCGCTGGCCACACCCGGCACCTGCGGCGTCGGTTACAACACGCTGCGCTTTGACGACGCGGTGACGCGCAACCTGCTCTACCGCAACTTCTACGATCCCTACGCCCGCGAGTGGCAGAACGGCAATTCGCGCTGGGACATCATCGATCTGGCGCGGCTGTGTTTTGCCTTGCGCCCCGACGGCATCGAGTGGCCGCAGCGTGACGATGGCACGCCCAGCTTCCGGCTGGAGCAACTGGCACGCGCCAACCATCTGGCCCAGCAACAGGCCCACGACGCGCTGTCCGACGTCCTCGCCACCATCGAGCTGGCGCGCCTGCTGCGCGCGAAACAACCCAAATTGTGGGCGTGGTATCTCGCCCTGCGCGACAAGAAGCACGCCGCCTCGCAACTCGACCTCGCGCAGATGACGCCACTGCTGCATGTCTCCTCGCGCTATCCATCCAGCCGCGGTTGCCTCGCCATGATTGCGCCGCTGGCAATGCATCCGGCCAATGCCAACGAGGTGATCGTCTACGACCTCGCCAGCGACCCGACCGAACTGCTGGCGCTGGACCCGGACGCCATCGCCGAACGCCTGTTCACGCCCCGCGCCGACCTGCCCGCGGATGTCGAGCGCATCCCCCTGCGCACGGTGCGCCTGAACTACGCTCCCGCGCTGGCGCCGCTGTCGGTGTTGCGTGGCGTCGACACCAACCGCATCGGCCTTGATCCGGAGCAAAATCTTCGTCACGCCGCGCGCCTGCGCGCGACCCTGGGCCTGGCCGAGAAAGTCCGTCGCGTGTACGGCCTGAACGGCGCGCGCCAAGCCGCCGCCGATCCCGAGCTCGCGCTCTACGATGGTTTTCTTCCCAACGCTGACAAGCCATTGCTGGATAGCGTGCGCGCGACGCCGGCAGCGCAACTCGCGCAGATCGCGCTGCCGTTCAAGGACCCACGCTATCCCGAGCTGTTGTTCCGCTATCGCGCCCGCAACTGGCCAAACAGTTTGAGCGCCGAAGAATCCGCGCGCTGGCTGGATTTCCGCCGCCAGCGCCTGGAGCACGACACGCCGCTGACCACGCTGACCCTGCCGGCCTACTTCGCCGAAATCGAACGCCTGCGCACCGAACGCACGGGCGCTGACCTGGCCCTGCTGGATCAACTCGAAGCCTGGGGGCGGCAACTCGCCGTTGATATCATGGATTGAGGTGGAACGAATTCGGGCCGATTGCCTGACTTTCCAAGCGCATCCATGCGCCGCTTCGCAGCCAAGGCCCGGTCATCACCGCAGCACGGCCCAGGCACCGGATTTGAGATCACTGCTTTGCATTGCCAGAATTCCCACATTCCTTGCAAACAAACCAATCCAGTGCGCTGCACCGGCGCACACTTGCAAACAAGGAGAGCCAGCCGTGCAGACTATTGCAACCAACACCCGTCCTGTCGTTCCGCGGCCCGCACTGTTGCGGGCCCCGCACCTTTTGCTGGCGATTTCCCTGGCGTTACTCCTGGCAGCACCCGTGGAAGTCCGGGCCCAGGACAGCAACAACGTATGCCGGGTCACAGCCACTGGTACCGGCAACGGCATCGATTGGTCCAGCCCGATGGACCTGCAAACGGCGCTCGGCAACCACGCCTGCCATGAGATCTGGGTTGCCGCCGGCACCTACACCCCGACCAGTGGCACCGACCGCAATGCGCGCTTCAACATTCGTGCGGGCGTCGAGGCGTACGGCGGTTTTGCCGGTGGTGAAACCCAGCGCGCCGAACGCAATCCGGCGATCAATCGTGTGACCTTGTCTGGCGACATCGGTCTGAGCGGCGACAACAGCGACAATAGTTTGCACGTGGTCTTCTTCGATGGCCGCGTTCCCGCCCCAATCCACGCCGACACCGTGCTGGATGGCTTCACCATTGCCGACGGCAACGCCAACGACGCAACCGCGTTCAATGGAAATCTCGGCGGTGGCATCTACTGCGATGGATCGTATGGCCCCGGTTCCGAGTGCAGCCCGACCTTGCGCAATCTGGTGATCAAGAACAACAACGCCAGCGGCTCCTACGGCGGCATGGGCGGTGGCATGGTCAGCTACGGGCGCCAGGGCATCAGCAGCCCACGCCTGGAGAACGTGCGCTTCAGCGACAATGCCGCCCACAACGACAACAACGGCCTGGCTATCGGTGGTGCCATGTACAACAACGGCGAATCCGGCATCAGCAATCCGAGCCTGGAAAACGTCACCTTCGAAAACAACTCGGCAACCGGCAACAGTGGCACCGCGTCGGGCTACGGTGGCGCCATGTATAACGATGGCTCCAATGGCGAGAGCAGTCCGCTACTTGATCAGGTCACCTTCGTCGGCAATACCGCATCCGGCATGGATGGGCGCGGAGGCGCCATGTACAACCACGGTTTTGGCGGCCAGACGCGACCACGCTTGACCAACGTGACGTTCAGCGACAACAGTGCCAGTGGCGCGGTCTACGGCGCCGAAGGTGGCGCCATGTTCAATGGCGGATTTCAAGGCATCGCTGCGATCACCGTCAACAACGTGACCTTCAGCGGCAACAGCGTTTCCGGCGCAACCGCGAACAACAAGGGCGCCGCTATCTACGTCGCAGGCGAAGGCAGCGATGATCAGCTGACGTTGACCAATGCCATCCTGTGGGATGACAACAGCACACAAAACGCCGAGATCGCGTACACCTCCGCCACCATAAGCATCGACCACAGCATCGTTGCCGGTGGCTGTCCGGGTGGCGCAACGTGCAGCGCCGTGAGCACCAGCGACCCGCAACTCGGGCCGTTGGCGGACAACGGCGGCTTGACCCAAACCATGCGTATCGAAAGCAGCAGCACCGCAGTGGATGCCGGATCGGACAGCAGTTGCGCCAGCACCGATCAACGCGGCGTGGCCAGGCCGCAACTTGCCCACTGCGATATTGGCGCGGTCGAATACAAACTGACCGACGAGGACCGAATTTTCGCCAATGGTTTCGAGTTGCCAGTGGGCCAGCGATAAACTGGCATACCCGCGTCTGCGCCGGTAGATCGCGGTTTGCGCCGGAGGCCCGGCCGCAATGCGCTGCACGCATGATCGGCCTTGCATCGTCCGTATTCCACGCACAGCCGGCCACTTGCGGCCAGCGGCAGCGACCAATCAGGAGGCACGCCATGTCCAAGAATCTACTTTTTGCACTGCTCGTTGTTGTTGCCTGGCCCGCAACGGCCGCCATGGTTACGCGCAACGTCGACTACCGTGACGGTGACACCGCCTTGCGCGGCGTGCTGGTGTACGACGATGCGAGCGCGGCCAAGCGACCGGCACTGTTGATGGTGCCGAACTGGTACGGTGTCAACGCCGCCGCCATCGAGAAAGCCAAGGGCATCGCCGGCAGCGACTACGTGATCTTCCTCGCCGACATGTACGGCACCGCCATCCGGCCCAAAAACAACGATCAGGCCATGGCCGCGGTCAAACCCTTGTATGGCGCCCGCCCGGTCATGCGCAAACGCGTGGCGGCGGGCCTCGCCGAGTTGCGCCGACTGATTGCCACCGCGCCAATCGACCCGGCGCGCATCGCCGCGATCGGCTTCTGTTTCGGCGGCTCCTCGGTACTCGATCTCGCCCGCAGCGGCGCCGACATCAAAGCGGTGGTGAGTTTCCACGGCGGTCTCGATACCGACGATCCGACGCTGGCGAAACACATCAAGGCCGCGGTACTGGCGATGAACGGTGCCGACGACAAGGGCACCATGCCCGATGCCCCCGCGTTCCGCGCCGAGATGCAGCAGAGCCCGGCCGATTGGGAATTCATGGTGTTCGGCCACGCCGTGCACTGCTTCACCGAGGTCGGCGAAAACTCGCCCGGCTGCCGCTACGATGCGAAGGTTTCGGCGCGCGCCTACCGGCTGATGCACGACTGGCTGCGCGAAGCCTTCGCTGGCGGAGCACCGCGTTGATGGCCGAACGCTGCTATTTCACACCCGCCACATTCCGCTTCTTCCGCGCGCTGGCAAAGCACAACAACAGCGAATGGTTCCACGCCCACAAGCCCGAGTATGAGCAGCATGTGCGCGAACCGTATCTCGATTTCATCGCCGACATGCAGGCGCCGCTGGCGCGCATCAGCCGGCATTTCTGCGCCGACCCGCGCAAAGTCGGCGGCTCGCTGTACCGCTATTTCCGCGACACCCGCTACGCCAAGAACAAGATGCCTTACAAGCCGTGGCAAGGCGCGCGCTTCTTTCACGAGCGCCGCCACGAATTGCCGACGCCGGCCTTCTATCTGCACCTCGAACCCGGCCGCTGCTTCGCCGGCGGTGGTCTGTGGCAACCGGAATCGGCCACCCTGCGGCGCATCCGCGACTTCCTGGCCGACAATCCGGCGGCGTGGAAAAAGGCCACGCAGGGCAAGGCGTTTCGTGAACATCTGGCATTTGGCGGCAGCACGCTGAAGCGCCCACCGCAAGGTTTCGATGCCGCGCACGAGTTGATCGAGGACTTGAAGCGCAAAGACTTCGTCGCCATTGCCGAATTCGATGAAGCACTCGCCTGCTCGACCGAGCTGCGGCCATTCGTCGTGGCCAGCTTCCGACGCGTGGCGCCACTGATCGACTATCTGTGCGCCGCGGTCGACGCCGAGTTCTGATCAGGCCGCGCTGAAGTCGAATGCCAGCACATCGGCGATGGTATCGGTGCCGACGAGGCACATCAGCAAGCGTTCGATACCCAGCGCGACACCGGCGCAATCGGGCAATCGATCCAGCACCGCCAACAGCTTTTCATCGACCGGCATTTCGCGCTGACCACGGGCGCGCCGGCGTGCGTTGTCGTGCTGGAAACGCTGGCGCTGCTCGCGGGCATCGTTCAATTCGTGGTAGCCGTTGGCGAGCTCGTACGGGCCGAGGTACAGCTCGAAGCGCTCGGCCAACGGCGGTTCGCCGGGGCGAATGCGCGCCAGCGCGCATTGGCTGGCGGGGAAATCGTGCACCACGGTAATGCGATCCGCGGGGAATGTCGCTTGCAGGCGATGGCTGATCAGCAAATCCAGCCAGTCATCGCGTTCCAGCCCGGTGGGATCGATCACGCCACGCCCCAGCGCCTCGTGCAGGGCTTCGGGCTCGGCCGTGAACGGGTCCAGCCGCAGATCCTCGCGGAACAGTTCGCGGTAACTGACGATACGCAGCTCGCCACGGCGATCGGCAAGCGCCATTGCCGCCTGCACCAGGCGCACCGTTTCGGTCAGCAGACGCCGATGATCGAAGCCCAGCCGGTACCACTCCAGCATGCTGAACTCGGGGTTGTGGCGGCGACCGGCTTCGCCGTTGCGAAACACCCGACCCAACTCGTAGCAGTCGCCCACGCCGGCTGCCAGCAGCCGCTTCAAGGCGTGCTCGGGCGAGGTGCGTAGCCAGCGCTCGCGCACGCCGGCATCGACATGGCCGCTGAAAGTTGCGCAAAAACTTTCGATGTTGGGCTCGGTATTGCCGGCCATCGACAGAATCGGCGTTTCCACTTCGAGCACGCCGCGCTCGGCAAAAAACTCACGGATCAATCGATATAGACGGGCCCGCAACTGCAATGCCGGCAGACGGAGAGGCGTGTCGGCCCTGCTGTCCATCGACTGTCTCACGCCGCGTGTTCAGCGAGGTACGCCAGCAAACGCGCTTCGTCCCACACCTCGACACCGAGCTCGCGGGCTTTGTCGAGTTTGGTGCCGGCGGCGTCGCCGGCCACCACGAACGATGTTTTCTTCGACACGCTGCCAGCGGCTTTGGCGCCCAGTGCTTCGAGGCGCGCCTTGGCTTCGTCGCGGGTCATCGCGGTGAGACTGCCGGTCAAGACCACGGTTTGCCCGCTCAGCGGTTGCGGCGCGCTATCGATCTCGACGACGGCGGCGAGCACGCGCTGCATGGCGGTCTCGGCGGCCCTGGCGGTGCTGAATCGGCCGCGATCCGCCAGTGCCTCAGCCAGATTGTCGGCGGCCGCTTGCTTGAGCCCGGCGGCCAGCCAACGGCCACGCCCCGCCTCATGCAAGGCGTCCAGCGTGTCCCAGGTTTGACTGAGGGTGTCGAGGCCACCCGGCCCCAGTTTGTCGACCGCGAGGGTGGCCAGTACGGCGCCCAGCCCGAGGCGTTCACGCAGGGCCGGCGACGGTGTCGTTTCATCCGCGAAGGTGATGCCCGCCGCGACCAGCGCATCGACCACCCGCTGGTTGCCGGGCTGCCCGAAGAAGCCGGCGATGGCGTTGGCAACCTCCGGCCCGACATCGGGCAAAGCACGCAACAACGACACCGGCGCTGAGCGCACAAACCCCAGCGTTCCCAACCACTTGGCAAGTGTTTTTGCCGTGCTTTCGCCGATGTGCATGATGCCGAGCGCGAACAAAAAGCGGGCCAACGTGGTGTGCCGGCTGGCGTCGATGGCGGCGATCAGGTTTTCCGCCCACAGCGTGGCGACCTTGCCCTGCTTGACCGTGTCCGGCGTGCTGCCATCGCGCAGGTCGGCGCGGCGCTTCATGTCGAGAAAACGCCCCACCGTGAGGGTGTAGAGGTCGGCTGGTGTGGTGACGAGGTCAAACTCGACCAGATCGTCGATCAGCCGTGTGCCCAGACCCTCGATGTCCATCGCCCGCCGCGAGGCGAAGTGGATCAACGCTTCCTTGCGCTGCGCGGCGCAGATCAGGCCACCGCTGCACCGATACGCCGCCTGGCCTTCCTCGCGCAGCAGGGCCGAGCCGCACACCGGGCACTGCGCCGGCATGACCCAGGGCTCGGTCCCCACTGGGCGCCGTTCGGGAATGACCCGCACCACTTCCGGGATCACGTCGCCGGCGCGGCGCACGATCACGCTATCGCCAACGCGCACGTCGAGCCGCGCGATCTGGTCGGCATTGTGCAAGGTGGCGTTGGTGACGGTGACGCCAGCCACCTGCACCGCTTGCAGCCGCGCCACCGGTGTGGCCGCGCCGGTACGGCCGATCTGGATGTCGATCGCCTCCACCGTGGTCGCTTGCTCCTCGGCCGGAAACTTGTGCGCGATGGCCCAGCGCGGCGCGCGAGCGACATAGCCCATGGCCTGTTGGCCGGCGTAGTCGTCGAGCTTGTAGACCACCCCATCGATGTCATACGGCAAGTGCGCACGACGCGCGCCGAGCGTGCGGTAGTAGGCGATCAGTCCCACCAGTCCATGCGCGGTACCGACCTCGGGCGACACCGGAAAGCCCCAGGTCTTGAGCTGCTGCAAGGTGGCCGAATGGGTCGCCGGCAGTTCGGCGCCATCGACCACGCCGACGGCATAGGCAAAGAAACTGAGGCGCCGGCGTGCCGTCACCGCCGGGTCCAACTGGCGCAAGGAACCGGCCGCGCCATTGCGCGGATTGGCGAGGGTCTTTTCGCCGTGCGCGCGGGCCTGCGCGTTGAATGCTTCGAAATCCTTGCGCAGCATCACCACTTCGCCACGCACTTCCAGCACGGCGGGCCAGTCGTTGCCGCGCAGGCGCAACGGAATCGAACGCACGGTGCGCAGATTGGCACTGACGTCTTCGCCGGTTTCGCCGTCGCCACGGGTCACGCCTTGCACGAAACGGCCCTGCTCGTAACGCAGACTGATGGCAAGGCCATCGAACTTCGGCTCCACCGAGAACACCGGCGCCTGTCGGCCCAGTTCCCTTTCAATTCGCTCGACGAATTCGGCCACCTCGCGGAAACGCGTGACATCGTCACCGCCGTCCGCCGTGAAGGCGTTGGACAAGGACAGCATCGGCCGCGCGTGGCGCACCTCGGCAAAGCCACCGGCGGCCCGCGCGCCGACGCGGCGCGTCGGTGAGTCGGCAGTGGCCAGTTCCGGATGCGCGGCTTCCAGCGCTTCCAACTCGCGCATCAAGCGGTCGTAGTCGACGTCCGGCAGGGTCGGATCATCGAGCACATGGTAGCGGTAGTTCGCTTCCGTCAGTTGCTCGCGCAGATGCGCAATGCGTTCGGCCACGGGCACGTTCATCGAATCGGCCCCACTCGGTGCGCCCGTCAAAGATGGAAATCGCCCGCCGCTTCGGGCTGGTATTCGACCGCCAGCACGCGCAGGCGGCGGCTGCGGTTGCCGGGCAAGGGCCAGTCGATCTGCTGATCCACCGACAAGCCGAGCAGCGCACTGCCCACCGGGGCAAAAATCGATACCGTGCCGGGCTTGCCGGCCTCACGCGGGTAGACCAGCGTCAAGGTCATTTCCTCGCCGTTGTCCACATCAGCCAAACGCACGATCGAGTTCATGCTGACCACGCCAGCCGGCAACTGGGCCGGTTCGACCACCCTGGCGCGCTCCAGCTCGTCGCGCAATGCGGCATGCGCGTCCTCATCCGCCACGCCCCGCAACAGGGCATCGAGGCGGTCAAAATCGCGGCTGGAAAGGGTGATTGCTGGCTTGTCCGACATGTGGCGCTCCGGCCTTGTTGAGGGTGTATCCGCCTATGATGCCACGGGCGGACGATGCCGGCAGCAATCGACCGACCATGTTGCGAACGCGGGCAACCCACTCCAGAATGCGGGTTTCCCCATGCCTGCCGCCATGCACCACGCCAGCGCCATTCTGCTGCACCTGTTCGTGATCTTCGTTGCCGCGCAAGTGGGCGCGGAAATCGCCCAGCGGCTGCGCCTGCCGGCGGTGGTCGGGCAAATCGTCGCCGGCTGCGTGATCGGGCCGTCAGCGCTGGGCTGGATCGGACCGGAGGTCATTGTCGCCGGCACGCCACTCGACGTGTTGGCGGAAATCGGCGTGGTGCTGCTGCTGTTTTCCGTTGGCCTGGAGACGCGCCTAGGCGACCTCGGCCGGGTCGGCGCCAGCGCCGTGTCGGTGGGCGTGCTCGGCGTTGCCCTGCCTTTCGTACTCGGCACCCTGTGGGCACACGCCAGCGGCTTCGACTGGACCCGCTCGCTGTTCGTCGCCGCGGCGTTTGTCGCCACCTCGGCCGGCATTACCGCCGCCGTGCTGAAGGAACTCGGCGTGTTGCAGCGGATCGAGAGCCGGGTGATTCTCGGCGCGGCGGTGATTGACGACATCCTCGCCATGCTGCTGCTCGGCGTGGTGGTATCGGTGCAGGGTGGCGGCGAACTGCGCCTCGGCGGCCTGCTGCTGGTGTTGCTGCAAGCAGTCGGCTTCATCGCGGTGACGATCTGGGTCGGCACGCAAACAATCCGCCGCAAGGAGCATTGGCTCAACGCGCCGATCAGCCCACACTCGCCGCTGGCCATCGTGCTGGCGCTGTGTCTCGGCCTGGCTTTCCTGTCGACCCAGTTTGGTCTGGCGGCGATTATCGGCGCCTTTCTTGCCGGCATGATCGCCGCCGAAAGCCAGCAGCGCGAAACACTGGAACACCAGATGCAGCCTTTGCTGGCCTTGCTGACGCCGTTCTTTTTCGTCGTCACCGGCACCAAGATCGACCTCGCCCAGTTCGCCGATGCACACGCCTTGTGGCTGCTGGCGGGCGCCACCGCGATCGCCATCCTGAGCAAATTTGTCGGCGGCTTTCTCGGCGCGATCAAACTCGGCCGCGCCAGCGCCGGCATCGTCGGCGCCGGCATGGTGCCGCGCGGCGAGGTCGGCGTGGTAATCGCCGCCATCGGACTCGCCGCCGGCGCCTTCTCGGAACAGATTTACGCCGTGATCGTGGCGATGTCGCTGTTGACCGCCGTTGTCACGCCACCGTGGCTGGCCTGGCTGCTTGGGCGCAGCCCCGCGACGAATCCGCCTCGCAACGAGACGCCGGGGCCAGCATCCGATCACGCGCCGTAGCGCGGGCTGCACGAATCAGTGGTGTGACAACGCTGCCGGCGTCTGCCGCCGGCGCAACAGCGCGTCGAGTTGCGCGAAAAACTCGCCCGGCAGTTGCGCCTGCACCGGCACACGCCAACAACCATCATGGGCAAACGGCCGGCATTTGATCGCGTCCTTGTCGGTCATCAGCAGCGCTGCTCCGTCGCCGAAGTCGAGGTCTGCCGCTACGTAGGCGTGATGATCGGGAAAGGCATGCTCGATCACCTCGATGCCCTGCTCGCGCAGGCTGGCGAAGAAGCGCGACGGATTGCCGATCCCGGCGACGGCGTGCACGCGGCGGCCGGCAAAATCCGCCAGCGGCTGGTGCCGACTCGACTCGACCAGTGACACCGCGACATCGCCGTGCAGCGTCATCGGGATTTCATCGCCACCGGGCGCACCGCCGTTGACAACACGAAAGTCGACGCCGGCCAGGCGCGCGGGCGGTTCCCGCAACGGCCCGGCCGGCAACAGCCAGCCGTTGCCAAAACGACGCTGGCCGTCGATGACGCAAATTTCGACATCCCGCGCGAGGCGGTAGTGCTGCAAGCCGTCGTCGGCCAGCACCACGTCGATGCTCTGCCCCAGCAACAGGCGCGCGGCATCGACACGATCGCGGCCAATGGCCACCGGGATGCCGGCGGCGCGGATCAAGGCCGGCTCATCGCCGACTACGCCGGGATCCGACTGCGCATCCAGCAGCATTGGCGCCGTGGCGCGGCCACCATGGCCACGACTGACCACGCCGGGACGCCAGCCACGGCGCTGGAGCTCCAGCGCAATGGCGATGGTGAGCGGCGTCTTGCCGGTGCCGCCGACACTGATGTTGCCAATCACCACCACCGGCACCGGCAAGCGCACGCTGCCGAGCCAGCCGCGTCGATACAGGCCGCGCCGCGCCGCGCTGAGGAAACGGAACAATCCGGCCACGAGACGTAGCGGCAGGCTGGGCGGGGTGCCGTCGTACCATCGCCGCTCCACGTCGCGCGCGAGCGCCATCTCAGTCGCGCGCCGGCACAGCGTCGCCGAACTGCAAGCGGTGCAGCGCCGCGTAGGCACCGTTGGCGGCGAGCAGGTCCACATGGCGGCCCTGCTCGATGATGCGGCCACGGTCCAGCACCACGATGTTGTCGGCGTGCTCGATGGTGGACAGGCGATGGGCGATCACCAGGGTGGTGCGCTCTTGCATCAGCCGCGCCAGCGCTTGCTGGATCAGCCGCTCGGATTCGGAGTCGAGCGCGCTGGTGGCTTCGTCGAGGATCAGGATCGGCGCGTCCTTGAGAATGGCGCGGGCGATGGCAATGCGCTGGCGCTCGCCACCCGACAAGGCGCTGCCGCCCGAACCCAGCGGGCTGTCAAACCCCTGCGGCAGACGCTCGATGAAATCCAGTGCATTGGCGGCGCGGGCCGCTTCGCGGATGGCCTCGCGGCTGGCACCGCGCAGCTCGCCGTAGGCGATGTTCTCGGCCACGCTGCCTTCAAACAGCACCACCCGCTGCCCCACCCAGGCTATCTGCCGGCGCAGCGAGACCAGGCTGTAGTCGTCGAGCGGATGGCCGTCCAGCAGCACGCTGCCGGATTCGGGTTCGTTGAGCCGTGGCAGCAGCGCGGCGAGGCTGCTCTTGCCGCTGCCGGAGCGGCCCACCAGCGCGGTGACACTGCCCGCGGCGCAATGCAGTGACACCTCGTCCAGCGCGTATTGCTCGGCCGCCGGATAGCGCATGCGAACCTGTCGCAGTTCGATCTCGCCACGGGCACGCGACAGTTCGCGGTTGCCGGCGTCGACTTCGGGCGGCTGGTCGATGACGGCAAACACATCCTCGGCGGCGGCCACGCCGCGTTGCAGGTTGGGCTGCACCGTGGTCAGGCGTTTCAGCGAGGGCAGGATCGCGCCCATGGCGGCGATCACGGAGAAAAACGTGCCTGGACTCATGTGGTCGATCACATCCGGCCGCGTCGCCAGATAAACGATCAACGCCAGTGCCACCGCCGCCAGCGTCTGCACCAGACCGGTGGAATAACCATTGGTCGAGGCGATCTTGAGGTTGAGGCGCAAGGTCTGTTGATCGACCGTCGCCAGGCGTTCGGCTTCCTGTTGCTGGGCACCGAAGATTTTCACTTCCCGATGGCCGGCGACGGCTTCCTCGACGGTACCTGTCACCGAACCCATGGAGCCTTGCACGCGACGGCTGATGCGCCGGTAACGGCGGCTGACCACCGTCGCCACCAGCACCACCGCCGGCACCAGCACCAGCAGCGCCATGGTCAGGTAGGCGCTGTTGTAGAGCATCACGCCGACCATGCCGATCACCGTCAGGCCGTCGATTACCGCCACCTTGACCGCATTGGTCGCGGCCTGCGCCACCTGCTCGGTGGTGTAGGTAATGCGGGAAATCTGCTGCCCCGACGGCTCGCTGGAAAAAAACGCGTCGGGCATGCCGAGGTAGCGCGCGAACACCTGCAAACGCAAGCGATGCACCACGTTGCGGCCAATCACGGCGGTACCGTAGTCGGCCCAGTACGAGGCGATGCCGCGCAGGCCGAAGATCACCACCAGCCAGATCGGCATCCAGAAGATGACGTAGGGATCCTTGTTGACGAACAGGTCATCCAGCAGTGGCTGGATCAAGCGGGCGAACAGCGTCATGCAGGCGGCATCGATGATCATGCCGATCAGCGCCAGAATCGCCCAGCCCCAGTGGCGACCTGAATAGCCCAGCAAGCGGCGCCAGATGCGCCAGGTGCTGGCATCCGCCCCGCGCGTGGCGGGCGCGGTCATTGCCCGGCCTGTGGCGAGGGCGTGGTGGCAATCCGCAGATTGACGAAACCGAGTTGGCCGAGCGCATCCATGGCCGTCACCACGGCCTGATTCGGCGTCATGCCGTCGGCGCGCAACAGTACCGGCCGCTGGCGATCCGCGCCGGCCAGTGTCGCCAACGCTTTCTTGAGTCCGTCGACGCCGGGATCAAGCACTTCGTTGTTGCCGATGTAGTAATGCCCTTCACGGTCGATCAGCAACACCAGGGTGTCGGCCTCGGCGGGTTTGGCCGCTTCACTGGACTCGGGCAGCGTGACCTTGAGCCGGGATTGCTGCACGAAGGTGGTGGTCAGCACGAAGAACATCAGCAAGGTCAATAGCACGTCGATCAACGAAATCACGTTGATCTCGAAGTCGTCGTTCTGGCGCTTGGCGGACAAACGCATGGCGCGGAATCAGTGGCTGGCACGCGCCGTGGCGCGCGGGCGTGTCGGGGCGGGGCCTGGAGCCGACGTCGGCGCAGCCGGCAGCGGAGTGTGGTCGATTTGATCGAGCAACCGGGTCGCCTCGCGCTCCATCTCCACCACCAGACCCTCGACACGGCTGCGGAAATAGCGATGCAGCGCATACGCCGGAATCGCCACCACCAGACCGGCGGCGGTACAGATCAGCGCTTCGCCGATGCCGCCGGCCATTTTCATCGGGTCACCGACACCCGAGACCATCACCGCCAGAAACATTCGGATCAAGCCGATCACGGTACCGAGCAGACCCAGCAAGGGCGAAATCAGGGCAATGGTGCCGAGACTCGACAGATAGCGTTCCATCCGGTGCACGACGTGACGACCCGTATCCTCCAGCCGTTCGCGGACCACCTCGCGCGACTGCTGACGCACCGCCAGGGCGGCTGCCAGCAGTTCGCCGAGCGGCGAGTTCTCGCGCAAGGCATCGATGTGTTTGGGGTCCAGCCGCTGCGCCTTCAGCAACTGCACGACGTCATCGACCAGCCCCTGTGGCGCCACCGTCTTGCGGCGCAGGCTCCAGAAGCGCTCCAGCACGATCGCCAGCAGCAATGCCGAGCAGATCAGAATCGGGGCCAGCGCCCAGCCGCCCGCCTTGAGGATTTCCAGCACGTTGGCTCCCACAGGTTCAATGCCGAGGCGGAATCATAACAGCGCCGGCAGGTCGACCAAACACCGCGAACGTGCGCCACTTGGCATTACTCGCGCCAATACCGTGCCGCTGTGCGCCGCCAGCGCCAGCGCAGCCGTGGCGCGCCGTCGGCGGGGAAGTCGATACCGATCGCGCCGCTGTCGGCCGTGTTCAACAAGGGAATGCCCAAATCGCGGTAGCGCGCGACCACACTGGCGGCTGGATGCCCGTAGCGACTCAACCATCCGGCCGAGACCAACGCCAGCTGCGGCGCCAATGCGGTCAGAAAAGCGCCGCTCGACGAACTCTTGCTGCCGTGATGCGGCACCAGCAGCACCAGCGGCAGGCCCGTGCCGGCGGCGGCGGCCACCGCCGGCTCAACCGTCGCGCTGATGTCGCCGGTCAACAGCATGCGGCCGGCGGCGCCAGTGACAAGCAACACGCACGATCCATCATTGTCGGCGTCCTGCCATGCCGCGGTTGGATGCAGCACGCGAAAGCTGACGCCATCCCAGTGCCAATGCTGGCCGGCACGACAACGCAGCAGCGGCAATGGACTGCGCGCCGGTTCGCTGCCAAACAACACCGCATGCGGGTAGGCCAGCGCGACCGCGGGCGCGCCGCCGGCGTGATCGTTGTCGCCATGGCTGATCATCATGGCAGCGAGCTCGCGCACGCCGAGTGCATGCAGGGCCGGCAGAACCGCCGCCTCACCGACATCGAAACCGGACGGATACTTGGCGCCGGCGTCGTACAACAGCGCGTGATGGCGCGTGCGCAGCAGCACCGACAAGCCCTGCCCCACGTCCAGCACATCGGCCTGGAACGCGCCCGCCGCTGGTGCCGGCAGACGCGGTGCCAGCAGCGGCAGAAACAGGCACAGGCCGAACCAGCGCAGTGGCACCCCGCGCGGCAACAGCAACCACACCGCGCCCAGCAAAGCCAGCCCCACACTGAACACCGTCGGCAGCGGCAGATACCAGGCACTGGCGGGCAAGGCGGCCAGCACCGCAAGGCCGCTCCACAGCATGTGCATGACCCACGCCGCCGCCTGCCAGCAGAATGCTGCCAGCGTCATCGACACTGGCCACGCGAGCACCCCGAGCAAGGCCGCCGGCACCGCCAACAGGCTGACCACCGGCACCGCAACCAGGTTGGACAGCGCACCAAGCGGGGCCGCTTGACCAAAGAAGGCCACCGTCAGCGGCAGCAAAGCCACACTCATCGCCCACTGCGCCGCCCCCAGCGCCTTGAGGTGCTCCAGCAATCGTCGTGGCCGCGCGAAACCCAGCATCAGAAACGCCACCCCGGCAAAGGACAACCAGAAGCCAGCCGACAGCACGGCCAGTGGATCGACCACGAGGATCGCCAGCAAGGCCAGCGCCAACGCATCGAGCGCGCCCACCGCGCGGCGCATGCCCAGCGCCAGCGCCGCCACGCCGATCATCAGCAAAGTGCGCGTGGTCGGCAGGCCAAAACCGGCCAGTGCGCCATACGCGCTGCCGGCCAGCAGCGCCGCCAGTGCCTGCACTGGCTGCCGTGGCACCCGCAAGGCCAGCCACGGCAAGGCCCACCACACGAGCCGCACCAGCAACACGCCCGCCAGCGCCGCGACGCCGACGTGAAAGCCCGAAATAGCCAACAGGTGGGTGACGCCGGTGACCCGCGCCACGGCCCAGTCGGCATCGCTCAGGCCCCGCGTATCGCCCACCGTCAGCGCCTGCAACAGATGCGCGTCGCACGCGTCCGGCACCGCCGTGGCAATGGCGGCGGCAATGCGGGCGCGCCAGCGATCCACACACCAGTCGGCAGCCCCCGCTGCCACCGGCGGCTGCGCATCGCGCACGTAGCCGACCGCGCTGCGTCGATTGACCAAGGCGTAACGTTCGCTGTCAAAGGCGCCCGGGTCGAGCAAGCCGCGCGGTCGTCGCAAGCGCAAGCGCAGGGTCCAGCGGGTGCAGGGTTGCAGGCGGTCGGCCGGTGCGCCATACCACGCCACCCGCAGTTCGCCGTGAAGTGGGATCGCGCGCCCGTCCAGCATCGTTTGTTCGGGAATGAAGTTGAACACGGTGGCGCCGGCACCGGTTTCGGGCAAGCCGGTTACCACCCCGCTGACATCGAAGTCCCGCTTCTCCAGTTCGCGCGGCAAACGCTGATCCAGCACCAGTGCTGCACGCCACGCACACCAGGCCACTGCCAGCAGCAGCAGCGCCAGCCAACGCCAACGCGGTGAGTGCCAGGCCAGCAGCACGGCCATCACGCCGAGGGCAAAATCAAGCGGCGCGGGTGGCAGCAGCGGCGACCATTGCACCAATGTCGCGCCCGCCAGTGCCGCCAAGGCGATGGCGACACTGCTCAAGCGGGTCGAGCTCAGCGTGGCTGGTGCCTTGTACATGGGATCCGTCCCGTGGTCATGCTCAGTCGCCGTGGCGTAGAGTGGGTGCTGCCAACCGCCCCGCACCGAGCTCCAGCACCCGGTCCATGCGTGCGGCCAGTTTGGCGTCGTGCGTCACCAGCACGAAACTGGTGCCGATCTCGCGGTTCAATTCCAGCATCAGGTCGTACACCTGGGCGGCATTTTTTTCGTCCAGATTGCCGGTGGGCTCATCGCCAAGGATGCAGGCGGGCCGCGTCACCAGCGCGCGTGCCACCGCGCAACGCTGGCGCTCGCCACCGGACAGTTCACCCGGCTTGTGCCGCTGGCGCGCCGCCAGCCCGACCCGATCCAGCAAGCTCGCCGCCTGCGCTCTGGCGTCCGCGACCGCGGTGCCGCGAATCAACAGTGGCATGGCGACGTTCTCCAGCGCGGTGAACTCGGGCAACAGGTGGTGGAACTGGTAGATGAATCCGAGCGAGCGGTTGCGTACGCGGCCGCGTTCGGCATCCGACAAACGCGACATCGTGCAGCCTTCGATCTCCACCTCGCCCGCGCTCGGCGTGTCCAGCCCGCCGACGATGTGCAGCAAGGTGCTCTTGCCGCAGCCGGACGCGCCGATGATGGCCAGAGTCTGGCCGCGTGCGACCTCGAACGAGGCGTCCTTGAGCACCTCCGTGCGCAGATTGCCCTCGGCGTAGGTCTTGGCGATGCCGCGCACGCGCAGCACGCTGTCTGGCGTCATTGATGCCCCTGCCCCGATTCCCGCCACCGACTTGCTCACAATCGGACTCCCCACGCAGTGCGCTTGCGCTGCGTGTGCGCTGCCTGCGGCGCGGATTGCGCCCATGCAAATCCCGAACGCGCGACGCCGATCTCACTCATAACGCAAGGCCTGTGCCGGTTGGGTGCGCGCCGCACGCCACGCGGGATACAAGGTCGCCAGCAGGCAGAATACGGCCGCCAGCCCGGTGATCCAGCCCACGTCCGACCAATGCAACTCACTCGGCACCTCGCTGATGTAGTACACGTCGGGGGAAAGAAATTGCACATGGAAGACGTGTTCGATCCATTTCACGATGTCGGGCACGTTGATCGACAGCACGCTGCCAAACAGTACACCGAGCGCGATGCCGATCAAGCCCACCACCAGACCCTGCACCATGAACACGCCCATCACGCTGGCCGGTGTCGCGCCCAGGGTGCGCAGGATGGCGATATCGGCTTGTTTGTCGGTCACCAGCATCACCAGGGTCGAAACCAGGTTGAACGCGGCCACCGCGATGATCAGCGACAGGATCAGGAACATCACCTTCTTTTCCATCTCCAACGCGCCCAGCAAGTTGACATTGCTCTGCATCCAGGTGCGCACATGAAAACCCGGCCCAAGCTGGTCGGCCAGGCGTCGCGCCACCTGCCAGGCATCGCCTTTGTCGGCGAGCTTCAGGCGAACCCCGCTCGGCCCGTCCATCCGGTAGAGCTTTTCGATGTCGGCCATCGAGGTCACCACGAGGCCCGAGTCGTACTCCTGCATGTTGGCCTGAAAGATGCCACTGACGGTGAAGCGTCGCAGCTTGGGCACGATGCCAACCGGCGTGGTGCTGAAGCTGGCGGCGTACACCACCACCTTGTCACCGACACCGACGCCGAGTTGCAAAGCCAGATCGCGTCCGAGCACGATGTTCCAGCTACCGGGTTTGAGGCTCGCAATCGAGCCCTGCTTCATGGTCGCGGGCAAATCGGAGACCTGGGCTTCCAGTACCGGATCGATGCCACGCACCAGTGCACCGGCGGGCTCATCGCCACGGCCCTGGATCATCACGTAGCGTTCGACATAGGGCGCGGCGGCCTTCACCTGCGGGTCGGCGCGGGCGCGATCGAGTGCCTCCTGCCATGACGGCATGCTGTCGGCGTAACTGGAAATGGTGGCGTCCGCCAACATGCCGAGCATGCGCGAGCGCAGTTCGCTGTCGAAGCCGTTCATCACCGAGATCACGGTGATGAGGGCGGTGATGCCAACCGCAATGCCGAGCATCGACACCAGCGAGATGAAGGAAATGAAATGGTTGCGTCGCTTGGCGCGGGTGTAGCGCAGTCCGATGCAAAGTTCCAGCGGGCGAAACATGGACGGTCAACCTGGTCGAATGAAACGGCGGCAGTGTGACCGCGGCAAGCCGTCAGAGTGCCCGAAAGCGACACCACACGGCAAGCGGCAATGGACGCTCCGGGTTGTCAGCCGTGGCCTACACGGCACTTTCTTCGGCGCCCGCGCGGGCCAGGATGCGCATGCGCAGGTGGCGCCGGTGCACGGCATCGAGATTGTCCGGCAACAGCCACAGACAGGCACGCTGGCGCGGTTCCCACGCAAACTCAAGTACGATCAGCGGCCCCAACGCGCGCGCGTGCATCAGCGTGGCAGCGGCATCAAAGCCGCTGGAAAGGGCCAGCGAGGCATCATCGCCGTCGCGCCACACCACTGCCCGCACGCGCGGCTGCCGCCAGTACCGCAAGCGACGGACGGCGAATGCCAGCAGCAGACCACCGCCCAGCAATCGGGGCATCAGCGCGAGGCCGCTCATGGCCAGCGCCAGCAGCGCCAGCAACGCAACCAGCAGCGTAGCCGCCAGCAGCCAGCGCGACGGCCGGAACTCAAAGCCGATGGGCGGCCCGGATGTCATCGATGATGGCCTGCCAGTCGGCCCGTGGCGGCACGGCATGCCCCATCAGCCAGTCCCAGAGATCCGGGTCTTGCGCATCCAGCATCTGCTCGAACGCAAGCTGGTTGGCCGTGTCAGCCTGCTCGAAGCGTTGTTCCAGCCACCAGCCGATCAGTACGTCCAGCTCCTGCGTGCCGCGCCGTGCGCGCCAGCGCAAGCGGCCGCGGCGGGTGCCTGCGGGCACCACGTCGGCAGGCGCGGAAGCGGATTCGCCCATCATGCCGGCCCGTGTGTCGTCAGGTCCGCCGCTCCACCAGCAATTGCTTGATGCTGGCGATGGCTTCGGCCGGATTCAGATGCTTGGGACAGGTGCGGGTGCAATTCATGATGGTGTGGCAGCGGTACAGCTTGAACGGATCTTCGAGGTCGTCGAGACGCGCCCCGGTGGCCTCGTCGCGGGTATCGACGATCCAGCGGTAGGCCTGCAACAGGATGGCCGGGCCGAGGTAGCGTTCCGGGTTCCACCAGTAGCTCGGGCAAGCGGTGCTGCAGCAGGCGCACAGGATGCACTCGTACAGGCCGTCGAGCTTTTTGCGATCCGCCGGCGATTGCAGCCGCTCACGGTCGCCCGGCGCCGGGCTGCTGGTCTTGAGCCACGGTTCGATCGAGGCGTGCTGGGCGTAGAAATGGGTGAGATCCGGCACCAGATCCTTGACCACCGGCATGTGCGGCAAGGGGTAGATTTTCACTTCGCCGGCCGGCAGGTCTTCGATCGCCTTGGTGCAGGCAAGCGTATTGGTGCCGTCGATGTTCATCGCACAGGAACCACACACGCCTTCGCGGCAGGAACGGCGCAGGGTCAGCGTGGGATCGATCTCGTTCTTGATCTTGAGCAGCGCGTCCAGAACCATCGGGCCGCAAGTCGCCATGTCCACCTCGTAGGTATCCATGTGCGGGTTGGCACCATCGTCCGGCGACCAGCGGTAGACCTTGAAGGTGCGCGGCTGTTTGGCCTCCGGCACCGCCCAGTGCTTGCCGGGTTGGATCTTGGAGTTTTGCGGTAAGGAAAATTCTGCCATTGCCTTCGGTTCCGATTGCCCTGAACTTGAAGCCCGTCAAACGGCTTCCCTTGGGTCGCGCTCAATACACCCGTTTCTTGGGCGGGATGGTTTCGATCTCATCGGTCAGGGTATTGAGGTGCACCGGCCGATAGTCGAAACGGGTCTTGCCCTTGTCGTCCACCCACACCAGCGTGTGCTTCATCCAATGCTCGTCGTCGCGCTCGCTGAAGTCTTCGCGGGCATGCGCGCCGCGCGACTCGGTGCGCTGTTCGGCCGAATGCATGGTGCCGACGGCCTGGCCCATCAGGTTGGCCAGTTCCAGCGACTCGATCAGATCGGAGTTCCACACCAGCGAGCGGTCGGACACCTTGATGTCCGCCAGCTTGGCGTGCACGGCGTCAATCCGTTCGCAGCCGTCCTTGAGCGATTCGGCGGTGCGGAACACCGCGGCGTCCTTCTGCATGGTCTTTTGCATTTCCAGCCGCAACTTGGCGGTCGGAATGCTGCCGTTGGCGTGGCGCATGGCGTCGAAGCGCGACAGCGCCTTGTCGCAGGCATCGGCCGGCAAATCCGGCTGCGCCGCACCCGGCGTGAACAATTCGCCACAACGGTTCGCCACCGCGCGGCCGAACACCACCAGGTCGAGCAGCGAATTGGAGCCGAGGCGATTGCCGCCGTGCACCGACACGCAAGCCGCTTCGCCGATGGCAAACAGGCCCGGCACCGGCACTTCCTTGCTGTCGCCCTTGGGCTGCACCACTTCGCCGTGATAGTTGGTGGGGATACCACCCATGTTGTAGTGCACCGTCGGCAGCACCGGGATCGGCTCCTTGCTGACGTCGACACCGGCAAAGATGCGTGCCGACTCGGCAATGCCCGGCAAGCGCTCGTGGATTACCTCGGCACCGAGATGTTGCAGATTGAGGTAGGCATGGTCGGCTTCGGGGCCGACACCGCGGCCTTCGCGCACTTCCATCGTGATGGCGCGACTGACCACGTCGCGCGAGGCCAGATCCTTGGCGCTGGGCGCGTAGCGCTCCATGAAACGCTCGCCCTTGGCATTGGTGAGGAAGCCGCCTTCGCCGCGCACACCTTCGGTGATCAGACAGCCCGAACCGTAGATGCCGGTCGGGTGGAATTGCACGAACTCCAGATCCTGCAACGCCAGACCGGCGCGCAGCGCCATGCCGCCGCCATCACCGGTGCAGGTGTGGGCGGAAGTGCAGGAGAAATAGGCGCGTCCGTAGCCGCCGGTGGCGAGAATCACCGCCTGGCCACGGAACAGGTGCATGGTGCCCTCGTTCATGTCCAGCGCCAGCACGCCGCGAACTTGACCGGCGGCATCGAAGATGAGATCGATGGCGAAGTATTCGATGAAGATCTTGGCCTGGTGCTTCAACGCCTGCTGGTACAGCGTATGCAGGATGGCGTGGCCGGTGCGGTCGGCGGCAGCGCAGGTGCGCTGGGCAGTGCCCTTGCCGAAATGGGTGGTCATGCCGCCAAACGGGCGCTGGTAGATGTGGCCATCGTCGGTACGCGAGAACGGCACCCCGAAGTGCTCCAGCTCGACGATCGCCGGCACCGCTTCGCGACACATGTACTCGATGGCGTCCTGGTCGCCCAGCCAGTCCGAACCCTTGACGGTGTCGTACATGTGCCAGCGCCAGTCGTCCTCGCCCATGTTGCCGAGCGCGGCGGAGATACCGCCCTGTGCCGCCACCGTGTGGGAGCGGGTCGGAAACACCTTGCTGATGCAGGCGGTGGAAAGATTCTTGGCAGCGAGGCCCAAGGTCGCGCGCAGACCGGCGCCACCGGCACCGACCACCACCACGTCAAATTTGTGTTCCTGAATCTTGTAGGCTTCCATCGATCAACTTCCCAACGCAATGCGCAACACGGCCAGCACGCCGGCGGCACCGGCGAAGAAACAGGCAAATCGGAGCAGCACCTGATACACGACTTGTTTGGCCGTGCGCTGCACGTAATCTTCCAGCACCACTTGCACGCCCAACTGTGCGTGCCAAAACACCGCAATCACCAGGGCGATCGCCAGCACCGCGTTGAGCGGCTCGGCCAGGGTGGCGCGGGCGCTGGCGTAATCGGCGTGCAGCAGCCCCAGCGTGAGGTAGACGAACCACGCGCCAAGAAAAATCAAGGCGACCGCAGTCACCCGCTGAACCATGAAATGCTGCGTACCGGTCTTGGCCGAACCCAGGCCACGGGCACGCTTCAGCGGTTCACGGAACTCGCTCATGCCGCACCTCCCTGCAACAGCACACAGGCCCAGATCAGGGCGGTCAGGATGATCGAGCCGGCCACCACGATGAAGCCGTTGCGAACGAACACCGGCTTGGCAAACCCGAGCCCCGCGTCTTGCAACAGATGGCGAATACCGTTCAACAGGTGATAGCTGAGCGACCAACTCCAGCCGATCAACAACACGATGCCGATCCAGCTACTGCAAAACCCGCGTACCGCGGCGTAGGCATCCGGCCCGGCCGCCAGCGCACACAACCACGCCAGCAACAGCAGGCTGCCTGCGGCCAGCGCGATGCCGGTAGCGCGATGCAGGATCGATGTCACCATCTGGATCTGCCAACGGTAGATCCCCAGATGGGGCGAAAGCGGTCGTCCGGTGCTGCTCATCAGGCGGCGTCCTCGAAATGGCTGATACTGACCCCATCCAGCACACACAACCGCCGGCCGCGCGTAGCGCCCGTCAAAAGTCGATGCAGCGACCGTTTTTTTCCCAATCGCCGTAGCGAGTCGGGTCGGGACGCTCGGTCTGGCCGGAGCTCGGCGCGGGACGCTCGTCGGCGGACGGCGCCGGATCGGCGTCTTCTGCGGGCTTGCGTTTCGTGTCGGGTTCGTTGCTGGACATAAAGCCCCGCAAGCTTACGCTTTGGCACCATTCAACTCAAGCGCAGCCTGCCCTCGATCGATGGCGCAAGGCTATCATCCGCGTTGGCAACCGCATTTGAAACCGACATGCACCCACTCCAACCCGATGCCCCGCGCGCCGAACTCATGCGCATCACCGGCGCCGACGCCAGCCGCTTTGTGCAGGCGCAATTCGCATCCGACAGCAGCGAGCTCGCCGTCGGGCAGTGGCAATGGAGCAGTTGGCTCGACGCGCAAGGTCGTGTGCAAGCCTTCATGCAACTGGCGCATCGCCACGATGACGAATGGATGGCGCTGCTGCGCGGCGGTTCGGCGAATGCGCTGGCAGCACGCCTGCGCCGTTACGTGCTGCGCGCACAGGTGGCGATCGACATCATCGCCGCGGCAACTCTGTGCGGCGGCGACGCCCTGCCCGCCCAACTCTTCGCGGTCACCGGCGATACGCTGCGCTTTGGCCTCGGCGAGCGCAGCCTGAGCGTGAATGACGCGCATCACGACGAGGATTGGCTCGCCGCCGACGTTCGTGACGGCTTGCCGTGGTTGCCGGATGCCGCGCTGGGCACGCAATTGCCCCCCGCGCTGGGCCTGTATCGCCTCGGCGCGGTATCGACGAGCAAGGGCTGCTATCCCGGTCAGGAAATCGTCTCCCGCCTGCATTTTCGCGGTGGCCACAAGCAGCACTTGCACCGTTTCGACCTCGTTGGCGACTGGTCTCCGGGCCAACCCATCCTGAATGGTGACGCCACCATTGGCATGGTACTGACCCGCGCAGGCGATCAGGCCCTGGCGGCGCTGCGTGATGACGCGCTGGATTGCCCGACTTTGCCCCCCCATTTGAGTTCGTACGCAAGCTGAACGAGTGTGACGTGAACCTGAACGCAAACGCGCTGGCACTTGTCAAAGCGCCGACCGAACACTAGTCTCGCCAAAATTTTTCGCGCCGGCCTTCCAAATCGTCAGCGCAGCGGGCGAACCGGAGGTCCGGATCTCCCGCGACAGGGCCACGCGTCGTGTCGATTGCGACACCACGCAGCACCACCTGCATCACCCGCGAAAAGCGGGTGCCGGCAAGTGCATCGTACGAAGCTCCGAGCCGGCGATGACTTGCTTTCTCCCACAAACTCGCGGCAATGCCAGTCGCACCCATAACCCCGCCGTCTTCGTTGTGGCTTGAAGCGACAGCGCGCGTGCGGAAAACCTGGCGATGCGGGCTGCCCTGCAACGCCGCCATGGCTCAACGCATCCGACGATGGGTGCTTGCGTACAGCGCCCCAGGAGGCAGAAACATGACCCTCGGCTTGTTGTTGATGATCGCCGGCTTGCTACCGCAGCCCCTGGCAGATCAGACCTGCCTTGCCACCACCGTGTATCTGGAAGCACGCGGTGAGCCCACCACCGGACAGTTTGCCGTTGCCGAAGTGGCCCTGCGGCGTCAGGAACGCGGCCATTGGGGCCACGACATGTGCAAGGTCGTCACTGCCCCGTATCAGTTCGCGCCAGCCACCACCTCGAAGGATTTCGAGATCCGCAACCTCACCGCCTGGAACAAGGCCTGGGCGATTGCCGGCGAATCAATGAAGATGTGGAAGCTGCCGCAAGATCAACGCGTCGTCGTGGTGCCGCGCGCGGACCACTTCGTGAAGCTGGAAGACGCCTCACCGAAGTGGGCACAAACCACCCCGCTGCGCACCATCGGCGACCACACGTTCTACGCGCTCAACTGACCGCCACAAACATCCGCACCACGCCCGGACGCCACGCTTGCCGTGGCGTCTTTGTCTTCAGGGCACACCCACATCGCGCGGCGAACGCTCCCGCTCCGAGCGCACTCAAAATGCCACGCTGGCACGCGCACCCTTCACGGTTGCGCGCCGACCACCACCACGCCTTGCTGCACCGGCAGCTTGTCGCCGGGCTTGTCCTTGAGCCGGGTATGGCCGGTGACACCGTTGTAGACATAGGTCACGTCGTAGCCGACCACTTTGGTTTTGGTGTCGGTTTCGGTGTGACAGCGCCGCTCGGTGGTGGTGTTGACTTGCGGTTTCCGGTGCGCTTCCTGGATGCGCTTGCCGGCATAGCCGCCCGCCACCGCGCCCGCCACAGTGGCAAGCTTCTTGCCGTTGCCGCCACCCACCTGATTGCCGATCGCACCACCGACGATGGCGCCAATCGCGGTACCGGCGATTTCATGTTTGTCCTTCGGCTCCTCACGGTGTGTCACCTGCACGTCCGCGCACACTTCGCGCGGCGTCTTGATGGTTTCGGTAACCGGCTTCACCGCCGTGACATCGGCATACTTGACCGCATCCGCGGCCGCCTGCGGGTTGCACGCGGCGAGCAGGCCCGCGCTGACGGCCAGCGCCAGCACCGAAACCATGCGCCCGCCACAAAGCTCGTTATGATTCATGACGCATCCTCTCGCTCGATCAGGGGCTCCATTCAAGCAAGCTGTCCATGAACGCGAGCCATGCGCACATCGACTGCAACCGCAGAGAAAACACCGCCAGAGGTCCATTCCATGCATTTGCTCGCGGACAGCCACTGCCACATCGATGCGGCCGAGTTCGACCCGGACCGCGACGCAGTGCTGCGCCGCGCCCGTGACGCCGGCGTCGATACGCTGATCGCGCCGGCGGTGGATGCCGCCGGCTGGGACCGGCTGGAACAGCTGTGCGCACAGCACGCCGGGCTCCATCCCGCATTCGGCTTGCATCCCGTGGCGACATCACAACACCGCCCCGAACACCTCGTCGCGCTGCACCAGCGTCTGCGACAAGGCGGCATTGCGGTCGGCGAATGCGGTCTCGATTTCTGGGATGGGATGGCAGACGCCGCCCTCCAGCATCACTACTTCGAGGCACAGCTCGTCCTGGCGCGCGAGTTCCAGCTACCGGTGATCGTGCACGCCCGGCGCGCCCTCGACACGGTCATCGCCTGCCTGCGGCGGGCCGGCCCCTTGCGCGGCGTCGTGCACAGCTTTTCCGGCAGCTGGCAACAAGCGGAGCAGCTGTGGCGGCTCGGTTTTCTGCTCGGTATCGGTGGCCCGGTGACCTACCCACGCGCCCAGCGCCTGCGCCGCACGGTGACCGTGATGCCGATCGAGCACCTGCTGCTGGAAACCGATAGCCCTGACCAACCCGATGCCGGCCAGCGCGGCCAGCGCAACGAGCCGGCCCGATTGGCCACGGTGCTCGATTGCGTGGCCGAACTGCGCGGCACTGATCGCGCCAGCCTTGCCGCCGCCACCCGCGCAAACTGTCACCGTCTGTTCAACTTGCCATCGCCTTGAAGCTGTGCCAGCATATAGTTCATCAGTGAACTATAGCCTGACGAATGAAGATCGTTGAAGAACGCCCGCTTTGCGACGCGCTGAATGCCATGCGCGACGGCATCCGCTCGATGGGCACCCGTATCGACAACTTCTCCACCGACGACGTGGTGTTGCTACGCACACTGCTGATGGTGGCGCCGGTGTTGCTCGCGGGCTTCGATCAGGAAGTGCGCCGCATGAGTGCGCTCGGTGAAACGGAATTCCGCACACTGTGCATCCTCTTCAGTCAGGAGGACGGCAGCGCCACGCCCAGCGAGCTGTGCAGTTGCGACACCCACGGCCGCGCCAACATGACCCGCATTGGCGACGTGCTGGTCGCCCAGGGCCTGGTTACCCGCAGCACCGCCGTTGAAGACCGCCGCCGTGTGGTCCTGCGGATCACCGCCAAGGGACGCAAACTGGTCGAGAACCTCGTGCCACGCCTGCGCCCTGGCCTGAGCGCGGTGCTCGGCAACATCAGCGCAACCCGCAAACGGCAACTTGCCGACACGCTGCGCGTCATCGCAGCCAACATCGACCACTGGTCACAGCAGTCACGTTGACTGCACCCAAGGGAAATCCTGCCCCATGAAACCCGCATCCGCGCTGCCCCTGACTGCTGCCCTGTGTTTGCTGCTCGGCGCCTGTGTCGCCGTGCCACCACGCGCACCCACCACCGATTGGCAAGCCGCCAGCGCACCGGTCAAGGCAAGCGCCGGCGCCCACGGCAACTGGCCCGCCAGCGACTGGTGGCGGGCGTTCCAGGCGCCGCAACTCGACAGTTTGATCGAGCGCGCTCTGGCCGACTCGCCCAACCTTGCGCTGGCTGAAGCCCGCTTCCAGCAGGCGCGACAGGGCATCGCGCTCAATCAGGCCGCGGCGGGCGTGATGGTCGGTGCCAGCGCCGGCGCGAATCGCCAGCGCCTCAGCGACAACGGCCTGATTCCGCCGCAATTCCTCGGTTTCAACTGGTATTCGCAAGGCGATCTTGGCGCGCAGCTGCAATACGATTTCGATTTCTGGGGCCGCCACAAAGCCGCCATCGAAGCCGCCGTCGATCAGGCTCATGCCGCCGCCGCCGAGCGCGATGCCGCCCGGCTGATGATCACCAGCGCGGTGGCCGACACCTATTTCGGCTGGCAGACGACGCAGGCGCGCCTGGCCTTGGCCACGGCACGCATCGCCGCACGGCAATCCATCCGCGACATTGCCGCCGCCCGCGTCGAGCGCGGTATCGACAACGCCAGCGTGCTGGATCAGGCAGACGCCGCTTTGGCCGGCGCCCGCGAACAAGCCGCCGAACTGGCCGCCGGCGCGCGCTTGCAACGTGTCGGCCTGGCCGCTCTGTTGGGCATAGGCGCCGATCAATTGCCGCCACTGACCGTACAATCACTGCCCACGCTCGACCTTACCTTGCCGGCCACGGTCGGCATCGACCTGATCGCGCGCCGCCCCGATATCAACGCCAGCCGCTGGCGGGTCGAAGCCGCGCTGTCCCGCCGCGCCGCCGCGCGCGCCGCGTTTTATCCGGATTTCAGCCTCAGCGCCTTGCTGGGACTGTCGTCGATTGATCTCGGCAAGTTGCTCAACGCCGGCAGTCTGGTGGCCAATGTCGGCCCCGCGCTGCACCTGCCCTTGTTCGATTCGGGCCGGCTGAAAGCGCAATACGGTGCCGTCAGCGCCGAGCTCGACAGCGCCATTGCGGCTTACCACGCCAGCGTGGTCGATGCCGCCCGCGAGGCCGCCAGCCAGGCCCTGCAACTGGATCGCATCGCCCAGCGCCGCAGCGCCCGTCAGGCACAGGTCGCGGCCATCGACGCGCTGCACCAGCGCACCGCGGCCCGCGCTGCGCATGGCCTCAGCGATGCCCGCCCGGCGCTCGAATCCAAAGCCGCCCTGATCGATCAAAACGACGCCATGACCGCCCTCCATGGCGCCGCACTGGCCGCCGACATTGCCTTGATCAAAGCCTTGGGCGGTGGCTATCAAGCCGACGCCGCGCCCACCCCATCCACGTCCACCCACAAGGTCACCGCCCCATGAGCAGCCCCGCTACCGAGCCAACGGAACCCACCGCCAGCAACGGCAAGCGCCGCCGTGTCCTTGGCGTGCTGGCCATCGTAATGCTGGTCATCGGCCTCGGCTGGTGGCTGCTGTGGACGCTGGTGCTGTCGCAACGCGAAGTCACCGAAGACGCTTACGTTGGCGGTAGCCAGGTGACAATTTCGGCGCAGGTGCCGGGTACCGTGATCGCCGTATTGACCGACAACACGCGCCGGGTCCAGGCGGGTCAGACGCTGGTCGAACTCGATCCCACCGATGCCGACGTGATGCTGGCCAAAGCCCGCAGCGCGCTGGCGCAATCGGTGCGTCAGGTGCGTCAGCAGCGCGCCAACGCCAGCCAGTTCGACGCCGCGATTGCCACCCGCAAACTGGATCTGGCGCGGGCCGAAGCCGACGTCAAGCGCCGCGCCCCGCTGCTGGCCCAACACGCGGTCGCGCCGGAAGAACTGGCGCACGCCCGCGCCGCGCTGGACGCCGCCCGCGCCGCACTCAAGCTGGTGCAAAGCCAGGCCGCCGCCGCCCGCGCGCCGATCGCCGGGGTCGATGTCGCGCACAACCCACAGGTGCTGGCGGCGCGCGCCGCGTTCCGCGAGGCCTGGGTCAACGCGCATCGCAACGCGGTACTCAGCCCGATCGATGGCTACGTGGCCCAACGCAGCGTCGAAGTGGGACAGCGCATCCAGCCGGGTCAACCGCTGATGCAGGTAGTGCCGCTGGACGCCGTGCACATCGACGCCAACTTCAAGGAAGTGCAGTTGCAACATATCCGCATCGGCCAGCCGGTCGAGGTCAAGACCGATCTCTACGGCAGCGATGTCGTCTTCCACGGCCACGTCGCCGGCCTCGCCGCCGGCACCGGCGGCGCCTTCGCCCTGCTGCCGCCGCAGAACGCCAGCGGCAACTGGATCAAGGTGGTGCAGCGCGTGCCGGTGCGGATCGAGCTCGATGCGGCCGATCTCGTCAAGCACCCCTTGCGGATCGGCCTGTCCAGCGAGGTGACGGTCGACATCAGCCACCGCGAGGGCGCCGTGCTGGCAGCCAGCAACCCGGACGCGCCGGTGGATCGCACCACCGTCTACGACAGCGAGCTGGCCGCAGCCGACCACGAGGCCGACGCGATCATTGCCGCCAACCTCGCCTCCGCCGACTGACGGGCCCACACCTTTGAACGCCACCACTGCGGATGCCACCCAGCCCAAGCCGCTGGAAGGCGCAACCCTGGGATTGCTGACGCTGGCGATCTCGTTCGCCACCTTCATGGAGGTGCTCGACCTCACCATCGTCAACGTGTCGGTGCCGCACATTGCCGGCAGCCTCGGCGTCAGCCCGCAGGAAGGCACCTGGGCGATCAGTTCCTACGCGCTGGCCAGCGCGATCATGCAGCCGTTGTCCGGCTGGCTGGCGAAGCGCTTTGGCGAGGTCCGCACGTTCACGGTTTCGTTGCTGCTGTTCGTGGTGTTTTCGGTGCTGTGTGGCGCGGCCACCAGCATGCCGATGCTGGTCCTGTTCCGCTTGTTGCAGGGCGCCGGCTCCGGCCCGATGGTGGCGCTGTCGCTGTCGCTGCTGCTGTCGTCCTACCCCGTTGCGCGCAAGGGCGTGGCGCTGGCGATCTGGGCCATGACCATCGTGGTGGCGCCGATCTTCGGCCCCATTCTCGGCGGCTGGCTGACCGACAACTTCTCCTGGCCGTGGATCTTCTTCATCAACGCGCCGGTCGGCTTGCTCGCCGGCATCGTGGTGTGGACGGTGATGCGCAAGCGCGAGACCCGCACCGTGCAAACCCCGATCGACGTGGTCGGCCTGGTGCTGCTGGTACTCGGAGTCGGCTGCTTGCAGTTCATGCTCGACAACGGCAACGACAAGGATTGGTTCAGTTCGCCGATGATCCTGACCCTGGCGTTGGTGTCCGTGGTGAGTCTGGTGTTCCTGGTGGCGTGGGAGCTGACCGACCGCCATCCGGTGGTCGACCTGTCGCTGTTTCGCCAGCGCAATTTCACCGCCGGCGTCTTGGCGCTATCGCTCGGCATGATGGCGTTCTTCGGCATCAACGTGGTGTTTCCGTTGTGGCTGCAATTGAACCTCGGTTATACCGCCACCTGGGCCGGCCTGGCCACCGCACCAGTCGGTATCCTTGCGTTCCTGTTGTCACCTGTCATCGGCAAAAACATCGACCGGCTGGAACTGCGCTGGGTGGTGACCTTCGCGTTCCTGGTCTTTGCGGCCACCTCGTACTGGTTCAGCACCTTCAACAATCACACCGACTTTGCCACCCTGGTGTGGCCGCGGCTGGTGATGGGGCTTGCCATCCCCTGCTTCTTCATCCCACTGAATCAGGTGATCCTGTCGGGCCTGAAGCCGGAGGAAGTCGCCAATGCCTCGGGCCTTGCCAACTTTTTCCGCACCATGGCCTCCAGCGTCTCCACCGCGATTACCGTAACGCTGTGGTCGCACCGCGGCGAGTACCACCACGCGGTACTGGCCGAACACGTCAACCAGTCCAGCCAGGTGGCGACGCAGTACATTCAGGGCCTCGCGGCCTCGCCCATCGGCCCGACGCGCGCGTGGGCGATGCTGGACCGGATCGTCTCTCAGGAAGCACTGACGCTGGCCGTCAACGACGTATTCTGGGCCTGCGCGGTACTGTTCGTGGTGTTGATCCCGGTGATCTGGCTGGCGAAACCGCCCTTCGGTCACGCCGGCGACACGCCGGGGCACTGAGGAACCGGGAATGGGCTGGAGCTGCCCCGTTCCCTACCCCCGGCTCTTCAGCAACACGTTCAACACCCGCCCCACTGCGGCAAAGGCGAATGCACCGGTGACGTGGGTGGCGGCGCCAAGGCCGCCACCACAATCGAGCTTGAAGCCGTCGCCACCCGCCGGTCGGTTGCCGCAAACGCTGCCGTCGGCTTGCGGGTACTGGACGTTTTCCAGCGAGTACACCGCCGATACACCGAAATAGCGCTCCTTGTTGCGCGGGAAACCGAACTCCTGGCGCAGCTTTTTGCGAATCAGGGACAACATCGCATCGTGCTCGGTGCGCGACAGGTCACGCACCCGAATCTGCGTGGAGTCCGTGCGCCCACCAGCCGAACCCACGGTCACCAGCGGCAGTTTGCGCCGTCGGCACCAGGCGATGGTTTCGACCTTGACCCGAAAGGCATCGCAGGCATCCAGCACCAGGTTGACGGGGCCACCCAAAAGCTCATCCAGCGTCGAGGGAGTCAGAAAGCGCGGCACTTCGATGATTTCCGCCTGCGGGTTGATCGCCCGTAGCCGCTCGGCCAACACGGCAACCTTGGCACGGCCATAATTGCCGTCCAACGCATGCAATTGGCGATTGGTGTTGCTGAGGCAGACCTCGTCGGCATCGATCAGGGTGATATGGCCCAGACCACTGCGGACGAGCGCTTCGGCCGCCCAGGACCCGACGCCGCCGACCCCGACCACGGCCACATGGGCGCAGCTCAACGCCGCCACGCTGCCCTGCCCGTACAGGCGGTCGATGCCATCAAATCGTGTGTTCATCTCATCCATTCCCCACTGGCCCTCGACGCGGCAGCCGGGTAGCCTATCCGCTTTGCCGGCACGGAGTCTCGCGTGACCAACCCGATTACCCGTCAGTTGCTTGGTTTTGCCGGCCGTTTGCGTTTCCCGCAACTGTT
>DASSXP010000221.1:0-15239 GCA_035703755.1 Rhodanobacteraceae bacterium | reverse complement strand
GGAGCACGTTCAGCGGCAGCGACATTGCGCAACGTGGCGCGCGTACGCGCGGCTACGGCGCCACCGCGCTGGTGGATTACGACATGGGTCGCGGCTGGCGCCAGCAGTGGGCGCTGATGCATTTCGATGATCGATTCCAGATCAACGATTTTGGATACCTGTCGCGCAACAACCTCGATTATCTGCATTGGGAACTGCGCAAGCGGATTACCGATCTGGCGCCCGACTCCCGTTACAGTTCGCACGACTGGCGGCTGCGCGTCGATGCGCTCGACAACGACCATGGCCTGCGATTGCGCCGTGAACTGCGGCTGCAACGCGAGAGTGAATTGCGCAATGGCGGCGACGAGAGCCTGCGCATCAACGTCGACAGCGCGGCCTGGGACGATTTGTTGACCCGCGGTCATGGTGCCCTGTGGTTGCCGTCGAGTTTTTCCGCCAGCTATTCGCACTCGCGGCCACGCCAGGGCGACTGGGGTTTCGAGTGGGAAGCGGAACTCAACGCCGGCGGGCTGGCGGGTGTGCACCGGATCGGCTGGGAGGTCGGTGTCGAACCCACCTATTTTCTGAGCGATGCCTTGCGCCTCCGCGCCGAGCTGGAGTATGGCTATACGCCCAGCTGGCTGGTGTGGCAGACCGACAATTCGGTGGGTGAGTTCGCGCGTCGTTCATTGGAACTGGAAGCCGGTTTCGACTGGAGCATCGATCAGCGCCAGGAACTCCGTTTCAAGTTGCAGGCCATTGGGCTGGATGCCGCGGTGACGGGCGCCTGGCGCGTGGGCAGCGATGGTCGGGCGCAGGCGGCCGCCGATGTCATCGAGGATTTTTCGGTGCGCAACCTCGGTTTGCAAGTGCGTTACCGCTACCAGCTGGCACCCTTGTCGTGGTTGTACGTGGTCTATGGCCGCGGTGGCTACGATCAGGACGCGCGCTCGGACGAGCCCGGCCGCCTGCTCGACGACGCCTTGCGCCTGCGTGATGACGAGCAATTGCTGGTCAAACTCAATTACCGCTTTGACATCTGACCCGCGTCGGCCTTGGCGCGGGCCTGGTTGACCACCATCCGGCCGATGCTGGCAAGCGCAAAGTCGCGGTCCTTGGCGTTGCCACCACGACAATAGGCCGCGATCAGGAGGGGTTTGCGCGCGGGAGGCCAGAAGATCGCCACGTCGTCGCTGGCCACGGCGCTGGAGCCGGTCTTGTCGCCGCCATCCCAGTCGGGTGGCAGGCCGAAGCGCAGACGTTGGCTGCCGGTCTGGCAGGCGCGCAACCAGTCAAGCAAGGTCTTTCGTGAGGCCGGGCGCAGCGTATCGCCCAACAGAATGGCCTTGAGATCGCGCAGCATCGCGGCGGGCGTGGTGGTGTCGCGCAGTGCACCCGGTGGCACGTCGTTCAAGCCCGGTTCGGTGCGATCGAGGCGGCTGGTGTCGTCGCCGATGGCGCGCAGCCAGGCAGTCAACGCGGCGGGCCCGCCGAGGTGCGCCAACAGCACGTTGGCGGCGGTGTTGTCGCTCAGGGTGACGGCGGCCGCGCACAGTTCAGCCAGCTGCATTCCCGGTGGCCCCAGATGTTTTTTGCTGACTGGCGCGTAATCGAGCAAGGCTTCGGGGTGGACGATCAGGCGGCGGTCGAGGCGTTCCTCGCCGTGATCCACCCGCGCCAGCACCATCGCGGCCAGTAGCCACTTGAAGGTGCTGAGCAGGGCAACGCGTTGTTCGGCGCGGTGCTCGATCCGGCTGCCGTCGTGGCTGTCGAGAATGGCCACGGCGAGTTCGAGCCCGAACTCGCGTTCCAGGTCGCCAAACAGCTTGGCTGGCGTTTGCGGCTTGCGTCCGCCGCCGGCGGCGTGGGCCGGTGGCAGCAGCAAAGCGCCGCCCGTGGCCAGCAGGCAGTGCAACAGGTGTCGTCGGTGCATCATGAGGGTCGCTCGGCTGTGTGTCGCGCCCATCATGCCAGTGGTTTCGGGCGGATGGCTGGCATCGGGGTGGCGGATTTCGGGCAACGTGGGCCACGCCGCGACCCCGCCATGGGATCGCGGCGCGGACTCGGTCAGAACCAGAAGCGCAGACCGGCGACCCAGTGCCAGGATGGCGAGCGGTCTGCCTGCTTGTCGGCGGGTGGGTCGAGCTGGTTGAACGCCCGGCGCCACGTCACGCCGAGGTAGGGCGCGAACTGGCGCTGAATTTCGTAACGCAGACGCAAGCCGAACTCGGTGTGTTCCAGCCCGCGCCCGTTGCCGCGCGCGGGATCGTTCTTGCCATTCAGCACGGCTTCGAGTTCCGGCTCCAGGATCAGGCGCTGGGTGATGCGCAGTTCGTAGGAGGCGCTCACGCCGAGTTGGCTGCGGCCGCCGCTGCCGAGGTAGGCGGTAGCGCGCAACTCGAAATAGTACGGTGCGAGGCCAGACACGCCGAGCGCCAGCCAGTCGCGTTGCGGCCCCGGGCCGAGATCGTGGCGGACGCCAAGCTCCGTATCCCAGTACGTTGCGATGGCGTGCGACCACAGGGCTTCCAGTGTGCCATCGTCGAGCTGGCCGCCGGCGCGTTCGCCTTCGCTGCGCAGCGTCGCGCGGTCGAGGCTGTCGCCATACCACGCGGCGAGCTCCCATGCCTGGCCGCTGTGGTCCTCACGATCAAACGCTTCGAGGCGGTTGACGCGCAGCGAGCCCAACCACGGGTCGGCGTGCATGCCGGCCATGTGCGAAGCACGGATGCCGTCCGAGTAGTCCGGTGAGCGCAGTGCGTCGGCGTTGGCGGGCGGCGGCGTGGTGTCGTGATCGTGCGCCGTCGCCGGCATGTCCGGCATGGCGGCCATGTCGTGCATGTCGTGCATGGAGTGATCCATCGGCGCACTGCTGGATGCGCTCGCGGGCTGGGTTTGGGCGTGCCCGGCGAGCGGCAACACGATGAGCGCCAGGCTGAGTGACAGGTACTTGTTCATGACACCACCACCTCGCGCATCATGCCGAGTTCCATGTGGTAGAGCATGTGGCAGTGATAAGCCCATCGGCCCATGGCGTCGGCGCTGACTGCGTAGGTGATGCGCTGCGCGGGTTGCACGTTGACGGTGTGCTTGCGCACCTGGAAACCGCCATCGGGGTTTTCCAGCTCGCTCCACATGCCATGCAGGTGGATCGGGTGGTTCATCATGGTGTCGTTGACCAGCACCATGCGCAGCCGCTCGCCGGCACGGAAGTGGATTGGCGTCGCCTCGGCAAACGGCACGCCGTCGAAAGACCACAGATAGCGGTGCATGTTGCCGCTCAGGTGCAGTTCGATTTCGCGGCCGGGTTCGCGCGGGTCGATCGGGCCGCCAATGGTGTGGAGGTCGGCGTAGGTCAGCACCCGGCGGCCGTTGTCGCGCAGGCCGGTGCCGGGATCGTCGAGCTTGCTGCGCGGCGTGTCGACGCGCATGTCGACGGCGGGGTTGTCGTACTCGGTGCGGGCGTGGCGCACCCGTGGCGCGGGCGCGCTCATGTTCATGCTCGCCATGTCCATGCCGGCCATGTCGTGCATCGCGTGCATGCTGTGGGCGTCCGTGTGCGCGTCGCCATGTGACATCGCGCCCATCATGTCGCCCATCGACAGATGGACGCGGGCGTCCATCGCGGGGATTTCGGCGTGCATGTCCGCGCGCGGCGCCAGCGTGCCGCAGGCGTAACCGCTGCGGTCGATGGCCTGCGCGAATATGCTCCAGGCGCGATCGTCCGCGGGCTCGACGATGACGTCATAGGTTTCGGCCACCGCGATGCGGAACTCGTCCACCGTCACCGGCTCGATATCCTGGCCGTCGGTCGCCACCACGGTCATCTTGAGGCCGGGAATGCGCACATCGAAGAAGGTCATGGCAGAGCCGTTGATGAAGCGCAGCCGGACCTTTTCGCCACGCTGGAACAGGCCGGTCCAGTTGCCGGCCGGCGTGTGGCCGTTCATCAGGTAGGTGTAGGTTGCGCCGGTGACGTCGGACAGGTCGCTCCAGCTCATGCGCATCCGGTTCCACATGCGCCGCTCGGCCAGTGCCTTGCCGAGTCCTTGCCGGCGCGCATCGCGGATCAGTTCAGCCAGCGTGGGTTCGGCGCGGTTGTAGTAGTCGCTCTGCTTTTTCAGCGTGGCGAGGATGTGCTCGGGCGAGTCGTCGCTCCAGTCGTTCAACATCACCACGTAGTCGCGGTCGGCCGGGAAACGCTCGCCAGCGGCCGGGTCGATCACGATGGCACCGTACAGGCCTACTTGCTCCTGCAAACCGGAATGGCTGTGGTACCAGTAGGTGCCGCTTTGGCGCACGCGGAACTCATAGGTGAACGCCTTGCCGGCGTCGATGCCGGGGAAGCTGAGCCCCGGCACGCCGTCCATGTCGGCTGGCAGCAGGATGCCGTGCCAGTGGATCGAGGTGGGTATGTCGAGCGCATTGGCGACGCGCATGCGTACCGTCTGGCCCTGTTTCCAGCGCAGGGTCGGGCCGGGCACGCTGCCGTTGATGGCAATGGCCTGACGCGGGCGGCCGGTAAAGTTGACGGGGCTGTGGCCCACGCGCAGATCGAATTGATCGCCGCGCAGTTCATTGAGCGTGCGGCTGGCCAGTTCAGCGCGGGCGCGTGATGGTAGCCACAGGCCAAGGCCGGCCAGCGCGGTAGCGCCGGCCACGCCTTGCACGAAGCGCCGCCGCGACGGATTGGTTGCGGCGGAACGGGGGATGTGAGTTTTCATGCGAATTCCTGAAATCGGTCAACAAGGGCGCCGGCGGTATGGCCGACGCCTGTTTTGATGGCAGCGATTTCAGGCCGCCGGCGGTCGCAGTGGCGGATTGGCAGGCAAGCTGGGCAGTTCACTGGGCGCGGGCCATGGCCGGGTGGCGGTCGCGGGTGCCAGGGTGAAGCGGGGCGCGTTGAAATCGAACGTGAGCACGGCGCCGCTCATTGCAGCGCAATGGCAATGGTGCAGCGTGGTCTGGGTCGGGGCGTGTGCCAGCATTTGATCTGGCGCCGCGGATGCGTCGGGCATGGGGTGGCAGGGCGGCGGCGTTGTCGGCGTATGGGCTGTTGCGGCCACTGCCGGCAGTCCGGCGGCCATCGGCGACAACGGCGCCAGCACCAGCATCAGCCAGCCGAACAGGGCCAGCATGCGCAGGGCTCGGTGGTGGCGGAAGTGGCACAGTGTGCGTCGCATCTGCTCAGGTGACAAAGAATGATGGGTAGCTTTGCGGTTGCGCGATCCGCCTCGGTTCGACCGGCAATGCATCGCGTTGGTTCCGCTGGTTTCGCTCGCCGCGCGGCGACCGATTACGCGCGCCGTTCCGCGATCAATGCATTGAGCCATGCCAGCATGGTGTCGATTTCCGCCGCGCTGACGTTGAGTGCCGGCATGAAGCGCAGCAGATTGGGTCGCGGCGCGTTCAGCAGCAGGCCTTCCGGCGCGCGTTGACGCGCCGCTTCAACCAGTGCCGGGCCGTCATCGCGGTCCAGCATCAAGGCCCGCAGCAGGCCCTGGCCACGCTCGCCGTGCATGCCCCAGCGCTCGGACAGCGCGGTCAAACCGGCCGCGAGTTGCGCGCCGCGGGCGTTCACGCTGTCGAGAAATCCGGGTGCGGTGAGGGCATCGAATACGGCGACGCCGACCGCGGTCATCAGCGGATTGCCGTTGTAGGTGCCGCCCTGGTCACCCGGATCGAAGCAACACACCGCTTCGCGTGCCAGCAGCGCCGCCAGCGGCACGCCGCCGCCAATGCCTTTGCCGAGCGTCATGATGTCGGGTTCGATACCGGCGTGCTGGTGGGCATGCAGTGCACCGGTGCGGCCCATGCCGGTTTGCACTTCATCGACGATCAGCAGCAGCTTCAGTTCACGCGTCAGCGCGCGCAGCTCACGCAGGAAGTCGATGCTGGCCGGTATCACGCCGGCTTCGCCCTGGATCGGTTCCAGCATCACCGCCACGGTGTCGGCGTCGATCAGGCCGCGTACCGAGTCGATGTCGTTGAGCTCGGCCTTGGGGAAGCCGGGCACCTGCGGCGCGAACTTGGTGTCCCAGCCGGGCTTGCCCGATGCCGACATGGTGGCCAGGGTGCGGCCGTGGAAAGCGTGGTCGAAAGTGATGATCTGGTAAGCGCCGTGGCGGTGCTTCTGGCCCCATTTGCGGGCCAGTTTGATCGCGCCTTCGTTGGCCTCGGCGCCGGAGTTGGCGAAGAACACGCGGTCGAAGCAGGATGTGGCAACCAGCCGCTTGGCCAGTTCGAGCGACGGCTGGTTGTAGAAGGCTGGCGAGGGGTTGATCAGTGCGCGCGATTGCTGCGCCAGGGCGTCGATCATCACCGCCGGATTGTGACCGAGGCAGTTGACCGCCCAGCCCTGGATGAAATCGAGGTAGCGCTTGCCGGTGTGATCGGTGATCCAACTGCCCTGACCGGCGACGAACACCAGTTCAGGGCGGTGGGTGATTTCCATCAGGGCATCGAGCCCGGCGCGATCGACGGTCATGGGGGTTCCGGAATGCAATGAGCAGGCGTGGCAGCTGGACATTGTAAGCCGCAAACGACAACGCCCGCGCCTGCATTGAGGCAGGCGCGGGCGCTTTGTGCCGATGCCGCGGGTGTTACTGCGGTTTTGCCAGATCGTCGAGCAAGACCTTGAGGAAGCGGGCCGCTTCGCCGCCGGTGATGGCGCGGTGGTCGAAAGTCAGGCTGATCGGCAGGCGGCGGTGCACCTCGATGCCGCCCATCACCGCGACCACGTCATGGCTGAGCTTGCCGGCGCCGATGATGGCCACGCACGGCGGTACCACCACCACGGTGCCGTAACGGCCGGCAAAGACGCCGAAGTTCGACAGGCTGATGGTGTAGCCCGCGAGCTCCGATGGCGGAATCGAACGATCCTCGACCTGCGAGCGCAGACGATTGATGCCTTCGCGCAGGCCGCGGCTGTCGAGCAGGTGGGCATTGCGTAGCGCCGGCACGAACAGGCCATCCGGGGTGTCCACGGCGATGCCGAGGTCGACGTGCGGGTGGCGGGTCAGGCTGAGGTTCTCATCGTCAAACCAGGCGTTGAGCGAGGGCTCGGCCTTGCAGGCGGCGACGATGGCGCGGATCAGCCGGCCGGTGATGTCTTGTTTGCCAAGCCAGGCGTGGAGATCGGCGTCATCGACAAGGGTGGTTTGCACCACGCGCGCATTGGCGTCGGCCATCACCCGCGCCATGTTGCGACGCACGCCCTTGAGCTGCTCCGGCTGACCACTGGCGGTGACGGTGGGTGGGGCGGTGCGCATCGGTTTGCCGGCCTGCGACAGCGTGCTGCGCGCGGCGACGGGCGCCGCTGCCGCGACGGGCGCTGGCGCGGCGGAGGTGCTGCCGAGTGCGGCGCTGCCGTTTGCGGCGGCGTTCTTGACGTCCTGCATGGTGACCACGCCACCGGCACCGGTGGCGACCACGCGGGCCAGATCAACCTTGAGCTTTCGTGCCATCGCACGCACCGCCGGCACGGCCTTGACGCCGCCGACGCTGGCGGCCTGCTCGTGGCGCACTTCGTTGCTGCTGGACACGGCACCGACCACGGTGCCTTCATCCTCGCGCTCGGTGCTGGCCGCAGCGGGTGCCGGTGCCGGCGTTGGCGCGGGTGCTGGCGCGTGATGGTGCTGGTGGCCGGCGTTCTCCGCCCGTTGCTTGGCATTCGGATCGAGCTCGAACTCGGCCAGCGGGGCGCCGGTGACGATCACGTCGCCATCGCCACCGTGGAACTTCAGCACCTTGCCGGTGTAGGGCGAGGGCACTTCGACCACCGCCTTGGCGGTTTCCATCGACACCAGGGGTTGATCGAGCTTGACGCTGTCGCCTTCCTTCACCAGCCATTCGACGATGGTGGCATCGGGCAGACCTTCGCCGAGATCGGGGAGGTGGAATGTCTTGTTGTTGGCCATGTGGGTTCCGGGATTCGTGATTCGTGATTCGCCGTGCGGGGGCGGGCTGGATACCGGCGTTGGTTCGATCAAAGCCCCAATCGCCGATGCCCAGTGCCGGCTGTCAGCTCGCGGCCAAAGTCCGTTTTGCCGCCGCCACCACCCGCGCGGTGCTCGGCATCTGCTTCATTTCCAGCCGGTACAGCGGTGTGTGGACGTCGTAGCCGGTCACGCGTTCGATCGGGGCCAGCAGTTCGTACAGGCATTCTTCACCGACGCGAGCGGCGATTTCGGCGCCGAAGCCGGCGGTCTTGGGGGCTTCATGGACGATCACGCAACGACCGGTTTTCTGCACCGATTCCTTGATCGTGTCGAAGTCCAGCGGGGTCAGGGTGGCGACGTCGATGACTTCGGCGCTGACGCCTTCCTTGGCCAGCTCGTCGGCGGCCTCCAGGCATTCCTTGACCTGCGCGCCCCAGGTGACCAGGGTCACGTCGGTGCCGTCGCGCAGCACGAAGCAGACATCCAGCGGCAGCGCTTCACCGTCGTCCGGCACCTCCTCCTTGTACTGGCGGTAGATGCGCTTGGGCTCGAAGAAGATCACCGGATCGGGATCACGGATCGCCGCCAGCAGCAGGCCGTAGGCGCGCGCGGGCGAGGAGGGCAACACCACACGCAGACCCGGCACGTTGGCGAACAGATGCTCGTTGGCTTCGGAGTGGTGCTCGGGGGCGTGGATGCCGCCGCCCCATGGCGCGCGCCACACCGCCGGGCAGGTGATGCGACCGCGGGTGCGGTTGCGCATGCGCGCGGCGTGGCAGCAAATCTGCTCCATCATCGGGTAGATGAAGCCTTCGAACTGGGCTTCGGCTACCGGCTTCATGCCCTGCGCGGCAAGGCCCACGGTGACGCCGGCGATGCCCATTTCATCCAGCGGCGTGTCGTAGACGCGCCACTCGCCGAATTTTTCCGACAGCCCGGCGGTGGCGCGGAACACGCCGCCGTTGATGCCGACGTCTTCGCCCAGCACGATCACCGAAGGGTCGTGCGCCATCTCGTAGGCCAGCGCCTGGGTAACGGCTTCGATAAGGGTAATGGCGGCCATCTCAGTGCGCTCCGTGTTCCAGCGCCTGGGCTTGCGCGCGCTGTTTCTCAAGATCGGCCGGCAATTCGGCCCAGGTGTAGTCGAAGATCGCTTCGATCGGCTGTGCCTTGGTTTCGAGATAGGCGTTGACCTCGTTGTCCATCCACTCGTCGCATTCGGCTTTCCAGGCTTCTTCCTTGGTGTCGTCCCAGGCTTTTTTCGCTTCCAGCCAGGCGCGCAGACGCTTGACTGGCTCGCGGGTCCAGGCGTCCTTGACCTCGGCGGAATCGCGGTAGCGGCGGGCGTCGTCGGCGGTGGTGTGGTCGCCGAGGCGGTAGGTCACCAGCTCGACCACACTGCCCCCGTTGCCCTCGCGGGCGCGCTCCAGCGCGTCCTCCATGGCCTTGCGTACGGCGATGATGTCGTTGCCATCGACCTGGATGCAGGCAAGGCCGGCGGCCAGACCTTTCTGCGCCAGGGTCGGCGCACCGGACTGGATCTTGCGCGGCACCGAAATGGCCCACTGGTTATTGACGATCACCGCCACCAGCGGCAGGTCGCGGGCGCCGGCGAAGTTGATGGCCGAGTAGAAGTCACCCTTGGAGGAGCCACCGTCACCGATGGTGCACACCGCCACGCGCTTTTCGCCGCGCAGCTTGAACGCCAGCGCGGAGCCGGCCGCGTGCAGGCACTGGGTGCCGATCGGCACGCTCCAGGCAAAGTCGTGGCGGGCCGGTTCCTGCTGAAAGTCGTTGCCACGCTCGTCGCCGCCCCAGTACATGTAGACGTCGCGCGGCTGCACGCCGCGATAGAGCTGGGCGCCGTATTCGCGGTAGCTCGGCGCGAACACATCTTCGGGCTTCATCGCACTGCCGAGACCGACGTAGGCGGCTTCGTGGCCAAGGCAGCTGGCGTAGGTGCCGAGCTTGCCGGTGCGTTGCAGGGCGATGGATTTGGTGTCGAACACGCGGGTCGAGACCATCAGCTTGTACAGCTCGACCATGTGATCGAGATCCTTGGCAAACTCGGGCAGATCCGTGCGGACCAGTTTGCCCTCGGCATCCATGTACTGCAGGTATTCGATTTCGAACTTGGCGGCGATGGCCACGGCTTCCTCCGGGATGGCGGACAGGCGGAACGGTTCGAATCACGCGCCAGATGGCGCGACTCGTCCGCGTCAATCCGCCCATTATCCCATGCCCGGCGGCTGTCGTGTCGAACGCGCGTTGGCATCGGCTTGCGCGGCCGCCTGCGTGCACGCGGCATACCAATATGCGGATGCCGACGTCGGCACGCGTGGCGCGACTGTTCTACCATGCACGGCATTTCAACTCGGGGCAGGGGCATGTCGAATCAACGCGATCTTGAAACCGGCATTCAGCGCGACCTGGCCGGGCGCATGACTTACGCCGGCTATTTGCAGCTGGAGCGGCTGCTGTCGGCGCAGGTTCCGCAATCGGACCCGCCGTATCACGATGAGATGCTGTTCATCGTCCAGCACCACGTGGCCGAGCTGTGGTTGAAACTGTCGATTCACGAGCTCAATGCGGCGATGGTCTGTCTGGCCGGGGATCGGGTCGATCCGGCCTTGAAGATGCTGACCCGCTTCAAGCGCATCCAGGATCAGCTGTTCAACCAGTGGGCGGTGCTGGAGACAATGACGCCGCACGAGTATTTGACGTTTCGTGACCGGCTCGGGCCATCGTCGGGATTTCAGTCGGCGCAGTACCGCACGGTGGAGTTCCTGCTGGGCAACAAGAATGCCGACATGCTGGAGGTGTTCGCGTACGATCCGGACGTGCAGCAGCGCTTGCGCGATACGCTGGAGGCGCCCGGTCTGTACGATGCCGCCCTGCGCTGGCTGGCACGGCGCGGGCATGCCGTCCCCGGCGACCTGATTGAGCGGGATGTACGGCTGGGTTGGACCCACGATGCGCGCCTGCTGCCGCTGTTCAAGCGCATCTACGAGGCGCCCGAGGCGAACTGGCCGGAATACCACTTGTGTGAAATGCTGGTGGATATCGAGGAAAACTTCCAGCTGTGGCGCTTCCGCCACATGAAGGCGGTCGAGCGCATCATCGGTTTCAAGCGCGGCACCGGCGGCTCCTCCGGCGTCGGTTTCCTGAAGAAAGCGCTGGATCTGACCTTTTTCCCCGAACTGATCGAGGTGCGTACCGCGCTCGGGGCTGATTGATGCGGTGGTGCAGCATTGACGCCGCGGTGCCAAGCGGTTACACAGGTGGACCAGTTTGCCGGACGGTGTCTGTCACCGTCCTTTTTGTCACTTCACGGGGAACTCCATGAGTACGACCTCCCAGGCCGCCACACCGGCCGTACCCGATTTTCCGCAGAAGCTGGGTCATCCCAAGCCGCTGTGGATGCTGTTCATGACCGAATTCTGGGAACGCTTCGCGTTCTACGGCATCCGCTGGGCCTTGGTGTTGTACATCGTGGCGCAGTTTTTCGGCGGCGAAGGCAGCGGCGAAGCGCCGGCCAACCGCCTGTACGGCGCCTACCTCGCGCTGGTGTATGCCGCAGCGCTGTTTGGCGGTTTCGTCGCCGACCGCTTGATCGGCTATCAGCGCTCGATCCTGATCGGGGCCGCGGTGATGTCGCTCGGCTTGTTCCTGATCGCGATCCCCAACGAGCAGGTGTTCCGCATTGGCCTGGCCACCATCATCGCCGGCAATGGTTTGTTCAAGCCCAACATCTCCGCCATGGTGGGGCAGTTGTATCCGCAGAATGACAACCGCCGCGATGCCGGTTTCACGCTGTTCTACATGGGCATCAACGCCGGCGCCTTCATTGCGCCGATTCTGACCGGCATCCTCGCCAATCGCCTGTTTGGCACCCAGGAGATGCCGACGTACAAGTACGTGTTCATTGCCTCCGGCATCGGCATGCTGATCAGCCTGGTCTGGTTCTGGTTTGGTCGCCGCCAGCTGGGCACGATCGGCGCACCGCCGCCGGGTGGTGCCGGCGCCGGCCGCACCATTGCCGTGCTGATCGGTGCTTTGGTAGCCGTGCCGCTGGTGTTTCTGCTCTTGACCATCGATGCCGGTGTTCTGGGCTGGATCCTCACCGCACTGTTCGTGTTGTTGTGCGTAGGCATTCTGGTCGAGGGCGTGCGCGAAGGCAGCGTGCAGCGTGATCGCTCGATTGCGATGCTGGTGATCTTTGTGTTCAACGTGCTGTTCTTCATGTTCTTCGAGCAGGCCGGCAGTTCGTTCAACTTCCTGGCGCAGAACATCGTCGATCGCAATCTCGGTGGCTTCGAGTTCCCGGTGGGTTGGTTCCAGTCGGTCAATTCGATTGCCATTCTGGTGCTCGGCCCTGTGTTTGTGTGGTTGTGGACCACCTTGCGCTCCATGAACCCGTCCATTCCGCGCAAGTTCGGACTGGGTCTGATCTTCAATGGTCTGGCGTTCCTGTTGCTGATGTATACGCTGTCCTCGCTGGTCGATGACGCCGGCAAGGTGCCGTTCTGGACCTTGTTCATGGTTTACGTGATCCAGACCGTGGGCGAGTTGTGCCTGTCACCGATCGGCCTGTCGATGACCACCAAGCTGGCGCCGGTGAAAGTGGTGGGCCTCGCCATGGGCGGCTGGTTCCTGTCGACCGCGATCGGCAACAACTTGTCCGGGATCTTCGCTGCCGGCGTCAGCGGTGAAAGCGGCATGACGGTGGAGTCGGCCCGCGCCGGTTACACCTTCGGCTTCTGGGCCTTGATCGGCTCGGGGGTGTTGCTGTTCCTGATCGCGCCCTTGATCAACAAGTTGATGCACGGCGTCAAGTAACGTCCAGCTTGGCCGCGCGCCTCAGTCGGGCAACCAGGGATACGCGGCGGCACCGAAGTCGGTGTCGCCCGCGTCGAACATCACTTCCAGAATGGCCGGTACCAGCGCGGCGAGGATGCGCGCGCCATCGCGAATCTGCGCGCGGTTGGCCTTGCCGCGCCAGGTGGCGCCGCCGTGGATCAACTGGTTGCGCAACACGTACAGCCGGTCCAGTACCACCGACAACACGGTGGCCGTGTCATTTTCAAGCAGCGCCTTCAGCGCCAGCCGCTTGCTGGCGGCGAACTGCTTTTCCCAGTGGCCGCTGGAGTCGTGCTCGCGCAGTGCCTTCCAGAATGGTTCAAACACGAAGCGGTTTTCGATCAAGGTGCGCACCGGGCCGGTGAATTCGTGCAGCAAGGTCTGATGCAGGCGGTGGCCGCTGTCGATGCGGAGCAGGGCGGCAATGAAACGATGGGTCTGCTCGCGTTCGCTGCGTTCAAAGCCGAATTCACTGGCGTAGGCGGCGTTGAAGGCGATCCACAGAAACAGAAAATGCGCGTCCGGGTCGTCGGCTTCCTTCTCGGCGCGCGCCAGCCAGCTCAGTGCGCGATGGATGCGGGTGCGCAGCGATTCCGGTTGGCTATCGCGGATCGTGCGGTGGCGGTTTTTGAGCGTGGAGGCGGCGGTCATGACGTCGCAGATCAGGGGCTGGGTTCGTGGATGCCGTGATCGGTTTCCACGATGAGGTGGTCGCGCAGCCAGTCGGCGAAAGCCCGTTCAGTGAGTTGGCCTTCGGCGAGCGACAGCATGGCAACGTACTTGTCTTCGGCCGGCGCCAGCAGATTGGCGCCGTTGAGGGCCAGAAATACGCGATAACAGACGTGTGCCGTTCGCTTGTTGCCGTCGATGAACGGGTGGTTGCGAGCCAGCCCGAACGCCAGGCTGGCCGCGAGGTCGGCAAGATCCGGTGTGGGTTCACCGTAGGAAAAAAACGGGCGTGGTCGCGCGAGGGCGGATGCCAGCAGTTGCTCATCGCGGATACCCGAGCTGCCGCCGTGTTCGGCGAGCTGTCGATCGTGGATTGCCAGCGCCAGCGCCTTGTCGACCCAGACGATCAGGGCGGGAGCCCTCATTGCGCCAGCTTGTGAAGAACCAGGCGGTCCTCGCGCATGATCTGCTCGGCAACGGCCATCTGCTGGGCGAGAGTTGGATCAAATGTCGTCAGTCGAATCCCGTCCGGGGTTTCCAATGCGTACAGCTCGTCGCCTTTTTCCACCCGCAGACGGGCCAGCAACTCCTTGGGAAGGATCACGCCGGAAGAATTGCCGATGCTGGTGATTTTCAGTTTCATGGCGGAGGCTCAAGTTATAACGAAAGTTATACTAAGCCCTTCATCTGGGTCTGACAAGCGGCATGTGTGCCGGCGCTTGCAGGTGTTCAAGTGCTGCCGCGGGTCAGCAGCCACTGCACCAGGCTGACCCCGGCAAAACCGATCAGTGCCGCCGTCAGGCACGCGGGCAGCATGCGCCAGCCGTGACGCAGGGCAAAAGCCAGCACCAGGAAAAAGGGCAGAGAGCCCAGCACGAACCAGAAGATGCCCATCGCCAGATCGGCGACACGGGCGACATCGCGCGTGTCGTGGTAGAGCCAGGCCAGTACCAGCAGTGAGGTCAACGGTAGCGAGGCGATCAAGGCGCCCAGCCAGCCGGTTCTCTTGCTGAGGGCCGCGGCGACCAGTACGGTCGCCACGGTGATGAGGAGCTTGATGGCGAACTGGGCGTTCATTCGCCCAGTATCGCCGATAAGGCGGTTCAGTTGGCCTTGTGGATGGCGCGCTTGTCGACGGACAGGGCGGCCTCGTGCACCACTTCGGACAGTGCCGGATGGGCGTGGATGATGCGGGCCAAATCTTCGGACGAGCCCTTGAACTCCATCGCCACCACGGCTTCGTGGACCATTTCCGAGACCACCGGCCCGACCAGGTGCACGCCGAGAATGCGGTCGGTCTCGGCGTGGGCGATCATCTTGACCTGACCCACGGCTTCATTCATGGCCACGGCGCGGCCGTTGGCGCTGAACGGGAAGCTGCCGGTCTTGACCGGAACGCCTTCGGCCTTGCATTGGGCTTCCGTCTTGCCGACCCAGGCCAGTTCCGGCTCGGTGTAGATCACGTACGGAATGGTGTCGTAATTGGTGTGGCCGGCCTTGCCGGCGATCAGTTCGGCCACCATCACGCCTTCCTCCGAACCCTTGTGCGCCAGCATCGGGCCGCGTACGCAGTCGCCGATGGCCCACACGCCGTCGGTGCCGGTCCAACAGTTTTCGTCCACCTCGACCTTGCCGCGTTGGTCGAGCTTGACGCCGGTGCCGTCGCCCAGCACGCCCTGCGTGTAGGCGCGCCGACCGACCGCCACCAGCAGTTGGTCGACGCTGAGCTGGTGTTCGCCAGCCTGGTCGGCGTAGGTGAGCTCGACCACGGTCTTCTTGACTTCGGCC
>DASSXP010000200.1:0-4948 GCA_035703755.1 Rhodanobacteraceae bacterium | reverse complement strand
GCCGCGCCGGGCACTGGGGCTTGCAGGGCATGCGCGAGCGGGCGGAGAGGATCGGTGCGCGCCTGGTGCTGCGTCGTGGTGACGAGGGTGGCACCGAATTGTCGCTGGCGGTGCCGGCGCGCGCGGCGTACGCATCGGCGCGGCTGTGGCGGCGCTTGCGCAGGGTTCGGCAGGCAGGCTCGGATCAAGCGCCGGATTGACCTGACTGCGTTGTCAGCAACGGGCGCATGCGATCCAGCACTTCCTCCGCGGCGAGCGCATCGGCGAAATGGGACAGGCAGTGTCCCTGCGCATCGAGAAAATAGGCGATCGCGGTGTGGGGCACGCGGTAGCCGTCGGGTTCATCCGGATCGCTGGCGCGCCGGGCAAAGACGCGGAAGGCGGCCTTGGCCTGGTCGATCTGCGCGGTGGTGCCGGTCAAGCCAAGGAAGGCCGGGTAGGGCTGAAGGTAGTCGCGCATCACCTCGGGCGTATCGCGTGCGGGGTCCACGCTGATGTAGAGGCCGCGCACCGGCCAGCCTTCGTCGGCCAGTTGGCCGAGTACGCCGGCGTAGCGGGCCAGCGCACGCGGGCAGACCACGCGGCAATGGGTGAAGCCGAACAGCACCAGCGTGGGGCTGCCGCGAAACACCTGCTCGGTCACGGCACGGTTGAAGTGGTCGATGAGCGAAAACTCACCGCAGCCAGCCATTGTGTTGACCGTGCCTGATTCGAATGGCATTTACTTAAGCCTCGTCATCCCCGCGAAAGCGGGGATCCAGTGACTTTCACGCGGCCAGCAATCTCATGGGTGTGCGCTGCGGTGGCGTCGTGCTCGAAAATCATCCGCATGGTTTGCACCCGCCGACCTGACCAGTGCAGCTCAAGTCCACGATCGATCGGCTGCAGCGAGACCGGGCCGCTGCAGGTGAGCGTGGATGTGTCGCCACTGGCGACCGGCACGTCATCCAGCAGCAGGCACCAGCCGGCACGCCCAACGATGCGGCCGAGGACGATCCATGCTTCGGTGGACGGCCGATCCGGACGCGTTTGCACGGTGAACCGCAGCGACTGCGTGGCGCGATCGAAGCGGGCCTGCAACACATCCACGCCGCTGCCGACTGCCACGATGGCCGGCTCGTCGAAATGGTCTTCGCCCCACGGCGCCTCGTACACGCCGCGCAGGCCGTCGCGTACATTGAGCCGCGCATACGCCAGCAGCACGTTGCCGGTCATCGGTTCGACCAGCGTGCGGTAGCCGTCGGCATCCTCGGCCTGGTCGTTGCGCGGATAGTACAGGCCGCCGTCGCGCCACCGTGGTGCCATGTGGCGGTCGGCGTGCTGCAGCAAACCGCGCAGGGTTTCCTCGTCGCCCATTTCCGAGGCCCAAGCGGCGACCCAGCCGAAGTCGGAATCGTCGTTGAGCACGACGTGGCCCTGCACCGGCGGACGCGGCGCGGACCTGACCGACAGCGTGCCGTCCGGTTGGTGCAACAGCAGATCGGCCAGCTGTTGCGGGTAGTGCGCGCGCACGAAATCGCCGTTCCACATGTTCATCAGTGCGCCGCACCACGCGTCCACCCACGGCGCCCGCGCCACGTTGGGGCGAACCGCGTGGGTGTCTTCGGCCAGCATCACGTGATAGTGGCCGTTGTCGCCGATGCGGCCGAATTGTTGCCATGCCTGCTCGTAGCCGCGGGTGACTTCGCTGGCCCGGTCGCCGCCGGTGAGCAGGTCGTGCATGCGGAAGCCGAGGATCGCCGGCTGGTTGCAGATCTGGAAAATGCAGTTCGGTTCGCAGGCCACGCCGAGGTAGCCGCTTTCGACCATCTTCCAGTAGAGGTGTTCGTTGAGCGTGTTCTGGTCGTACTCGAAACGATGCCCGTCGCCGCCCCAGAAATACGACCAGTGCTCGAAGCTGATGGCACCGGGTTGCGCGTAGCGGTCATCGTCGAACAGCACGTTGTACAGCAGGGTCAACGACTGCACGTACGCGCTGTACATGATGTTGTCGCGCAGCACCGGGTTCCACTCTTCGCGGTACTGATCGCTCAGGTGCGCGTTGAAGATGCTGCCGCCGCGGCTGACGTCGCGCCAGTACAGCCAGCTTTCCGGCAGCAGCAGTTTCGCGATCAATCGCTCGAAGATCGGCTTGAACACGCCCGGCGCAGCGGGCAGGCGATGCACATGGGTGATCGCCAGCGCATAGGCCATGTACGCCAACTGGAAACGGTAGGCGCCGAAATCATCCTGCCCCGTGCCGATGCCTTTCATCAGCGACCAGTCGTTGGCCGGCTGCAGCGAAAGGTTCTCGACGTGCCGCAGGTGACCGACCTGTTGCGGCGTCAGCGTGTCGGCGAGGCCGATGGCAGCGCGCACGGGTTCAGGCCTCCATCTCCAGCACGGCCTTGATGATCTTGCCCGCGTGCTGGTCGGCCACGGCCTGCTCGATGTCGTGGAACGGATAGAAGCTGATCAGCCGATCGAACGGGAAGCGGCCTTGCAGGTACAGGTCGATCAGCTGCGGAATGAAGACCTCGGAGATGGCGTTGCCTTCGATGTAGCCCTGCACGGATTGGCCGGCCAGCAGGAAGGTCAGCCACGGCAGCTCCAGCGGCTTGCCCGCCGCCGACGGCACCGCCACCAGCGCGACGTGGCCGAGTATTGCCAGCCCGCCGATGGCCGCGCCGATCAGCGCGTTCACCCCGGCGGCGTCGACGATGGCATCCACGCCGCGCGGTGCGATCGCGCGGATTGCCTCGCCCAGGTTGCCCGCCTGGCGGGTGTTGATGACGTGGGTGGCGCCCAGCTCGCGCGCGGTGTCCAGCCGCGCTTCCACCTGGTCGATCGCGATCAGCGTGGCGCAGCCGCAGACCTGCGCCGCCATGATCGCAGCCAGCCCCACCGGGCCCATGCCGATCACTGCCATCGTGGAGCCTGCCTTGGGCCGGATGCCGTTCATGACCGTGCCCGCGCCGGTCTGGATGCCGCAGCCCAGCGGGCCGAGCAGCTTGAGCGGTACGTCCTTGCGCACCCTGATGGTGCTGCGTTGGTTGACCACCGCGTAGTGCGCGAATGACGACTGGCCGAAGTAGCCAAGGCGAGCGCGACCACCGTGTTCGCGCTCGGCGTGCGGGCCGTCCGGGTCGGCCTGAAAGTTGAGCGCAAAGAACTGGTCGCAGTACATCGGTTCGCCATGGAGGCAATGCGGGCAGGTGCCGTCGAACGCTGGCGCCAGCACCACGTGGTCGCCGGGCGCAACCTTGCTCACGTGGCGGCCAACCTTCTCCACGACGCCGGCGCCTTCGTGGCCGAACACGTTGGGGAAGGGTGCGTCGATCAGACCGTCCTTGCTGGCCAGGTCGGTGTGGCACAGGCCAACGCCGGCGATGCGCACCAGCACCTCGTCATCGCCCGGTTCGGGCAACTCGATGTGCTCCAACTGGAAGGGTTGCTTCACGGACTCGACGACGGCGGCCAGTGTTTTCATGGGATGCACCTGTGGGGAAGTGGGAAGCGCTCAAGCCGAAGCGAGCACGATCATCACGGCGCCAACGATCGCCACGACGTCTTCGAGCAGTGCCGCGGGAAGGTCGTTATGGAAGGCTAGCGCCAGCGCACGCCGCGCACGGTGACCACTCCACGTGCCCAGGCCGGCACCGAGGGCGCCGATGATCAGGCCGGGCCAGAGCGCGCCATGGGTAGCGGTGAGCGTGGCGCCGGCCCATGCGCCGGTGACCAGACGGGTGCCGAACTGCATCGGGATCATCCGGCTGGGCGTCCTGGGCAACTTGTCGTTGACCAGTTCGCCCAGTGCCGCCAGCACCAGGAGCCATGGCGTGACGGCATAGCCCATGAAGGCCAGCGGCGTGCCTTGCAGCGGCAACCAGCCCATGCGCGCGGCGCAGCTCAACACCGCGACGGGTGTCATCGCGCGCAGGCCGGCGATCACGCCGATCAGCAGCGCCAGCATATCGATCATCATGGTGGTTCCCTCTCGTGAGCAGCGAATGAATCAGCCGTGCAGCCTGATGGCCGTGCGGCCCACCAGTTCGCCCTGGTGGCGCGCGCCTTCCAGCTCGATGGCACTGGGTTGGCGCGAGCCGTCGCCGCCGGCGATGGTGGTGGCGCCGTAGGGCGCGCCGCCGACGATTTCATCCAGCGTCATCTGGCCCTGGTGGCTGTAGGGCAGGCCGACGATGGTCATGCCGAAATGCAGCAGGTTGGCGATGATCGAGAACAGCGTCATCTCCTGGCCGCCATGCTGGGTGGCGGACGAGGCAAACGCCGCGCCCACCTTGCCGTGCAGCGCGCCACGCGCCCACAGGCCGCCGGCCTGGTCGAGAAACGTCGACATCTGTGCAGACATGCGGCCGAAACGGGTGCCGGTACCGACAACGATGGCGTCGTAATTTTCCAGTTCGGCGATGGTCGCCACCGGGGCCTGCTGGTCCAGTTTGAAATGGGCCTTGCGGGCGGTCTCCTCGGGCACGGTCTCCGGCACGCGACGGATCTCCGCCGTGGCGCCGCTGCGGCGCACGCCTTCGGCGATGGCCTGCGCCATCTGTTCGATGTGGCCGTAGGCCGAGTAGTAGAGAACCAGAACCTTGGCCATGTCGCGTCTCCGTGGGTTGCCGTGAGACATCGCTGCGAGATCAGGCTGATCCGCCTGGCGCTGTCAGGCACCGATTCTGGAGAGGCCGCGCGGCGCGTTCTTGGACGTTCGCGTCGGTGCTTGTTCAATCTCCGCGCAGCGAAATCGACGTGGCAGAACCTGCAAAGGGCAGCACGAACGCAAAAGACCTGCGCCAAGTTGCGGGCTAGTTTCGTGCACGGTGGATACGACAAGCCTGATCTCTTCCGTGGATGTTCCTGCACGCAGGAAGGGGCATTCGACAGGTGAGCATGAAGGTGGCAGGACACCGTTCCGGCTTTCCGGAGCGCCAGCGTTTTGAATCCGAGGAGTATT
>DASSXP010000118.1:0-2450 GCA_035703755.1 Rhodanobacteraceae bacterium | reverse complement strand
ACCGCCTGTCGGGGCGCTACGACGATCCGGCCGAAGAGGCCGAAGCACCGCGCAGCGTGATCGCCTTCAATCGCGCCGGCGCGTTCGACCTCGCGGTACTGAAACGCCAGTACACGCGCTGGCTGCCAATGATCGATACCGAATACGGCAGCGGCGTGTACCTGCCGCTGGTCGACGGCGGGCATTACGAGGTGGCGTTGATGCGCACCGGCGCCCTGGTCGCCCGCCAAATATCGCCACCGTAGGGCCTGTCCCGGCCCTCCCGGCGGCATCGTGTGTCTGCCACTCACATCCCGTGGATGCGCTCACAAGCGCGTCTATCCACCCTGCGCTTGATGGCCCGTTCCGCGTAGGGTGGATAAGCGCAGCGCATCCGCCAAATAAAGCGCAGCGACCACGAAGGCACCGCGTGTATGCCACTCATTTTGCGCGGGTACGCGCGATCCAGTCGGCGAATGCCTGCATGTAGTTGCCGAGGAATTCCCGCGTGCCGTCATTGACGAGTTTCCCGTCGGCATCGAACAGCTTGTCGACGCCGCCGAGGTAGGCTTCCGGCTGCATCATCGTCAGCACATTGAGGAACACCATCGACTGGCGCAAGTGATGGTTGGCGCCGAAACCCGAAATCGCGCCCGGCGAATTGCTGACGATGGCGCCCGGCTTGTCGCCCCAGACGCTGTGGCCATAGGGCCGCGAACCGACATCGAGCGCATTCTTGAGCGCCGCCGGTACCGAGCGGTTGTATTCCGGCGTCACCAACAGGAAGGCTTCGGCACGCTGCATGCGTTCGCGGAAGCTCTGCCAGGCCGATGGCGGCGTATCGTCATCCAGATCCGGGTTGTACAGCGGCAGCTCACCAATCCCGACCAGCGACGGAGTCAGGCTTGGCGGCGCCAGCTCGATCAAGGCATGGGCCAGTTGGCGGCTGTACGAGCCCCGGCGCAAGCTGCCCACCAGTACGGCGACATCGGTCATGACGGCGACTCCTCCAGTTTCACGGTGCCCCCAGTATTGCACCAAAGGCGGCTGCCACGACACCTGTAGGAGCGCCACTTTGGCGCGATTGGCAGTTCGACTACGTTCGAATATCGCGATCGCGGCCAAGGGCCGCTCCTACGCGGGGCAACTCCGCTTCAACGGCCGGCGATGCCGGCACGCTCACCCAGGATGTCGGCCAGCACGTCCGGGGCGTACTCGTAAGTGTCGAAGTAGAGCCGCGATTCTGGCAGGCCGGCATCAAAGAAGGCGTGGCGACCGGCGTCGATCATCGCCGGTGGCCCGCACAGGTAAACCTCGTAGCCGGCCAGCCGCGGATGATCGGCCACCACCGCCTCGTGGACCAGGCCACGACGCAGGTCGCCGCCGCCGTCGGCTTCCGACAGCACGCCGTGGAAATGCAGCCACGGTGCTTGCCGCATCCAGTCCTCGGCCTCGTGGCGCAGATACAAATCCTCGGCTCGGCGCGCGCCCCAGTACAGGTGCATCGGCCGCGTCGAACCCAGCGCCAGAAAGTGCTGGACGATGGCGCGAATCGGCGCGAAACCGGTGCCGCCGGCAACGAAGATCATCGGCCGGTCGGAGCCTTCGCGTGGGACGAAGGTGCCGATTGGCGCTTCGGCGGCGAAGCGGTCGCCGACCTTCAATTCCTCGAACACGGCGCGGGTGAAGCTGCCGCCGGCCACATGGCGCACGTGCAGGTGCAGGTGCGGATCGGCGACCTGGGCATTGGCAATCGAGAAGGCGCGGCGGCTGCCATCGTCCAGAATCAGTTCGAGGTACTGGCCCGGCAACCAGCGCAACGCAGCGCTGGGGTCGGCCGCCAGCGCCACATCCATCACCTGGGGCGCCAGCTGCGTCAGCTCGACCACCTCCAACGCCACGCGACGGCACGGCACGTCTTCCACCGCCAGCACTTCGCGGGCGGCAATCACCAGATCGGTGGTGGCGCGCACCGAGCACAGGCGCACCTCGCGTGGATCGACTTCCTCGCCAGTTTCATCGCCCCAGATCGGTGCGGTGTGACCGTCGAGCACGCGGGCACGACAACTGCCGCAATCGCCGCGGCGGCATCGCCACGGCATCGACAGGTCGGCCCGCTGGGCGCCATCCAGCACGCTTTCATTGGCGTTCACCGGGAAACGGCGCTGGCTCTGGCTCAAGGTCACGGTGAAGGGCATGGCGGTATTGTCGCCGATCGTTGCGTCGCCTGCAGCGCCGCGCCTGACGCCGCCATCGCCTTCTCAAGCAAGCAACACGCGCCTGGCAGAACGCGCCCGCCAAGGGCTATGACAAGCGGGTTCGACAGCAACGCGAGGGCAACGGCTTCGGCCGCCCAAAACGGCTCTTGAATGTCGCGATCTGCATCACACTACAGACACGGGGGGGGTCATACTGTCAGCGCAGTACCGGGGTTATTCGACTGTCCACGAACATCAAGGAGTTTCACAGCG
>DASSXP010000084.1:0-3467 GCA_035703755.1 Rhodanobacteraceae bacterium | reverse complement strand
AATCCTTCTAGGAGATTGCCATGAAAGCCCACGCCTCCCGCCTGCCGCGCCGCATCGGTGCCGCCGGTTTCACCCTGATCGAAATGCTGGCGGTGATCGTGCTGATCGGCATCGTGGCGTCGATCGTCGTCACCCAGGTTGGCAAACGCATGAACTCCGGCAAGTACAACGCCGGCAAGGCGCAACTGCAATCACTCAGCATGAAGATCGAAACCTACGCGCTCGACAACGGCAGCCCGCCGCCGAGCTTGCAGGACCTGGTCACCCAGCCGGGCGGCGCCAGCATGTGGAACGGCCCCTACGCCAAGGAATCGGACCTCAAGGATCCGTTTGGCCATGCCTTCGGCTACAAAAGCCCCGGCGACCACGGCACCTTTGACCTGATTTTCTACGGCAAGGATGGCCAGGCCGGCGGCAGCGATGGTCTGGACAAGGATGTCGGCAACTGGCAATGAAGCCGGGATTCGAGATTCGGGGTTCCAGGCAGGGGGCGGCGCGGCCACCGTGTGTTTGTGGTCCGCGCCAGCGCCATGTGCTGTTTTGCCGTCCCCGAGCTCCAGTCCCCACTCCCGGCTTCCGGGCGCGCGCCGCCGGCTTCACCTTGTTCGAGATGCTGGCGGTGCTGCTCCTGATCGCCATCACGGTGTCGGCGGTGTCATTGCAGGTGGCCAAGAGCCTGGGGGGCGCGCGGGTCAATGCGGTCAGCCGTGATCTGGTGGCGGCCTTGCGCTACACCCGTGGTCAGGCCATCGTGCATGGCAAGGAAGAGATCATTCAGTTCAATCTGCGTGACTGGTCCTACACCGTGCCCAACCATGCCGCCAAAAAGCTGCCCGATGGCATGGAGCTGAAGATTCGCACCGCCGCCGAAGAGCAGGTTGACGACGATACCTGGGGCATCCGCTTCTACCCTGACGGCAGCTCCACCGGCGGGCGGGTGACGGTGATCCGCGGTCAGCGCGAGTGGCGCATCGACGTCAACTGGCTGACCGGTGAGGTGCGCAGCCACGAGGTGGCCGGATGACACCGCCCCGTGGGGAACGATTCCCCGCCGCGTGGGTCGCATCTGCATGATCCGGCGATCCCTTCCAGCCCGTGGTGCGCGCCAGCGCGGTTTCAGCCTGATCGAGGTAATCGCCGCGTTTTTGCTGTTCGCGCTCGGTTTTGGCGTGTTGCTGGAAATCCTCACCGGCTCGCTTCGCATCGCCCACCGCTCGCAGGATTACACCGAAGCCACCCTGTGGGCCGAGTCACTGCTCGATCAGGTTGGCGTGGGCGAGCCGCTCAAGGAAGGCAACGAAAGCGGCAAGTTCAGCGACGACTATCGCTGGACGCTGGATATCAGCAAGATCGATCCACCGCAAGCCAGCATGGGCGTCGAGCGTTTCGGCGTGCCGGCCGGGCAGGGCAGGCAACGCGGTGGCAACGGCCAGCGGCCAGCGCTGGTGCAGCCGACCACGGCCACCCAGGCCGGCGTCGAACAGGACACCGGCATCGATTTGTACGAACTGAAACTGACCGTGCTGTGGGGCCGCGCCGGCCACGAGCACAAAGCGGTCTACACCACCTTGCGGGCCATCGACGAAAACCAGAACCAGCTGCACCAGTTTGGCCGCCGGCCGCGGGGGCGATGATGCGACGCGAGCGCGGCTTCACCCTGATCGAGGTGTTGGTGGCAATCTTGCTGCTGTCGCTGTTGCTGGCCGGCGCCTGGGGCGGGATCCACACCGCTACCAAGGCGATCCGCGCCGGTGACGCCCTGATCGAACGCATGAACCGCCTGCGGGTCACCCAGCAGTTCCTGCGCCGCCAGTTGAGCCACGCGATGCCGCTGGCGTTCGGACAGGACCGGGGCACCGGCCTGGGTTACGTGTTTCAGGGCGAAAAGGATTTCATGCGCTTCGTGGCGCCGATGCCGGGCTACCTGTCCAAGGGGGGCGCCTACGTGCAGACGCTGGAGTTCAGCCGCAGCGGTAGTCACGCCGAGTTGCTGTTCACCAATCTCATGCTGAATGGCTTCGACCTGGACAAGCTCGGCAGCGACGATCTCAAGCCGGTCCTGCTGCTGGATGGCATTGCGCGGGGGCACTTCGAGTACCGTGGCCTGGACGACGACGGCCAGCTCGACAAGTGGCAGGACACCTGGGATGACCCCGGCAAACTGCCGGTGATGGTGCGTATCGACCTGGAAATGCGTGCCGACAGCGGCATGCACTGGCCGACGATGGAGATTCCCCTGATGCTCGACATCGGTGCCATGAGCCCGCGCATGCGCTCGGTGCCGATCCCGGGCATGAGCCAGCCGCGCGGCGCGCCCACGCCGCCGGTGCAGCCGCGTGGCAAGGCGGACATCAAATGAATCCGGTGCGGCGTCAACGCGGCGTGGCGTTTCTGGTGGTGCTGTGGGTGGTGGCGCTGGTGGCGGTGCTGCTTGGCAGCTTCGCGGTGATCGCGCGCACCGAGAACCTGCAGGCGCGGCATCTGCTCGACAGCACCCGTGCCCGCTACGCCGCCGAAGCGGGAATCAATTTGGCCGCGTGGGCCTTGCGTCTGCCCGATATGCAGGCGCGCTGGGTGCCGGACGGCCGCCCCTACAGCTTCGACTTCGGCGGTGCCACGGTCAAGGTTCAGGTCAACGACGAATCCGGCAAGATCGACATCAACGTCGCCAACGACGACCAACTGGTGCGCCTGTTCGAGTCGGTCGGCATGGATATCGATCAAGCCGGAATCATGGCCGCGCGGGTCAACGACTGGCGTGACCCGGATGACCTGACCAGCCTCAACGGCGCCGAAAAAGCCGACTACAAGCGCGCCGGGCTCTCCTACGCGCCCACCAACGGGCCATTCACCACCGTCGGTGAACTGCAACAGGTACTGGGCATGGATTACAGCCTGTACCGCAAGCTGGAGCCGGCGATCACGGTGTACTCGGGTTCCGGCCAGCCCAACCCGATGTACGCCAACCAGCAGGCCTTGCTGGCCATGCAGGGCATGACCGGCGACATCGCCCAGCAGTTGATCGAGCTGCGCCAGCAGATTCCGCCGGGAACCCAGGGCGGGCTGAGTGGTCTGACCCTGCCCGACGGCACCCCGCTGATAGCCAGTGGCGGCGGCGTCACGTATAGTGTCAAGTCCCAAGCAACCCTGCCCAACGGTGCCACGACCACGCTGGACGTCACCATCCGCCTCGGCGGCATGAACCCCAGCGCCCGGCCTTTCGTGATCATGCGTTGGCGCGAGGGCGATCGATCCTGATGACTTTCCAAGACGCGCTACAACCCTATCTTGCGCGCCTGCGCGCAAGTTATGCCCGCTCCCCGCTGCCGGAATTCCTGGCCTGGTGGGGTGGCCAGTTGCGCGCCTGTCTGCCGCCGCGCTGGCGTGGTTTCTTCGAGGATCATGTCGAGACCTTGCTGCTCGATCTCGCCACCGACACGCTGGCGGTGTACCGCAGCAGTGACAGC
>DASSXP010000348.1:0-2763 GCA_035703755.1 Rhodanobacteraceae bacterium | reverse complement strand
GCGACGCACACGAATCCGCCAGTCGCGGGAACGCAGTACCAGCTCGACATGCAGGTCGAATTGTCGACCGACGACGGACACAAGCGTCATGCGGAAACAGCGGCGATGGCGCTGTGCACGCTGCCGGGCAAGACGGCGACGGCAAGCGTGGGTGGAGTGATGGTGGAAGCAACCGCCGTGCCTGTCGATGGTCAGCTGCGCATCGATCTGGCGGTGGGCAGCATCGGCACCGCGTCGCTTGCGCATAGCCGGTTGCACGGCGCGTTGGGACAGACCTTGCACGCCACGGGCAAGGGCGTGGACGGCAAGCAGGCTTATGTCATCGACATCACGCCCCAGGCTGGCTGCCCGGCCCAGGTGCTCGCCGAGGCATCGCCGGTCAGGGTGACCGAGCACATCACGAACGGCACCACGCGCGCTGTGGCGGAATCGATCGCAAAGAAGGCGGGCTGGACTCTCGTCAATCCGGACGCGCTGGGGCAGGGTGCCGTGACGCTGTCGTTCAACGACATGCCGGCCGGCACCGCATTGCAGCGGGTGGCCAACCTTGCCGGCGTGAAGGTTGAGCTGGAGGGCAAAAAACGGGTGCACTTCGCGCCGAAGTGAGGTGGAAGGATGGCTATACTCGCCCGGTCACCGTCCGGGAGTGTGTCGTGAAATCGCGTCATCTGTTTGCCGCCCTTGCAGCCATCGGAATCACCGCCATGAGCCATGCCGCCGTGTCACCCGACCTGGTGATCCACGGCGGTGCCGGGGTGATCAAGCGCGACATGACGCCGGCCAGGGAGCAGGCGGTACGCGCGGCGATGACGCAGGCCTTGCAGAACGGCTACGCCGAGCTCGAGGCGGGCAAGCCGGCGCTGGACGCGGTGGCCGCCGCGCTGACCGTGCTGGAGGACGATCCGAACTTCAACGCCGGCAAGGGCGCGGTGTTCACCCACGACGGCAGGAACGAGCTGGATGCGGCAATCATGGACGGCTATACGCTGCGTGCCGGCGCGGTGGCCGGAGTGCGGCGGGTGAAGAATCCGATCCTGCTGGCGCGCGCGGTGATGGAGCATTCGCCCCATGTGATGCTTTCCGGTGATGGCGCCGAGGCGTTTGCGAAGGAGCAGGGCTTCACCCTGGTCGATCCCGCCTATTTCCGCACCGAGGAGCGCTGGCAGCAGTTGCAGAAGGCGTTGAAGGAGGATGCCGCGAAGCAGGCGCATGCGGACGTCGAGACGGCCAGACATTTCGGCACCGTGGGCGCGGTGGCGCTGGATGCGCAGGGCCACCTGGCTGCCGGCACGTCCACTGGCGGCATGACCGACAAGCGCTGGGGCCGCATCGGCGATTCGCCGATCATCGGCGCCGGCACTTATGCCAACTCGGGTTGCGCGGTGTCCGGTACGGGCTGGGGCGAGTTCTACATCCGCACCGTGGCCGCGCACGAGATATGCATGAAGGTGACCCAGATGCGCGTGCCGCTGAAGCGCGCCGCCGCCGAGGTGATCAACCAGGAAATCCCGTCGATGGGCGGCAACGGCGGCGCGATCGCGTTGGATGCGGAAGGCCATATCGCCATCCCGTTCAACACCGACGGCATGTATCGCGGCTGGATCGGCGCCGATGGCGTGGCGCACGTCGCGATCTACGGCGACGAAGACGATGGCACCGCCGAGATCCCGGAGCCGGCCCCGGCCGACAGCGACGAGTGACGCGACGCCCCTTGCATGACGCACCCTGTGCGCGATGACTTTCGTCATGCAACCGAAAACAGTCCTTCGCGGTAGGCGGGCAATGCCCGCCATCGTGTTCGACGAAACGCCGGAACAACGGCGGGCCGTGCCCGCCCTACAAAATCTTGCGCAGTTGCGCGGGGGTGAGTTCGCCGCTGATGCCGATGCGGCTGCCATCGGCACGGATCATCAGCACGCGCGGGGTTTCGCCGCCCCAGTTCGGGTCCAGCAGGAAGTTGAGGCGCTCGGGTGTGGCTTCGGCGTAGGCCCGGTTCGGGAGGCCGTCCAGTTTCATGTGTTGCAGCCGTGCCTGGATCGTCTGGCGGCGCTCGATGCTGTCCGTGGTGACAATCACCAGCTCGATGTTCTGCGGGTGCGCGCGCTGCAGCTTGACCAGCGCTTCCAGGTTGGACTCGCAGTACGCACAGTCCAGTGCCCACAGCGCGATGACCCGCTTCCCCTGCGCCGGTGGCTTCAGGAGTGCGGCGACGTCGTCGGCCGCCAGCGGTTGCAGGGTGCCGGCCATGGCAAGCACCGGGAACAGCAGGGCGAAGACGAGCAGCAGCCGCTTCATGGCGTCACCGGGATCAGGCGAAAGCCGGTCGCGGTGTTCCAGGCCACGAAGGCACGGCCGTCCTTCTGCAACAGCTGCGGCGAGCCGGCCGCACCGCTGCTGCTGGCGATCTCGCGGGCGGCGTCGAAATGCGTGCCGTTGTCGCGGGAGCTGCGCAGCATGAGGCGATAGGCGTCCGCGCCCACCTGGTTCCAGACCACCCACACGGTGTGACCGCGCACGGCCACGTCGGCGTGGCTGGCACCGGCAGCGGCGATCTTCAGCCGATGTCGCGGAGGCTGGCCCGGATCGAGCTGGCCGTACCAGATCGCGGGACCGTGGCTGGCCTCGTACCACACGGCGTGGCGCGCGCCGTCGCTGTCGATCGCCAGGCCCGGCCCGTGGTGCGGGCAGCCGGCGATCTGCCATTGGCTGAAGGTGGCGCGCCCGACCGTGCTGACCTGGCCGTCCGTGCGCAACACGGCATAG
>DASSXP010000164.1:0-2808 GCA_035703755.1 Rhodanobacteraceae bacterium | reverse complement strand
TGGCCGTAGTCAAGCGTGACGTTCCAGTTCCAACTGCTCTGCCCGATGCCGCCACGCAAGCCGGCGATCACCTGGCCCGTACTGGTGGAGTAGGGGTGAATGCGCGTACCCACGCCCGTGAGGCGAGTTTGGAAACCGTAGCCGTTGTTCGGGTCGCTGGGCAACACGCCCGGCAGGTTGAACGTCACGCCGAACGGATTGAACGACGCACTGGCCGGAATGATCAGGCCATCGCCCGTGCCGACCGGAATCGATGCGTCCTGGCCAGCAGATGAGGTGTGGTTGTAGAACGCATCGACGAAAGCCGTGAGGTTGTCGGTCAGGTTGTAACTGCCGAGCACGAATCCGTTGGTGCGTTGCTGCGACACCTGGATGTAGTTGAAGGCCGCGTAATTGAATCGGTCATTGCCGGTGAAGCAGCGGTAGTCGCCCGCCGCGGTTCCGTTGCCGCTGTTCAGCGTGACCTTTATGTTTCCCGTCGAATCGGCCGGACACCCGTAAGCCGGGAAGGTTGCTGCCGGCAGCTGGACCCTGCCGGTGGGGATTGATTGAGAGCCCGAAACGGAAACCTGGCCATCGGACAGGTACAACTGGTGCGCCGCAAAATCGCGCCGCGAATTGGGCACCGCGTCGTACTTGTTGTAATCGACACCCGCGGCGATGTTGTAGCGATCGCCCGTGTGACCCATCGTGAGGCTGAGGCCGTGCCGCTGGCCGTCGCCGTGGCTCGAGATGCCATTGTTCACGCTGATCTCGGCGCCGTTGAAGTCGTGCCGAAGCAGGATGTTGACGACGCCACCCACGGCATCGGAACCATACGTCGTCGAGGCGCCTTCGGCCAGCACGTCGATCCGTTGCACCATGCTCTGCGGGATCAGGTTCATGTCCGCGTTGAGCATGCGCTGGCCGTCGACCAGCACCAGCGTGCGACCGGTGCCCAAACCGCGCAACGACACACGCGAAGCGCCATCACCGCCTTCGGTCAGCGGTGAAGCGACGCCGCCGCCGTTGGAGTTGTTCTGCGGATTGGTGGCATCGCCCGCGATGCTGGGCAACTGCTGCAGCACGTCACCCAGCGTCGGCTTGCCGGAGTTGGTGATGTTCTGGCGGTCGATGATGGTGACGGGACTCGCGGTCTCGGTATCCACGCGCCGGATCAACGAGCCGGTTACCACGACTGTCTGCAACGTCTTGGGCTGACCGTTCGTCTTGCTCTGATCCTGCTGCGCTGGCGGCTGTTGCGCCTGCGCCAGACCTGCGACCGCAACCAAACCTGCCGTCAGTCCGATTCGTACGGCCAACGACAGGCGCTTCATTTTGTGGTTCATTGGTGGCATCCCCAAACGGGTGTGGAACAACGAAAGCGCGCACATGGACGGTTTCTCCAGTCCGTCGATGCAACGCGCTCTAGGTGGCGCCAAGCGCCAACGGCCTCTCCGTTAACCGCAGTTTTACATTACTCGCACACGGAATTAAGTGCAATGCAAGTGTCAATCGACACGCTGGGCGACCGCCGGGCTTGCCGTAGCGCCCCCAGACGCGCCCGCAGTGCCCGGGCCGCCCCGCCGCCTTGCCGTCCACGGGCGCCACGCTTGCGATCGCCGCCAGCGCCGCCGGCCACCCCACCTTTCGGGCATCCCTTCAAACGAGGCCGCCATGGAATCCCTCCACGCCACCACCATCCCGTCCGTGCGCGAGGGCGACAGGGTCGTCCCCGGCGGCGACGGCCAGGTCACGCTGGGCAACACCGTGGTCAGGGCCACGCAGAAGATCGTCCGCCCGGCGCCCGTTTACCAGGCGCGGTTCAGCGATACCTCGAGGTAGCGATACAGGTAATTCGCGCCGCCGCCGGCGCCGGTCGCGGTGTCCGTAAGCGTGGCATGCGCCTCGAGATACCATGCGCCACGCCGCGGACTGGTCAAGCCGAACTCAAGCAAACGTGCGTCATGCCAGCTACGGCTGTCGTCACGCTGGCGACCGAGCCCGACCGCGGCACTGTATTGCCAGCCACCGCGCCAGCGCCGCAGCGCGAGCACGCCAAGCGCTTCGCCGTACCAGCGCGGCGAATAGTAGTCGTATTGCCGCGGATCGCTGTCGCGAAACCAGCGCGTGCGCAGCTGCGCGCTGAGACCCCAGTCCTCGGACAGCACGTGGATGTAGCGCGCACGCAGGTGCAGGCGGTCGTTGCCACCGTCGAAGTCCTGCACGCCGGCAAGGCCAACCAGCGTATCCCGCGTGCCGAGCGGCTGGTCGGCGGTCGCGCCGGCGTAGGTGTAATAAAAATGCCGCGCGAGGCCGATCGGGGTCTCCACGATCTCGCGCTGGACGAAGATCTCGCGATGCCTGCCGTTCGCGTCGCTGTACAGATTGGCGCTACCGAGCAAGGTATGGCTGTCGCTGCCGACCGCCGCACGCCATTTCCACGCCTCGCCGCCAGCAAACAGACCGTATACGCGCTTGCTGTGCTGGATGCTGCGGCCCCCGTGCGGGGAAAAATCCGCGCGCTCGAGCTTGATGCCGGCGTAATGGTCGAGGTCGGTGTATTCGGGCAGCCACGACACGCCAAAGGTCGCCACGCTTGCGGCGTCGCTGTCGTTCCAGCCGGCCACATCCACGCGCACGGCCTGGCCCGCATGCGCGGCGCCGGCGGCCAGCGCCAACAGCACCGGCAAAATGAGCCGCGTCAGCCGCTTCACTTGGTGCCCCAATGCTTGCGCGCGCCGAGCAATTCGGAAACGTAGCCCCACACGCATACCGGCTGCAGCACCATCGTGTAGCCCAGCACGAACAGCAGGAAGCCCAAAATGT
>DASSXP010000076.1:0-5732 GCA_035703755.1 Rhodanobacteraceae bacterium | reverse complement strand
ACCGGCTGACTTGCCGAGCCCACGCGCACGATACTCGCGGCCATCGTGTTGTGGGACAGATCCGTTCCGCCAAAGCGACCAAGCAGCGCCGCCTGCCGGTACAGCGGCAGCCCATCATCGAATTTGGATGTCGCCATCCAGGCCAGCGCCGACTCACTGAATAATCCCTTGGGGATGATCTGCGCCGGCTTGCCTGCCAGGCGCAGACCACCGTCGCAGCAAGGGCAGGCGTACTTGACGCGCTCGTGCCGGATTACGCGCACCTGCTGCGGGATGATGTCGAGTTGTTCGCTGGCCTCCACGCCGATCTCCACGAGAGTTGCGCCATCATGCGCACAGACCCGATCGGCCTCGCTGAGTTCATGACGCACGACGTGGCGTGGTAATGCGGGGTCCAGTGGCTTGCGACCGCGCTTGGCACGTTTGTGGCCGGCAACATCGCTCTGGCCAGAGTCGGCGTCTTCCTGTGTAGGAGCCGCCTTGGTGGCAGCGGCCAGCGCCTCGGCCTCGTTGAAGAACATGTCCTTCTGATGCGTCCCCATGACTTCGCTGCTGGCAGCGAAGACCTTGCGCATCATCTTGTTGAGCTTCTCCTGCAGCAGGTCTCGCTGCACGCGCAGAATCCGGTTTTCACCGGCCAATGAATCGCGTTCTACTTGGGCGGCATCGCGCTCGCACTGGATCGCATCGCGTTCGGATTGGACTGCATCGCGTTGTGATCGAGCCGCCTCGAGAGCCTGTTGCAATGCTGCAAATTCTTCGATGCTGGGCGACTTTGTCATTGACAGATTTGATCGCATGCCCAGATTTAAAGTTCCCTCAAGCGGCGCGTTTATAGCGCAATATTTCGTGCCCGCGCATGGCCGCCAGGTCAATGCCATCGAGCAGCCAATGCAGTTGTTGCACGGTCAGTTCCATCACGCGCTGATTGTCGCGCGGCCAGATGAATCGCTCGCTCTCCAGGCGCTTTTGCAGCAGCCAGAATCCATTGCGACTCCAACCCAAAATCTTGATGCGATCACGCCGGCGGTTGCTAAAGACGTAGAGCGCGTCGGCAAACGGATCGAGCGCCAGATCGTGTTCGACCAGCGCGGCCAAGCCGTTGATGTTCTTTCTGAAATCGATGGGCTCGCGGTGCAGGTAGACCGTCCGGCTGGCGCTCAGCTGAAACATGGCAACCCCGCCAAGGTGTGCAGCAAGTTGGCCTGCGCCGATGCGCTGGTGGCGTCATACGTCCAACTGAGCACCACGCCGTTGTCCAGGCGGGCCTGCATCGCCAATCTGGCGCCAGGCGCGTGGCCGTGATGCGCCGCCGGTGCGACTTTGACCAATGACTGCGCCTTGAGCTTTACCGGCACAAATGTCGACCGTCGTTGCCGCGCCCTGGCCGCCTTCGCTCTGGCAACATAGTGCCGCTCCTCGTACAGCCGGCGCACGTTGATGTCGTGCTGCGCTGCGTACGCGCTTAGCCTCATGCCAGATGTCTCGGCCGCCTTCAAATGCTCCTGCCACTTGCGTTGCTTGATACCCATTGCATCCTCCTGGTGAAATGCATGGGTTTACCGGGTTCAGAGCATCAAGGGAAGGACGCAGTCAATAGAGCGCTTACCAATTACCTTGGCCGGTCGACGACAACTATCTTGGCCGGTTTGACGCATCGCCGGGCAGGTCTGTGAGGTGGGGTTACTGTGAGCCGATCGAACTCAAACGAAGGCTCACGTTTTGCCCGGCAAGAAGATCACGGACCACCAAGTGCACAAATACAAACAACATCGTCTCAAGCTCAACCAGGCCGCCGCCGCGGCCAAGGCCGGTCTGAGCGAACGCAGCGCAAGGCGCATCGAAATTGCGGAGGTCTTGCCCTCGCAGCGCGAATCCCGGGCTTGGCGCACCCGCATCGACCCGTTGACGGCGGTATGGGACAGCGAGGTCGTGCCGCTGCTCAAATCTGATGGCGCACTCAATGCCGTCACCCTGCTGGAGGAATTGCAACGTCGCTATCCGGGCGACTACGACACCAGCGTGCTGCGCACGCTGCAGCGGCGCGTACGCCAGTGGCGTGCCGTGTATGGTCCCGAGCGGGAGGTCTATTTCGCGCAGGAGCACCCACCGGCTCGCCTGGGTCTGTCGGACTTCACTGTCTGCAATGAGCTCGAGGTGATCATTGCCGGGGTCGACTTCCCGCACCGGATCTACCAGTTTGCGCTGTCTCATTCGGGCTGGCGCCATGCGGTGGTGATGGAGGGCGGCGAGAGTTTCGTCGCGCTGTCCAACGGGCTGCAATCGGCACTATGGCGCCTGGGCGGTGTGCCCGAGGAACACCGAACCGACAGCCTGTCGGCGGCCTTCAACAACCTGGCCGAAGAACAGGAATTCACGCGCCGATACGCCGCGCTGTGCGAGCACTATGGCATGCGCGCGAGCCGCTGCAATCCGGGCCAATCGCAGGAGAACGGCTCCATCGAATCGCGTCACGACTCGCTCAAGACGGCGCTGGACCAGGCACTGCGCCTGCGCGGTTCGCGTCACTTCGACGCGCGTGCCGATTACGAGGCGTTGGTGGAGAAGATCGTTGGGCGGATGAACGCCCGCGTGGCCCCGCGCCTGGCCGTGGAACGCGCCATGTTACGAACGCTGCCGGCGCGGCGCACGGGCGAGTTTGAGGAAGTCCCGGCACGGGTGAGCAAGTACGCCATCTTCACCGTACGTGGGGCGCAGTACAGTGCGCCGAGCCAGCTTATCGGGCAGCGCATGAAGGTGCGCCTGTACACCGACCACATCGAATGCTGGTTGGGGGGCACACGGGTGCTGGAGCGGCCCCGCTTGACGCACCGTGACGGCCAACGCCACCCGCGCGACATCGACTACCGGCATCTGATCGGCGCGCTCAAGCGCAAGCCCGGCGCGTTCGCGCGCTGGGTGCTGCGAGACGCGATGTTCCCGCGCGCGGTCTACCGCCAGACTTGGGAGATGCTGGCCGCGCGCCTGCCTGAACGCGAGGCCTGCAAGACCATCGTGGGGCTGCTGGTGCTGGCCGCCGACGGCCACGAGGCGCAACTGGCAACCGAATTGGAGCAACTCATCGAACTCGATCAGTTGCCAGACATGATGGCGCTCAACGCGCTGCTGGCGCCGCGCCCTGGCGTGCTGCCCGTGGTGACCGTCGATTTGCCGGCGCTGGCCGGCTTCGACGCCCTGCTGGGAGAGCAACCATGAGCGCGGCGATCAACGCGCGCTTGGGGCTGATGCTCACCGAGCTGCGCCTGCCCACGATGAAACGCCTGGCGCCTGATCTGTGCGCGCAGTCCGACCGCGAGGGATGGCCTGGCCACCAGTTGGTGGAGACACTGCTCGAACACGAGATGAACGAGCGCGAGGTGCGCCGTATCGAGCGTCACCGCGTCGAGTCCGGCTTGAGTGCGGACAAGCGCCTGTCGAGCTTTGACTTCGCCGCCGTACCCTGCGTCTCCAAGGCGCAGGTCAGCGCGCTGGCCCAGGGCCATGAGTGGTTGCAGCGTGGCGCCAACGTTCTTCTGTTCGGCCCGCCGGGCGTGGGCAAGAGCCACCTGATAGCCGGGCTCGGGCACGCGCTGATCGATGCCGGACGGCGGGTGCTGTTCACGCGCTGCTCCGAACTCGTGCAACGGCTGCAGGCGGCCCGGCGCGACCTGCGCCTGGCGCATGAACTGGCCAAGCTCGATCGATTCGATTTGCTGATTCTGGACGACCTGAGCTACGTTCGCCGCGACCAGGCCGAGACCAGCGTGTTGTTCGAGCTGATCTGCGAGCGCTACGAGCGCAAGAGCATCGCCATCACCGCCAACACGCCGTTCTCGCAATGGGACCAGGTGTTCGTGGACGCTGCAATGACGGTGGCCGCCGTGGACCGGTTGGTGCACCACTCGACGATTCTGGAAATGAATGTCGAAAGCTATCGGCGCCGCGCCGCGCATGCCGCCAAGGCGCCCGCACGCAAAGCCAAGGCAACGACAACTACAGCGGTGGCCGCTTGACAAGATCAACGGCTCGACCCCCCACAAACTGGCAGCGCAGATCGTTACTGCGTAACGAACAAAGGAAAGCAAACATGACCAACAATGCAACCAGGCAAGCGGCTTATCGGGCGCGACACCTGCAAGATGTCGAAGGTCAAGGCATGCGGCTCAACACCGTCGTATCGATCTACGCAAAAAATGCCTTGCAACGGCTGGCAGTGTGTTACGGCGTAACGCAAAGGCAAATGCTCGAGCGGATCCTTGATGAGGCACAAAGGGCCACACTGAACCAGGTGGCGAAGACGCCTGGCGCACAGGATGCGTTCTATGACGGACTTCTTCGTCTGCCCCTTGGTGCTGTTACGCAGTAACGATGCCAACGGCAATCACTCGATGGTCATCCAAGTGCGCAATTGCACATTAACGCGTCCGCCGTGGACAGGCCACCTGCCCACAGGACGGGGCCTGTGGACAGCCCCTGCGGGGTGCGTGGCCTGCCCACCGCTCCTCGACGCTCGCCTACGGCCTGACGCGCTTCGCTTGCCAAACAGCCATTGAAAAGGAGACTCAAGACAAGACACCAGAACCACCCTGACTACAAGAAAACTCCCCCACCTCCACCGGCCAGGATAGTTGTCGCCGGGCGGCCAGGATAGTTGACGCCGGCCACGCGCAGATCCACTGTGGTGCCAACCAGCGCGTGGGGCACGCTGTAATAGTGGGCGTCGAACTCGACGTGATAGTCGATATTGACCTTGGCGCTCTTCCAGCGGCTGATCTCGTAGCGCGTGCTGGGCAACGGTTTGAGTGCCGGAGCATCGAGCTGATCGAAGGCGCTGCGCCTGCACCCTGGCAGCTTCTTGAACGGGCGCAGGTTCAGCTCGATGATCAGCTTGGCGATCGCGCTGTTGAGCTCGCCCAGGCTGAAGAACTGGCGGTTGCGCAGGCGCGCCAGAATCCACCTCTCCACCAACAAGACCGCGCCTTCGACTTTGGGTTTATCGCGCGGATGAGCCGGACGCGCGGCCAGCAGCGCACACCCGTAGTGGGTTGCAAATTCCTCGTAGGTCCGATTGGGCTCGGGGTCGTAGCGGTCGGGGTATTTGATCAATGCGCGGGCCTGGTCGGGAACAATCAAGCGCGGAACACCGCCGAAGAATTCGAGTGCACGCACCTGCGCGCCGATCCAGTCGGCGGTACGCTGGTGCGCCGTGGCACAGGCGTAGGTGTAATTGGACGCGCCCAGCGTGGCCACGAAGATCTGCGCGGGCGTGATCTCGCCGGTGCGCGCATCGATCAGCGCCACGGTCTGCCCCGCGTAGTCCACGAACAGTTTCTCGCCGCCAATGTGGACCTGGCGCATCGAGCGTTTCAGGCCCTGGGCGAAGGCCCGGTATTTGATGCAGAAACTGGTGTACTTGTAGGCCTGCGCGTTGTCTCGGGCGTACTCCTCCCACAACAGCTGCAAGGTGACTCCGGCGCGCTTGAGTTCCTGATGCACGAGTGCATAGTCCGGCGCCAGTTGGTGGCTGGACCTGGGCACCGCCGGGCGGTACAGCAAAGCCTCCAGTTCCCAATCGGTGAGCGTCTGGGCCAGGGCCCAGTCCACGCCGGCGACACGCGCCAGCGAGACATATTTGCCCACCACGCTCTTGGAGATCTTGAGGGTTCGACCGATCTCGTTGTAGCTCAGCCCGGCCTGCAGATGCAGGCGCAATGTGTCTCGAATTCGGCGCA
>DASSXP010000292.1:0-2894 GCA_035703755.1 Rhodanobacteraceae bacterium | reverse complement strand
GACCGGCTACGCCGGCGTGGTGGGCTCGCAAGGCTACGCCGCGGTGCTGCTGGGCAGCGCGCTGAATACGCGCTACGGTGCATTCGCCATGGACGTCACCGCCGCGCACACACGCATCCCGGGCATGGACTCGATGTCCGGCCAGAGCGTGCGCCTGAGCTACAGCAAGACGATGGCACAGACCGGAACCACGCTGACGGTGGCCGCGTACCGCTATTCGACCAGCGGCTACCTCACCCTGGGCGACGCTGCGCGCGCGCGCGACTACGCGCGCCGCGGCCTGCCGGTGTTCGCGTCCGGCCGCCCGGTCTACCCGCAGACGATCAACGGCGTCCCGGTGTCGGACCTGCTCACGCCGGCGCAGCAGGCCGCGCTGGCCGGCGACGACTATCGCGACTATCTGGTCCCGTCCGGCGTGGATCGCCAACGCAACAATTTCAGCATCACGCTCAGCCAGCGGCTGGGTTTGCGCGGGGGCTCGCTCTACGTCAACGGGTCGGCACGCGACTACTGGAACCGCAACAGCACCGACACGCAATTCCAGGTCGGCTACAACAACTCGTTCGGCCGGGTGAGCTACAACGTCTCGGCCAGCCGCGAGCGCGACCCGTTCGGGCGCAGCGATAACCGCTACATGGCCAATGTCACGATCCCGCTGGGCAACGGCTCGCACGCACCCATCCTCACCGGCGGGCTCAGCCGCGACAGCAACGGCGGCATGCAGGAGCAGGCTACGCTCAGCGGCACCGCCGGGGTCGACGACCGCTTCAGCTACGGAGCCACCGCCTCGCACGACAGCGGCGACGACGCCACGGGCAGCACCGGCAGCATCAACGCGGGCTACCGCGGCTCTTATGCCCAGCTCAATGCCGGCTTCGGTGCGGGCAGCGGCTATTCGCAGTCGTCGCTGAATGTCGCCGGCGGCATCGTCGCGCATCCGGGCGGCGTCACCTTCGGACAATCCCTGGGCGACACCGTGGCCATCGTGCAGGCCCCGGATGCCGCCGGCGCACGCATCGGCAATGCGGCCGGCCTGCGCGTGAACCATGCCGGCTACGCGCTGGTGCCCTACGTCACCCCCTACGTCATCAACACCATCGACATCGACCCCACCGGCCTCTCGCTGGACGTGCAGCTCGACAACACCAGTGCGCAGGTGGTGCCGCGCGCCGGGGCCGTGGTGATGGTGAAGTTCAAGAGCGAGAGCGGGCGCTTCGTGCTGATCCAGGCGCACCTCGCCGACGGCAAGACACTGCCGTTCGGCGCCGAAGTGACCGACGACCAGAACCAGACGATCGGCGTGGTCGGCCAGGCCGGACGCATCATGATGCGCACCTCCCGCGAAGCCGGGCGCCTGAGCGTGCAATGGCAGGACCAGGATGTCACCCGGACGTGCTCGCTCCCGTACCAGCTGAAAACCCGCGAAAAGGGCAAGCGCGGAATCGGCGCCATCGAACAGATCGATGCCACCTGCGAACAGACCCATGCCACGGCGCAGGTCGCCAGGAGTGGAACATGATGCGCGCCGCCCGACTATGGATGACGCTGTTGCTGCTGGCGCTGGTACCGCTGGGAGTCCGCGCCGAGTGCCGCTACGACTCAGGCGGCAATACCTCGGTCACCTTCAGCCTTCCTGCGACCATCTCGGTTCCGGCGAATACCCCCGACGGAACGGTGCTTGCCACTTCGGTGCAGGCGAATCCCGCCAATCCGCCGGTGGTCGAGTGCGGGTACTATATTTTCAACTACTGGATTCAACGCGCGGAAAACGTGACGTACGGCGTCGTCAACTACCGCGGCAGCTACCTGGACAACACCACTTACGAGACCGGCATCCCGGGTGTCGGCTACCGGCTGACGCATCCAACTGCCTACCTGACGCGCTACCCACTCAACACCGAATCCCTTTCATCCTCGACATTCAGCGTGAGCTCCGGCATTGAACTGGTCAAGACCGGCGCGATCACTTCCGGCAGCGTCCTGGCAAGTGGCAAGCTGGCCGACTGGCAGTGGGGCACGCTGATTCCGGAAACCTTCAGGCTTGGCAACTCCATCACCTTCACGACACCAAGCTGCACGATCGTCACCGATCCGATCAACGTCATCCTGTCCACCGTATCCAGCAGCGCATTCACCGGCGTCGGGTCGATTTCGGGCAAGAAGCCTTTCCAGATCCAGCTGTCATGCCCCACGGGCACCGCGGTGAAGAAGATCACCATGCATACCGCGGTCCCGGACAGCCACGCCGGCGTGGTCGCGCCGACCGTCGGCGCAGGGTATGCGCAGGGCGTAGGCGTGCAGATTCTCGACGGCAACTCGAACGCGGTGGTTTTCGAAAGCCAGACCGTGGTCACTCCGCCGAACGCCACCACTTCGATCCCTTACTTCGCGCAATATTTCCAGACCGCGCCAACCGTCTCCGGCGGCAACGTCAAGGCCACCGTGACCTTCGACATTTTCTATCAGTAGCGGGGTGCGAACCCCGGCCAGGCTCAGTCGTAGGTGTGAACGACAACCTTTGCCGCGACCTTGCCGTCGTCGGCGACAGGGGCATAGCTGGCGAAATAGCCGAGCAGCCGATCGTGCGCCAGATCCGCTTCGGCCAGGCTGATCACCATACGCGAGTAGGAACGGCCGGGATCGGTGGCGGTGCGGCCGCAGCTCATGCGCCGTTGCAGGGACGCATCCCCGCCTCGCGAACCGGAATTGATGGGGGCGCCCTCGGTGGCGCAGGTTGACTCGACCACCGCGCCGGAAAAGACGATGCGACCACCGGCCGCTTGCGCGGTCGACATGCCGATGAGCATGGTCAATGCACAACCCGCCAATGTCGTGCCAAGGGAGCCTGCCATACCGTCACCTCACGAGGTGCTGCTCCGCCGATGCGGGGCCTC
>DASSXP010000193.1:0-8300 GCA_035703755.1 Rhodanobacteraceae bacterium | reverse complement strand
AGATTGCGCTCGGCCACGAACACGTGGCGTGCGCTGCGATTGAGCCGCTCGCCACCGCAATCGGGGCAGGGCCTCTCGGCGATGTAGCGCGCGAGCTCCTCGCGCACCGCGTTGGAGTCGGTTTCCTTGTAGCGCCGTTCGAGGTTGGGCACGATGCCTTCGAAGCGGTGCTTGCGGGTGATCGCGCCACTGCCGTTGGCGGGCGTGTAGCGGAACGCGACCAGTTCCTCGCCGGAGCCGAACAACACCGCTTCGCGCACCGCCTTGGGCAGTTTCTGCCACGGAGTCTCGACGTCGAAGGCGTAGTGCTTGGCCAGCGAGCGGATCATCTGGAAATAGTAAGGGTTGCGCCGGTCCCAACTGCGGATCGCGCCATCGGCGAGCGAGCGGTCGGGGTGGCCGACCACCCGTGCCGGATCGAACACCTGGGTCACGCCGAGGCCGTCGCAGGCGGGGCAGGCGCCCACCGGCGAGTTGAACGAGAACAGCCGCGGTTCGAGCTCCGGCAGCGAGTAGTCGCAGATCGGGCAGGCGTAGCGCGACGAATACAGCTGCTCGGGTGCGGACGGATCGTCGAGGTTGGCGACGATGGCCAGGCCTTCGCCGAGCCGCAGCGCGGTCTCGAAACTCTCGGCCAGACGCTGCTTGATGTCCGCGCGCGGACGGAAGCGGTCGATCACCACGTCGATGCTGTGCTTTTTGCGCAGCTCCAGCGGCGGCACCGCGTCGAGTTCGTGCACCACGCCATCGACGCGCGCGCGCACGAAACCCTGCGCGCGCAATTGTTCGAACACTTGTACGTGTTCGCCCTTGCGTTCGCGGATTACCGGTGCCAGCAGCATCCAGCGCGCGGCGGCAGGCAAGGCCAGCGTGGCGTCCACCATCTGGCTGACGGTTTGCGCTTCCAGTGGCGTGCCGTGCTCGGGGCAGCGCGGTGTGCCAACGCGGGCGAACAGCAGGCGCAGATAGTCGTGCACTTCGGTGATGGTGCCGACGGTCGAGCGCGGATTGTGCGAGGTCGATTTCTGTTCGATCGAGATGGCCGGCGACAGGCCTTCGATGTGGTCGACATCGGGCTTCTCCATCATCGACAGAAATTGCCGCGCGTAGGACGACAGCGATTCGACGTAGCGGCGCTGACCTTCGGCGTAGATGGTGTCGAAGGCCAGCGAGGACTTGCCCGAACCGGACAGCCCGGTGATGACGATCAGGCGATCGCGCGGCAGGTCGAGGTCGATGTTCTTGAGATTGTGGGTGCGGGCGCCGCGGATGCGGATGTCGGCCATGAAAGTGAAATCCGGGTACGCCGGGACGGTTGCGCCGGCGGGTTTCAGGTGGAGGCGATGGGCGACTATATCAACCCGTCCGTGTCGCAGAATCTGCGACGGTGGCGGTCTGAAAAAGCCCGCCATTCCGCGCGCAGCGCAGACGCGGGTCCACGGCGGGCGATGGGCGAAGAGGGGGCACGTGATTCCGCTGTGCTTTGTGCCGGGTGACAGGACGGGCTCAGCCGCTGCCATCGTCCTCACTGGCGACGAGGCGCGACACCAGCACCTTGTCGATACGGGCGCCGTCGAGATCCATCACTTCGAAGCGCAGGTCACGCCAGGTAAAGTGCTCGCCGGGGCCGGGGATGTGGCCGAACTCGGCCATCATCAGGCCGGCAACGGTGCGAAAATCGTGTTCGTCTTCGTTTGGCAAGGTGGTAAGCGCCAACAGCTCGCGCAGATCGTCGCTGGACAGCGAGCCGTCGACCAGATAGCTGCCATCGTCGCGCTGCACCACCGGTGCCTCGCTGTCGGTGGCGCCGGGGGTGGTGGCGAGGCCGCGCCCGACCACCGTGCCGAGCAAGTCGTTCAAGGTCACCAGTCCTTCGATGTCGCCGTATTCGTCGACCACCAGCGCCATCGAGGTTTCTGCCTCGCGGAACTCGTCCAGCAAATCCATCGCGCGGGCGGTGGCGGGTACGTACAGCGGCTTGGCCAGATGGCGGAACAGGTCCAACTCCTGCCGTGGCCGGCCGAGGAAGTCGAGCAGGCGCTTGACCTCCACGATGCCGATGATTTCCTTCTCATCGCCGTGGATTACCGGGTAGCGCGCGTACGGTGTTTGCCGCAGCACGGCCAGGTTTTGCGCCGGCTCGGCGGTGCTGTCGAGCCAGGCGATGCGGGTGCGCGGTGTCATCAGGCTGTCGACACTGCGGTCGCCCAACCGCAGCACGCGGTTGACCATGTTGCGCTCGTCGGCATCCAGCACGCCTTGTTCGGCGCTCTCGGCCACCAGCATGCGGATTTCCTCTTCGCTGACCACGCCGGGCGAGACCCGCGCCATGCCGAACAGCCGCAGCAAGGCGCTGCTGACCTGGTTCAAAACCCACACGAAGGGTGTCACCGCGCGCGACAGCAGCAGCATCGGCACGGCCACCTGGGTGGCGATGCGCTCCGGTGCCAGCAGCGCGGCGCGTTTGGGCACCAACTCGCCAACCACGATGTTGATGAAGGTAATCGCCGCCACACTGAGGAACATGCCGAGCGGCAGCGCGTAATGTGCCAGTGCCGGCCAGCCGAGGCCGCTCAGCCAGTGGCCGAGGTCGGTGCCGATGCTGGCGCCGGTGGCGATACCGGTAACGATGCTGATCAAGGTGATGCCGACCTGCACCGTGGACAGGATGCTCTCCGGGTGAGTCACCAGCTTGAGTGCGGTGCGCGCCCGCGCGCTGTTCGCACCCATCTGTTGCAGGCGGCTTTTGCGCGAGGCGATGATCGCGATTTCGGACAGGGCAAAAAAACCGTTGGCCAGCGCCAGCAGCAGCACCAGCCCCAATTCAGGCAGTATCAAGGTTGGGTCCCCGAGTCATTGGCGCCAGTGTACGGCAAGGCAACGCGGATAGAGTGGTGATTGCGCGACTTTATCAGTGTGGCCTTGATCATGGCGTCAGCCCCGCCGCGCCGGCAGTGAAATGCTGGCCGTTGATCAGCAGGTGGGTGGCAATGCCGGCGGCATAGCCAAGCAGAATGGCCCAGCTCCACTTGAGGTGCGAGTTGAAGGTGTAGAGGCCGCGCGAAGCGCCCATCAGGGCCACCCCGGCGGCCGAGCCGACCGACAGCAGGCTGCCGCCGACGCCAGCGGTGAGGGTAACCAGCAACCACTGGCCGTGGTCCATCGACGGCGCCATCTTCAGCACCGCGAACATGATCGGGATGTTGTCGATCACCGCCGACAGCAGGCCGAGAACGGTGTTGGCCGCGGTGTAACCGAGGTTGCCGTACAGTGCGCCGGAGGCCAGCGACAGAAAGCCCATCGCCGCCAGTCCGCCGACACAGCCGAGCACGCCGTAGAAAAACAGCAAGGTATCCCACTCGGCGTTGGCGATGATGCGGAAAATCGAATAGGGCTGCTCCTCGACGCCTTGCGCCAGCGCATAGCGCCGTTGGCGACGGTCGATATTTGTGGCCAACAGATTGAGCAGGGCGAGGCCGGTCAGCATGCCGTACACCGGCGGCATCCCCAGCCACTGCTTGCCGACGATGGTGATGGCGATGGTCAGCGCAAAACTGACGCAAATGCCGATGCCGCCCTGTTTGATCCGTGCCGCCATGCCAGAACCCGCCGGTCGCCCGCGCGGCATGGCGAAATGCATCGCCGCCGCCGGCACCAGCCAGGTCACCAGCGACGGCACGAACAGGCGGAAAAACTCGAAAAACTCGACCCGGTGCGCCTGCCATACCATCAGCGTGGTGATGTCGCCAAAGGCGCTCCAGGCGCCCCCCGCGTTGGCCGCTACCACCAGATTGATGAAAGCCGGGATGACGAAGCGCCGCTCGCCGCCGCCGACCGCCAGGATCACCGCCGACATCACCAGCGCCGTGGTCAGGTTGTCCAGCAGCGCGGACAGAAAGAAGGCGATCAGGCCGGTCAGCCAGAACAGCGCGCGGTAGCCCAGGCGGCGGCGCATCAACACCCCGCGCAGTGCCTCGAACACGTTGCGCTCGCCCATCGCGGTGACGTAGGTCATCGCCACCACGAGGAAAAAGAACAATTCGGCGAAATCGAGGAACATCTCCTCGAACGCCTCGCGGGCCACCGAAGTGACGCCCAGATTGCCGGCGTGCCAGGCAAGCAGCCCCCAGATCAGCGCCGCGCCCAGCATCACCGGTTTGGACTTGGCCAGTTGCAGGCGCTGCTCCAGCACCACCGCGAGGTAGGCGAGGATGAACACCGCCAGCGCCAGCCAGCCGACCGGGTTCAGGGTCAGATCGAAGCTGGCGGCGGCCGCGGCGCTCATGGCGCCAATTCCGGCAAGAACTGCCATCGGGCGGGCGGCTTGTGTAACATAGTGCGATTCCAACGGCGGGCGTGGCGTCCGTCGGTGGTAACACACCGACAAGGACAAGCCATGTTCTCATTGCAGACGATCTTCGGCAAAGGCGACAAGTTCTACGGCCTGCTGGAACAAAGCGCCGAGCAAGCCTGCATCAGCGCCCGTGCCCTCAATGACATGGTCACCGGCAAAGAGGCCAAGGGTTTGCCGGCGTTTTCCGCCTCGCACCAGCGCGAGAAGGAAATCGCCGCCGCGATCAGCGAAGAGCTGGTCAATACCTTCGTCACCGCGCTCGACCGCGAGGATATCGAGGAGCTGTCCTCGGCCCTGTACAAAGTGCCGAAGACGATCCAGAAGTTCGCCGAGCGCTACGTGCTGGCGCACGAGCGGCTGGGTGACATCAACTTCAGTCAGCGCTCCGGTCTGCTGGTCAGTGCCACCGATGCGGTGGCGGAAATGGTCGGCGAGTTGCGCCACGGCCTGCATCTGAGCCGCATGAAGAAGATTCAGGACCGCTTGCAAGCCATCGAGGCCGAAGCCGACCGCCTGCTGCTGGAACCGTATCGGGCGTTTTATCTGGAGAGCACCGATGTCATGCGAACGATGTTGGCGAAAGACCTTTTCGAGCTGATTGAGAAGGCCATCGACAAGTGCCGCGACGTCGGCAACGTCGTCTACGGCATCGTCCTCAAGAACTCCTGAGGGCCGCCGCATGACCCTTGGCATGGTGCTGGTGGTGATCTTCATCGCCCTGGCCTTCAACTACATCAACGGTTTTCACGACACCGCCAACTCCATCGCCACGGTGGTCGCCACCAAGGTGCTGACGCCGGGCAAGGCAGTGATGCTGGCCGCCGTTACCAATCTGCTGGGTGCCTTGTGGGGCACTGCGGTGGCCAAGACCATCGCCTCGGGCCTGATCGACACCAACCTCGCCGGCACCGGCGCTGAACTGATGATCGGCGCGCTGCTGGCGGCCACGGTGTGGAACCTCATCACCTGGTGGCTGGGGCTGCCGTCGAGTTCCAGTCACGCCCTGGTCGGCGGCCTCTGCGGCGCTGCCGTGGCGGTGGCCGGCAACAACATGGACGCCATCATCTGGGCCCAGGACAGCGCACACTGGTGGGCCGGCAAGGGCGTGATTCCCAAGGTCATCGTGCCGATGGTGGTGTCGCCGCTGCTCGGTTTTGCCATTGCCTTCATCGTGATGGGCGGCTTGTATGCCTTGCTGGCGTGGTTCGCCGACCGCAAGGGCTGGCTGCGGCGGCTCGGCCGCACGCCGTTCGCCAACGCCTTTTTCGGCAAGGCGCAACTGGCCTCGGCCGCCGCGATGGGCGTGTCGCATGGCCTGAACGATGCGCAGAAAACCATGGGCATCATCGCGCTGGCGCTGGTGGGCGCCACCAGTTCCGGCCACCTCAACGACATCCCGGACTGGCTCGGTTTTCTGCGCATTGCCGGCGATCCGGGCGGCGGCTTCGACATCCCGGTGTGGATCAAGGTGCTGTGCGCGCTGGTGATGGCAGCCGGCACCGCCGGCGGCGGCTGGCGCATCATCAAGACGCTGGGCCACAAGATGGTCAAGCTGCATCCGATCAACGGTTTTGCCGCCGAGACCAGCGCCGCAGCGGTGATCCTGGCCTGCTCGCAAATGGGCCTGCCGGTATCGACTACCCACAACGTCTCCTGCGCCATCATGGGCGTGGGCGCCGCCAAGCGCTTCAATGCGATCCGCTGGACCATCGTCGAGCGCATGGTGTGGTCGTGGATCCTGACCCTGCCCATCACCGCCCTGGTCGCCTACGCCATCACACGGCTGTTGCACGGCTTGTACGTGTAAGGGGCGGTGGCACAAATCCGCCTCGATCAGCGGCAGCAGCCAGGCCGTTGCCGCTGGGATTGACCCGTTTCACGTACTCGCAGTGGTCGCGCCGCTTCGTGTTGAGTCAGCGGTGCTGATAAAGTGTCTGCCCTGCATGCTGCCGAACGTCGTTGCCCGGTGGGTGTCAATGGGGCTCCCTGGAGTGACTCTTTAATGAGAGGTGCATTCAGGGACGAGTCCATGTCGATCAATGATCTTCCGAACTATTGCCAAGGGTTGATTGTATGAGTGATGCAACTTGGACAGCATCTTCCCGCGCCGGTTTTGGCCGTTTTGCTTCATGGCAGGAATATGCTGCGGGCACCCCCTTGCTTGAATGGGCACAACGCCGCTGCCGTGAAACGGAGATAGCCCAAATAGAGTTTCCTGGCAGTCTCCGTATCTTTTGTACGCACTGTCAAGCGCGTGTTGATGCGGTGGTAGCATGGGGGCCGACTTCTGCGGATGAGCCCAATTGGCGGGAAAGCACGACCTGTCCCCAGTGCGGGTTGATCGGGCGTGTGCGGTTTTGTGAAGAATTGCTGCGAGCTTTGCTGGCAGAAAAACGGGAGCCGGTGCTGTATATGACGGAGCAGGCGACGATCGCGTATGCCCGGGTCAGAGAAATCTTTCCGCATGCGATTGGCAGTGAGTTTGTCGGGGATGACCCGAAAAAGCGCGAGCGATTGCAGAGCTACTTGACCCGCTTGACGCAAGACGGCGGCATGCGCCTACGCCACGAGGATGTCACACAATTACAGCTTACGGATGAATCACAGGACGCCATCTTGACGATGGAAGTTCTGGAGCATGTGCCCAACTACAGTCTGGCGTTGCTGGAGTTTCATCGCGTGCTTCGCGATCAGGGTGTGCTGGTGATTAGTGTGCCCTTCATCGAAAACTCGCCAGAGACATTGCTGCGTGCTCGGCTGACTAACGATGGCATCGAGCACCTGATGCCTCCGGAGTACCACGGCGACCCCACAGAAGATGCGGGCTGTTTGGCATTCCATGCCTTTGGATGGGACTTGCTGGATCAGATTCGCCGGGCGGGATTTCGCGATGCGTATCTGGTGGATAACTGGGACCCCGAAAAAGGCTATCTCGGCTTCGTTGGTACCATTTACGCAAGGAAGTAGTCCGCCGTTTGGATTGGTTGTAGTTGTTGCGATGAGGATGGCCGCCTTCAGCGGCCATCCTCAATTCAGTGGAGTGCGAAAGCGACCCGGTGCCGTTTCTCGCGGCCCGCAGATCTAATTTTCCGATTTTTCCGAGAGCTGCGAACGCTACTGACTTTTGATTAACGGTTCACCATGTCCAAGTGGATTCCAAACATGGGTCCCATCCAGGACTGCCCTCATTCGACCATACCCACCCTGCGCTCTTGCCTCGATACGATGTAGGATCATAGGTGACGCCCTCGCCGTTTGGTTTCCCGTCCGCGCCAAGTGCGCCACTTCCGCTAGTCCACGTGCGATCCCACCATGCTTCGCTATTCGCAATAGCGCTGCGCGTTGATGCGCCCGCGCCGCGCCAGCAAGTATTCATGCGCTGGGCTGGTGGTTGGTACCTAACTTGCCAATAGAAAGGTCGATGCTGGCCGAAATCATATTGTGCCCAGACTTTGAGGATATACGGCATAGTCGGAATCTGCTGCAATGCGTACGGAATGCCGTTATTTCCATCACAGGCTATTTCATTGGTGATATCAATACTTAGGCCATTATACTCGATAATCGCTCTAGTGAGGTGAAATGGGTAGCGATATTTTGTCACCAATAGAGTTGTTGTATTCACATTGTATTGAGTAAAGGCGTCCTGACAGATAAAATCTCTGCCGATAAGACAGCTCGATTTTATTCTGAACTCTTCTCCCAAGTAACTTATCCCTTGTGCTCTCCAGTTGCTTAATGGATCAACTCCATCTCCATCACCAACCGCTAGTTTCTGGTCGCCCTTTGTCCAGTATATTTCTGATGTTGTTGAGCTGGTGGGAACCGTTACCCACTTTGATGAAGGGACTGGTGGGTTATACGCATCGTTAACAGGCCGTTGAAATTCACCCCAGCTACAGCGCGGCATTGGTAGGCTTTGCGGACGATAACCGTGAAGAGGGCT
>DASSXP010000174.1:0-4436 GCA_035703755.1 Rhodanobacteraceae bacterium | reverse complement strand
TTCGACACCGGCAGCACCGTGTGGGAGAACGACGGCGTGCGCCTGTGGACGCTGGGCGACGACGGCATCGGCATCATCTCGTTCAAGACCAAGATGAACACCGTCAACGATCACGTGCTCGACGGCATCCAGCACGCGATCAAGCTGGCCGAGGAAAAGCTCAAGGCGGTGGTGATCTGGCAGACCGGCGAACCGTTCTCCGCCGGTGCCGACCTGAAGGGCGCGCTGGGCCTGCTGAAGGACGGCAAGTTCGACGACTTCGAGCACATGGTCGCCAACTTCCAGCGCACCAGCATGGCAATCAAGCACGCGCTGGTACCGGTGGTCTCCGCCGTGCGCGGCATGGCCTTCGGTGGCGGCTGCGAATTCCAGATGCATTCCGCCCGGACTGTCGCAGCACTCGAAAGCTACATCGGCCTGGTCGAGGCCGGCGTCGGCCTGCTACCCGCCGGTGGTGGTCTGCATGAGCTTGCCGTGCGCGCAGCGAAAGCGAACCCGGCCGATCCGTTCGAGGAATTGAAGAAGGTGTTCGAGACAGTGGCGATGGCCAAGGTGTCCGCCAGCGCATTCGAGGCGAAGAACCTGGGCCTGCTGCGCGACAGCGACGTGGTCGTGTTCAACGCCTACGAGCTGCTCTACGTGGCCAAGCAGGTCGCCAACGCGCTGGCCGAGAGCGGCTGCCGCCCGCCGCTGCCCGCCAACGCCATCCCGGTCGCCGGCGACGTCGGCACCGCCACGTTCAAGGCCTCGCTGGCGAACCTGCAGGCCGGCTATTTCGCCTCGCCGCACGACATCGAGATCGCCACGCGCATCGCCGACACCTTGTGCGGCGGCGTGATCGAACGCGGCTCGACGGTCGACGAGGAATGGCTGCTGGCGCTGGAGCGCAAGCACTTCGTGGAGCTGGCCAAGACCGAGAAAACCCAGGCCCGCATTGCGCACACGATGATGACCGGCAAGCCATTGAGGAATTGAAATCGGGAACAGGGAACGGGGAACAGGGAACGTCAAGGCTGTCGCAAGCTTGTCCTTTACGCCCTGCCCCGAACCTGATCCCGGCCACTTTTGATTGGAGGGTACGAGAACGCAACATCAGACCAGGCAGCCACAAGCAAAGCGCCATCTGCACGTTCCCCGTTCCCGGTTCCCCGTTCCCACTCCATTGAGATCCGAACCATGACCAAGCAAATCCAGGACGCCTACATCGTCGCCGCCACCCGCACCCCGGTCGGCAAGGCGCCGCGCGGCGTATTCCGCAACACCCGCCCGGACGACATGCTCGCCCATGTGATCCGCAGCGTGATGGCGCAATACCCCGGCATCGACCCGCACCGCATCGGCGACGCCATCATCGGCTGCGCCATGCCCGAGGCCGAGCAAGGCATGAACGTGGCACGCATCGGCGTGCTGCTGGCTGGCCTCCCCCACACCGTGCCCGGCGTCACCATCAACCGCTTCTGCTCGTCCGGCCTGCAGGCCGTGGCGATGGCCGCCGACCGCATCCGCCTGGGCCTGGACGACCTGATGCTCGCCGGCGGCACCGAAAGCATGAGCATGGTGCCGATGATGGGCCACAAGATCGCGATGAACCCTGCGATCTTCCAGGACGAGAACATCGGCATCGCCTACGGCATGGGCATCACCGCGGAAAACGTCGCCAAGCAGTGGAAAGTCAGCCGCGAGCAGCAGGATGCGTTCTCGGTCGAAAGCCACCGCCGCGCACTGGCCGCCCAGGCCGCCGGCGAATTCGACGACGAGATCAGCCCGTTCGCGCTGGACGACCACTACCCCAACCTAGCCACCCGCCAGATCGTCACCGACAGCCGTAGCATCAGCATGGATGAAGGTCCGCGCGCCGGCACCACGATGGAAGTGCTGGCCAAGCTGAAGACCGTGTTCCGCAACGGCCAGTTCGGAGGTACCGTCACCGCCGGCAACTCCAGCCAGATGTCCGACGGCGCCGGCGCCGTGATGCTCGCCAGCGAAAAGGCCATCAAGGAATACAACCTGCAGCCGCTGGCCCGCTTCGTCGGTTTTTCCGTCGCCGGCGTACCGCCCGAAGTCATGGGCATCGGCCCGAAGGAAGCGATCCCGAAAGCCCTCGCGCAAACCGGCATCAGCCAGGATCAGCTCGACTGGATCGAACTCAACGAAGCGTTTGCTGCACAGGCGTTGGCCGTGATGGGCGATCTGAAGCTCGATCCGACCAAGGTCAACCCGCTGGGCGGCGCGATCGCGCTCGGCCATCCGCTGGGCGCCACTGGCGCGGTGCGCATCGCCACGCTGGTGCACGGCATGCGTCGGCGCAAGCAGAAGTACGGCATGGTGACCATGTGCATCGGCACCGGCATGGGCGCGGCGGGAATCTTCGAGGCACTCTGAAGCTCGTCATTCCGGCGAAGGCCAATCTGGAACTGCAACGGCGCCGTAGCAATACGGCGCCGTTTTCATTCGGGGTGGTCCGGAATTGTCATCGATGTCGCCCCTAGTACCCCGAGCTGTATCCCGGTATCGGCAGGAAGTAGCGGGCCCAGTTCTTGAATTCGACGGGGAGATCGTTGGCGCTCAGCAACCACCAGTTCGGCCATGCGATGCAGGTGGCGCATTGATCGGGCACGGCGTTGATCGCCGCCTGTGTCAGCCCGGGGCCTCCCAGTGGGAACAGTCCCTTCTTTGCATTCAACTGCGCGGCGGCAATCAGATAGTAAGGTGGGCCGCCGGCCGGCAGATTACCGTGATGACTGTAGACCGTGTCCACCACCAGCCAGCCGGCGTGCCCGGGGCCGTCGACCAGCAAGGTGCTCTTGGCCTTCTTCAGGTCAAACCACATGATGTCCGTCTTGTTGGCGAAGCTGGGGACGTTGCAAGTGGCATCGGTGAAATTGCCGTCGGGTCCCTTGCTGAAGGAGTGATTGGTGAATTTCAGCGCCTGGATCACCCCGAAGTCCTGCGTCACCGTGCGGACATTGCCTGTCCACGCCGCGTCGAACGTGGATGATCCGGGAAGCGTGACAAAGGTCTTGTCGGTGGAGGCATTCAACACCTCGTTATCCTTGAACCCAAGGATGTGCCAGGCGAGCTGCCGCGCCACGGTATTGAAGATGCCGCAATTGCAGGACTTCGCCAGATTGGTACCGTCCAGCAACGGTATGCCGCCGGTGCCGGCTCCGGGTATGGCTGCGGGTTTGCCCGGGGCGATCGGCCCGCTATGCGAGGTCGAGCCGTTGTTGCCGGCCGTATCGATCCAGACCCAGTTGTTGGCCCGCGCGTAACTCCACAAATTGGCATTCAGGTTCTGCCAGAGCGTGAGTTTGTTGGCAATGCCGGCCAGCGGGTGGCCCGGCATGTTAACGATATGGTCGGCCGGCTTCCCGTTCCAGCCATAGGTGGCAAGCAGTGTGTCGATGACCTGTTGTGAAGGCATGCCCATCAACTCCCTTGGTGGCTTATCGAAAGAGGAACCGGAGAACCGGTCCCGGGTCGGATGCTTCTGTCACTTGCGTAAAGGCGAATTCCTTCCCGTTCCCGCGGCATTACGCGGTACGGAACCTGGAATCGGGGCACCTGTCACCTGCGATCGCCGTGTTCGTTCACGCCTCGTGCGAGGGGATCGAAATGAAAGGTGATGAAGCTGCAAGGTCCGCGGCCTAGATGCCAGCGAAACGGCCGGTGATGGCGGACGGATTCGCAGGGCAGGCCTGTCGCGGTCGACAAGCACGTGATGGCACTCGAGCATCTTTCCTGCTGCCGTCGTAGCGGCAACGCAGGTGATGGCGGCGACGATCGGCCAGCGTTCCATGGTCATCCATTCCCCCCCGGAATCCGTTCGAGAATAGCGCAAAAGAAAATCGGGACGTAGCGGCCGGGGCCGGCAAGCCGCCCTCCCGCCCTGGCGGTTCGCGCGGCCCGCCTTGCGGGGTATAGTTCGGCGGCATGGCGGGTGTCTTGCCCGGCCACGAATCCAGGGGAAAAGTCATGGGTCTTGTTCAGGCGGTGACGGGGTCGGTCGGTGGTGCGCTGGCTGATCAGTGGAAGGATTTCTACACGATTCCCGACGGCCTGCCGTCGACGGCGGCGCTGTTCGCGGCGGTGCCTCAGGGCAGCAATGCCGGGCGCGGTTCGAACACGCACGGTTCGTCGAACATCATCACCAACGGTTCGAAGATCGTCGTGCCCGAAGGCTACGGGTTGCTGCTGTTCCAGGACGGCAAGATCACCGGCTTCGCCGCCGAGCCGGGCGGCTACGAGTGGAAATCGGACGACCTCAACTCGACCTCGATCTTCACTGGCGGCGGTTTCGTCGATGCGCTGGTCAAGCAGAGCTGGGAGCGCTTCAAGTTCGGCGGCCAGCCGGGTTCGCAGCAGGCGGCGTTCTTCGTCTCGCTGAAGGAGCTGCCGGACAACCGCTTCGGCACGCAATCGGAAATCTACTGGGA
>DASSXP010000156.1:0-21306 GCA_035703755.1 Rhodanobacteraceae bacterium | reverse complement strand
CGTCGCCGCCCTCGTCGGGGCGCAGGAAACCGTAGCCATCGGAGTTGGCCAGCACCTCGCCCGCGATCAGATCGAGCCGGCTGGCGACGCCAAAGCCGTCGCGGCGGTTCTTCAGCAGTTGGCCATCGCGCACCATCGCCGCCAGCCGCTTGTCCAGCGCTTCCAGGTCCTGTTCATCCTCCAGCCCCAGCGCCGCGGCCACGGCAGCGGCCTTCATCAACTGGCCGGACTCGGCCAGCATGGCCAGGATCGCCTCACGGCTGGGAATCGGGCGGGCGTAGCGCTCGGCTTCGCGCCCGGCGTGCGGATCGGGCCGCCGGCGGTCGCCCGCCTGCGGTTTGCTTCGCTTCCTGGTGGTCACAAGAATCCTTGTCGAAATACGGGATGACCGCACCCTGCCCGATTGACAAGTGCGCGGCCTGTCCCTATCTTACGCGGCTCCGCAGCGCTTGGCGCCGCGGGGTGCAACATGCCCAGGTGGCGGAATTGGTAGACGCACCAGCTTCAGGTGCTGGCGGGGGCAACTCCGTGGAAGTTCGAGTCTTCTCCTGGGCACCAACACAGCGTTTTGACTTACCAGCAAGACGCGCATCAAACCCCGCTCCGGCGGGGTTTTTTGTTGCCCGGCGTTGGCTGGCGCAGCATGCTGGGGCGCCCCGCAGGGATACAGGTAGGGAGACGGAAAATATCCACTCCGCAGGGAGAATGGCTCAAGACCACCCTGCGAGGCTGCACCATGCCACGCCCGGCAAAAGAACTGACCGACTCACGGATCCGCAAGGCCAACCCAACCGCCTTCCCACTTTGGGATGGCAACGGCCTCTACCTGCTCCGCGCCGTATCAGGCGCGCTCCTGTGGTGCCTTGCGCCGCATCGGCTTCCAGGATCGCCACGCCACGCACGGCTTTCGCGCCATGTTGCGCACCATGGCACGTGAGCGCCTCGCGGTCGACATGGACGTGCTGGAAGCACAGCTCGCGCACGCGAAGCGCGGCGAAGTGCAGAAGGCATACGACCGCACCACATTCGACGACAAGCGGCGCGAGGTTATGCAGACGTGGGCGGACTATCTCGACGTCCTGCGTGACGAGGGAGCCGTCGTACCGCTGAAACGCAAGCCTGCATGATGGAATGGTGGCGAGGCCGCCACATCCCCGTCACAGGAGTCACGACTATTCCGAAAACAAGCGTTCGAGCAGCAACAGTGCGGCCTGATAGGCGCCCGGCCGCTTGCTCTCGCGAGGCCCGGCCACGTTCAGCCGCACTACGGCATTGACCCGCATCCATTCGCGCAATGCTTCAAGGTCCACCTGCGTGGGCGGCGCATCAAGCTGCACCACGCGAATCGGCTTGTGGCGTCGTTCTGCGATACGCAGCGTCTCCAGGCTGCCGCCTTCCAATTCGCCCAGATTCAAGATCAACGTGGCGTCACTGTCACGCACATTCCGAACCGCGCGCGCGGTAGCCCTCGCCTTCTGTTTCCGTCAGCTGGTATCTCGGGTTCAGCGGCCCGTCCTCTGCCCGACGCCCTCTCGGGCACCAGCCATCGTGTGCAATACCGCGTGCGATCGCAAAATCCAACGCAGCCCGATCGGCGCCGGTTTGCCCGCCGGAAATGAGCGACACATGCATCATGCCCGCGACACCGTCCCTTGCGCTTGCGTGTGCTCGCTCAACCATTTCTCGATCAGCGGCGAACGCATGCTTCGGAGCTTTTCGCCGTAGGCGATGCCCGTCCCGCCTTTGAAGATCTTTTCGACGATGTCGCGCCTTCGCTGTGCGAAATCCAGTTGATCCCACTCTTGCACGATCCACCGGTGCTCAGCCGGAGGCTCGATTACGCGCCCTTCGGCACGTTGCTTGAACGTGGCAAGGCTGGCGCGACGCGGGTAGCCCGCCGCAGTGTCATAGGCAAAGTCCAACATTTCGTCGACCAGCGACTCCGCAGCGTCTCGACAAAGAGCGGTCAGGTGATCTGCCAGCGCATCCAGATCACGTTCTTCCAACACCAATGCGAATGTCTCACCGGCGTCGAGTTCCTCGTAATCCAGGGGGGAGTAAGCGTCCGATTCGACGTAGTCGCGAAAGGACTCGTAGAACGCGCGTACCATCTGCGCCTTGTCCAGACGCAGCTTGTGCACGAAATCATCCTCGGTCCACGTGACTTTGAGCAGACCGGAATCCCACGCATCATGCCAACGGAGCTCAGCATCCGGACCCTCGCCATCCCACGTGAAAGCGCACTCCTGCACACCGCAGGTCACGGCCTCGAGCCAGCGGACAAGACCGCCAAACCCACCCAGCGCTGAGCTTATCCACACGCGTACGGCGACATCGTCCTGCGCATGGATCACGGGAGCGCCCTTGTTGTAGTGGTCATCGCATGGCGTTTCCGTCCTCACATCACCGTGCATGATCAAATCGAACGGCACCATTCCATACTCCACCGGATGGAAAACCACCCGCAGATAGCCATCGAAGTAGTCAAAAAGGATGCCGCTCATGCTCTTCTCCCCTGTTGCGCCCGGGAATTTTGCCGGACGCCTGTCGCAGGCATTGCGACAACCAGGCCTCGTGGTCGGAGTGACCGGATTTGAACCGGCGTCCTTCCGCGCCCAAAGCGGACGCTCTGCCAGACTGAGCTACACCCCGTACTCGCCACACACTGGAAGCGGGCGCAGGAGTTGAACCTGCTGCGCATCGGCTTATGGGGCCGTGCGGCGCTCCGGCGCAACCCGCCATGCATCGTCAGCCCTTCACGCACAACACCTGCTTCAACGTGTGCACGACCTCGGTGAGGTCACGCTGATTGGCCATCACCTCGTCGATGTCCTTGTAGGCGCTGGGTATCTCGTCCACTACGCCCTTGTCCTTGCGGCAAATCACGCCCGCGGTTTGCGCGACCATGTCGGCCTCGCTGAACTGGTGACGCGCCTGGGTGCGGCTCATGCGCCGGCCCGCACCGTGCGCGCTGGATTCAAAGCTTTCGGTATTGCCCAGCCCCCGCACGATGTAGCTGCGGGCACCCATGCTGCCGGGCACGATACCCAGCTCGCCGCGACCCGCGCGGATCGCGCCCTTGCGGGTTACCCACACGTCGGCACCGAAGTGATGCTCGCGCGCGACGTAGTTGTGGTGGCAGTTCACCACCTCGTCGGTGACGACGAAGGCCGGCAAGTGCCGCGCCAGCGCGGCCAGTACCAGCTTCAGCATTTCCTCGCGATTGATCGCCGCATAACCCTGCGCCCACGACACGGCCTCGACGTAATCGTCGAAGTGTTCGGCACCTTCCTCGAAGTACGCCAGATCGCGGTCGGGAAGCTGCGCATCCAGCCGCAGCATGTCCTCGCGCGCCAGCGCGATGAAGTGGGTTCCGATGGCGTTGCCGATGCCGCGGCTGCCGGAATGCAGCATTACCCACACGCGACCGTCTTCATCCAGACACACCTCGATGAAGTGGTTGCCGCTGCCGAGCGTGCCGACCTGGTTCATCCATTTGGAGAACTTGCCAAACGCGCGCAACAGCTGCGGATGCTTTTCGGTCAGACGCTGCAAACCGGGCTCGAACGACTTGGCCGCGTCGATGCGAACCCGATCGTCGTCATGCTGCGCGCGGCCCACCGGCACATCGCGGCTGATCTGGCCGAACACGCGGCGCAGCGCGCCCTCGTCCAATTGCTCCGCGGTCAGCGACAAGCGTGCCGCGATCATGCCGCAGCCGATGTCCACCCCCACCGCGGCGGGAATGATCGCGCCGCGCGTGGCCAGCACCGAGCCCACCGTGGCACCGATACCGCAATGCGCATCGGGCATGGCGGCGACGTGGTGGTGGATGATCGGCAAATCGGCAACGTTGCAAAGCTGCTGCAACGCCTGCCCGTCGATCTGGCTGGCCCAGATCTTGACCGGGTGAAGGTGTCCCGCAATGTGCTGCTGAATCGGCATGTCAATGGCTCCTTGTGCGAACGCGCAAGCCAACGCTGCGCGGGGTGCGCATGGCGGAGCCGTACAACAGGGAGGATGGATCCGTCAGGCGCGGCCTGACGGTGAACGCGTCAGGCGATAAAGGCGTCGCGTTGCGATGGGCTTTGTGTGCCCAGCGCGCCGAAACGCGGCGACGCGGCCAGACGCGCAAACGCGCCCGTCGCGTCGATACGCGACGAGGGTTTGGACAGGCTGGCGTGGGAATGAAGAAGGGTCATGGCACTCGCTCCAAGCGGCGCAATCTACGCCCACCGCGAGGTGTTGTCAAAAGAACTCACGGCTTGTGCGCGTCGCGGCGCAACTCGTCGGCGGGGATGCGCAGCAGCTTGCCATTCTTGATCACCACGATGGCGGTATTGGTTTGCACCGCGGTTTGCCGTGCCAGCGCCGCCGCGCGCCGCAGCGCGGCGAGCGAAGCGCGTAGATCGGGGTTCTTGGCCTTGGAAAGTTCCTGCGGCGTCATGTGTTCTCACCCCATTCGAGCATCACGGGTTCGGTGCCGGCATTGTCGTACAGGGCCCAGTCGTCGACGACCTGCCTGTAATGCTGGTTGAAATTGTGCCAGCCTGCCGCGAACCGGCGCCGGATGACCGGCTCGGCAATGGCGTGCCCGCCCTGACGCACGCGCTCGCGCACGCGAGCGATGGCCATTTCGACATCGGGCAAACCAAGGAAATAAAGCGTTACGTGGTAACCCTGCGCCCGCCACTGCCGGATGTGGCGCAAGTAGCCCAAGCCGGCCAGCGTGGTCTCGAACGCAAAGCTTTCGCCGTTGCGGGTGCATTCCCGGATTTCCTCCAGCATCAACCGCCCGGCCTTGATGGCGGCGGTTTCGGGCGCGAACGGGGCGAGGCCCGCGGCGATCAGGTCGGCGTTGATGAAGCGCGGCAGATTGGCTTCGGCCGGCAGGAACGAGCGCGCAAAGGTCGTCTTCCCCGCGCCGTTGGCGCCGGCGATGATGATGACCTTGCGTTGCGCCACTGCGGTTGTCATGTGGCGCTTTCCGTGTCAGTCATGGCCGCCAGCTCGCTCGCCGTCACCGTCGGCCAAGTCTTGATCGGCTGGAAGATGTCGCGCTTGTCCATGCTCGCAAACAAGGAGCCTTCGGCGGTAAACGCCGACATGCCCGTGAGCACGTCGAAGCGGAAATCCCGGCGCTGGAACTTGCCCTTGCCAAGGTAACCCCGTTCGGCAAAGACAATGGGGAGCTTGGCATGCGTGCGCATGGAAAGCGCATCGGCGTGGACGATGTTCAACTCCAACACCCGCGCGGCAGCGCGATACAGCACGTCGCCGTCAGTCAAGCCCACGTATTCGGTAAAGACCTTCAGCAGATTGGCACGGCACTCGACCACGTTGTCAGCCAGAAGCTCGATGCCGTAAGTGCACATCAGCGCCAGCAGTGCGTAGTGCTGTCTCTCGAATGCTGACTTGCCGTATTTGAGTTCAACGGCAGCGAGCTTGCGCTTCAGGAGCGGCACCAAAAAGTTGCCGCTGCCGCAGGCGGGCTCCAGAAAACGGGAGTCGATGCGCTCGGTCTCGCCCTTGACGAGGTCCAGCATGGCGTCGACCAGCCACGGCGGGGTGAACACCTCGCCGTGATCGGCGACACGCTGCTTGGATTTGACCAGGTTCACGGGCAAGTCCGACGGCGCCACCGGCCGACGTTGCCGACCGCGGCGCGGCGAGATGTAGGGGCGGCCATGAGGTTCCTCGATTCGAGCATTCATCTGACTATAGCCACCGCTCGTTTCCGGGCAAAGAACATTGTGTGCCGCCGCGGCGCCAGCTTGGCTGTGCGCTGTCTTGGGCTTTGCGACTCAACCGGCGGCCGGCGCGTGCGACGGTCCCGGCGACTGCATCGCCACGCCAAGCACGTCGCCGAAACGGCGCATCCGATTTTGCCAGAAAGGCGGGCCGGCCCACGGGAATGCGGTGCCCGGGTACTACTTGCCCGACGAATGCCTGCGCAGGCGTCCGCCAAGGCGGCATTTCGCCCGCGCGGCGGCGCTCGTGGCGGGCGGCAATGACGTATACATGCTCGCGCAACGCCTGCATGACTTGGCCGACGCGGCGGCAATCGGTTTCAATCATGGCCATGGAGTGGACTCCAGTGATCGCAAAGCTTCGCCAGTGCCATCATTCGAATGAACCCGGCGAGAATACGACACGCACAGAGGATCACACCGGTCACCCGTGCCAACAGGAGTAATCATGGGTCGGGCGCAACAAGTTCCACCGTGGGGAAATACATGCGGTAGCGCCGCGCATCGCGGGTCAACAGCGGGATGCGTTGGATGGCCGCGTGTGCGCCGATGAAGAAATCGGGCAGCGGCGAGCGTCGCGCACCTTTCGCGCGCCGGTATTGCCGAAAGGCCTTGCCCGCAAGGAATGCGGCCTCCCATGGCAGCGGCAGTCGGGTGAAGTCGGCGGGCGGCAGCGCATCGTCGAGCTCCTCGATGCGATCGAAGCCCACCGACACTTCGGCATAAATAAACGGGTTGATGCACAAACGGCTGCGCGCGGCGCATTCCTCCAGCTTGCCGGCCGACCATTCAAACCACGTCGGGTCGTCGGTCAGCACATCCAGCAGGACATTCGCATCGACCAATACCTGACTCATGCATCGGCGTTGCGCGTCAGTGCCATGATGTCGTCGGTGCTCATGCGCGTCCCGGCACGGCCTCGCATGCGCGCGACCAGCGAGCGCGCTTGCGCAGTAACCCCGCCGGTTGGCGGAGTCTCTGTGGGTTCTACCAGACCTTCACTTTGCTCAGGTCTGCTGTTTTCAGCCTTTCGCGATCCTTGGCCGCGCGCTCCCGTGTCGCGTGGGGCGGGCGGCGCGTGACGAGCGATGGCGCGGTACGCGCCGTAGTTGAGATGGCCGGCTTGGGATTCGGTGTCAAGGGTGGCTTGGAGTTACTCACGGAACCCATCGTAGTCGTAGTGCGGCAGGATTTCGATCAGCTGCTACGCGAAATCCGTGTTGTCGCACAGCTTGAACGTCACCCGGCCATCGGCTGCATAATCGCCAAGAATCTTCCGACGGCCTTGTTCGCGCCTTCGTGTGTGCGGGCAAAGACCGTCACGCCCTCGCCGTCGACAACCGCAACTCGCTGGCTTACCTTGTCGCCATAACCCGCCTGGGGGTGAGTGCCGGTTCCGTCCGGGCTCACACGCGAAAACGCCGAAGTCGGGTTTTCAATTTCCATCGACTCGATGGAGTACAGCGGATTCGGTTGTTTCGGGCTGGTCGTCTCGTTGACCGTCATCTTCACAACCACCACGCCGCCACGGGCCGTCAGCATCGGCGCCATGTACCAGGCTTCCGAGGCATTGTTCGTGTCCTCTCATGGCACCAACATAGCGCCTTGTCTTACCAGCAAGACGCGCATCAAACCCCGCTCCGGCGGGGGTTTTGTTGCCGGGCGTTGGCTGGCGTAGCATGCAGGAACGGCTCTCTTCGGGACACGGCAGCCGCCACTCCCGTGAGGGCGCCGTCCTCGAAATGGAGTGCGCCCTTGTGAAGCATCGCTGCATCGCGGCCATCGCGGCCCTGTTCACACGCCACGGCCGGTTCCACCGGCCGCAGACGCCGAAGTCCCGCGCCAACGGGGACGACCATCGCAAGCTGCTGGCCGGCCTGGGGCTGAAACCACGACCGGACATCACCGACGCGGGCGATTGCCCGGATTGCCAGCGCACTGCGGACTCCGCCGTGGATTGGCTACAGGATCGCACCGAGTTCTATTACGGCCCGGATGGCCCACCACGCCGCGATGGATGATGCCGAAGCTACGCGCCGGCCGGAACGGCAGATTATTACCCGCCAAGGACTGCCGCCGCGGTGTGCCGGGCAATTGGACATGACCGGGTTCACAGATTCGCATCGCGCCCGGCGGCCTGACGTCCAAACCGCTACCCAATCACAATGACACGCCCAGTGCCGCGCCAGACTCGCGTGCAGTATTCATTTGGCCGGCAGTCGAGGCCCGCATGCACGTTTTTCGCCCCTTGGGGCCATCCCTGCTGATCGCGTTGCTGGCGCTGCCGTGGGCGTTGCCGGCACCCGCCCGTGCCACCGCCACGCTTGCGGCCGACACTGTCATCGATGGCCAACTGGAAATGGCGTGGGCGGATCGCGCCCCGTTTCTGGTCGCTGGCCCGTCGAGCCGCTTTGCCGTGCGCCTGATCACCCACGATGGGCGCACCCTGCCACTCGAACCGCAGGCTGCCTTGCGCGCCGCCGGCAATCTTTACGCCCTGTTCGGCCAGCATGTCGGCGTGGCCTTTGACCCAACGGCCCAAACCGCCGCCGTGGGCAGCCCGCTCACCAGCGAGGCCATCGTGCCGTTCACGGCGCCAGCGGCCAATCAGGCCACCGGCGTCAACGGCAGCCAGCCATGGGTAACCTTGATGTGCAAGTTCGCCGGCAACAGCAGCGAACCCAAATCCAAGGCGTATTTCAGCGCCATGTACGGCACCGCCGCCGGCGAACTCGGCGACTATTGGCAGCAGGTGTCCTACGGCAAGATCAACATCGCCGGCAGCACGGCCTATGGCTGGGCCAGCCTGCCGCACCCGCGCAGTTACTACATCACCGGCAGCGGCAGCAGCCAGAGCGCCAACCTCGACCAGTTGTTTGCCGACTGCACCGCCGCCTTCGACGCCGTGGTCGATTTCAGCCAGTTTGTCGGCGTGGCGCTGGTGTTCAACGGCGATCTGGACGGCTACGCCTGGGGCGGCAACCGCTACGCCTCGCTGGACGGCCAGTACAAATCCTGGCGGGTCACCTGGCAACCGCCCTGGAGCTACCAGAACCTGGCGCCCTCCGCGCACGAAATGGGCCACGGCTTCGGCCTGCCCCACGCCAACAATTCCGATCAGGACAGCGATCCCTACGACAACCCGTGGGACGTGATGAGCGACAGCTGGAGCAACGCAATCCACTCCGCAACCTACGGTTCCCTGCCGAAGCACATCAGTATTTGGTCGCGGGACGCCCTGGGCTGGATCGACGCCAGCGACAAACAGGTGCTGGCCGACAACGGCATCTGGCGCGGCATCCATCTGAGTTTCGCCGAGCTGGGCAATCCGGCAGGCTATCGGGAGATTCGCATCCAGCCGCCCGGCGCGCCGGCGAGCCGTTACTTCACGCTGGAGGCGCGGCAAAAGGCGGGCGACTACGACGGCAATCTGGCGGCCACCGCGGTAATCGTCCACGCCGTCGACACCAATCGTCAGGAGCCGGCCTGGAGCGTGGACCGCCGCATGCCACCGGCCGACACCGCCAACAACCGCGAAAGCCTGTTTTTGGTGGGCGACCGCTACGACTTGGCCCCGGATGTGCACCTCAGCGTGACGGCACAGGTCAGCGACGGTTTTTTGCTCGACGTGCAGATTGGCGACATCCCCGAAGTGATTTTCCGGGGTGGCTTCGAGCTGTGACGGGCGACCGCATCAAGCCAGCAGCACGAACCCCGTGATCAGCGCCAGCAGCGCCAGCGGATACAGGCTGGCGCGGTCGAACAGGCGCGCGGCGTCGCGGCCGTCGAGTGTGCGCGCCAGCCGCCACGCCGGCCATAGCAACAGCCAGCCACCGATCAGCAGCGCCGCCAGCGGAAACGCCCAACCCAGCGCCAACGGCGACAGTCGCGGCAGCGTCAAGCTCAACAGCGTGGTGGTGGCGAGGCCCAGCAGCACCACGCCACTGGCCACGCGCAGGCCAAACCGCAGCGGGATGGTGCGGGCACCGAGACGGCGGTCCTCCTCAAGGTCGTTCCAGTCGGCGGGGATATTCTGCCCGGCGATCTCCCACGGCATCAGCCACGCCAGCAGCAACAGCAAACCCGGCCACGCCGGATCGGGCACCACCGCGTACACCGCCGCCACTGGCCCGGCCGACTTCACCAACGCACTGACCACGGTGCGCCACCAGCTGACCTTGAGCAATTTGACGTAGGCCACTTCGAGCGCTGCCGCAACGGCGAGTATGAGCAAGACTCGCGGGTTCAGCAGCCAGATGCCGGCCACCGCCAGCGCGAACCAGAAGCCGAACCAGGCCCAACCCTGGCGCAGACTGAGCAGCCCCTGCGCCAGCGGATAGCGCGACGACGATGCTTCCACTGCATAACCCGGCTTGATGCCATCGGCGACTTTTTCCTTGTCATCCCTGAAACCGATCAAGTCGTTCAAGGCGTAGATCGCGGTGTAGCCGGCCAGCGCGGTGACGAGGCAAATCGCCAGCACGGACCCGTCGGGAAAACGCCCAAGCCACAACAGAGCGACAAAGCCCGGCATGGCGATGTCGAGCACGCCGTGGGTGGAGCGCGACAGGGCGAGGAAACGCTGAAGACTCATCGGCATCACCCGAGCCGGGTGAAGCTGGCCATGTAGTTGATGTCCTCGCGCCCGGGCGCCACCCGAAAGCGTTTGCGCAGCGGGTTGTACATCAGGCTGGCCACGGCATCGAAGCGCAGCCCCGCCTGCCCGGCCCAGCGCCGCATCTCCTCCGGCCGGATCAGTTTCCTGTAGCTGTGGGTGCCGCGCGGCAACAAGCCGAGAATGTATTCACCGGCAACGATGGCAAACGCGAATGCCTTGAGGTTGCGGTTGATGGTGGAGAAGAGCGCCACCCCTCCCGGTTTCAGCAAGCGCGCACAGGCGGCGATGACGAGGTCCGGTCGCGGCACATGTTCCAGCATTTCCATGCAGGTCACCGCGTCGTACTGGCCCGTCTCCTGTTCGGCCAAAGCCTCAGCTGAGAGCTCCCTGTAGTCGATATCGAGTCCCCCGCGCGCCGCGTGCTGGCGCGCAATATCCAGCGACAAGCGGGACAGGTCGATGCCGGTCACCCGCGCGCCGCGACGCGCCAGCGCCTCGGCGAGAATGCCGCCGCCGCAGCCGACATCGACGATGTGCGGCGCGTGTGTTGCGATGCGACCGGTGATGAAGTCGAGCCTGAGCGTGTTGATCGCATGCAGCTGGCCCATCTTGCCGTGCGGGTCCCACCACAAGGCCGCCATGCGGTTGAAGTGGGCAATCTCGGCGGCATCAACGTTGGGTGCGTCATTCATCGGTGCGGATCATCCATTCGCGGAGGGCGACAATCGCGTTGGCGATTTCGTCGCGGGTGATGTCATTGACGAAATGACAGACGCCAATCGCCGCTGGCAATGGCACGCGCTGCAAGCCGTTGCGGTGCTCGATTCGCTCCAGCAGCGATTGCCACATCCGCTCGACATCCAGACATTCCAGCGCCGGCTGGATGCCCAGCCGTGTCGGCAGATTGAGAATGCACAGGGCATCCGCGCCCGCCAGCAGTCCACGCCGCTGCGCAATCACGCTCGACACCAGCATGTCCAGCAGCACCGCTTCACCGTGCAGCAACTCGGCTTCGTAACGGGATTCAAGGCCCGGGCTGAAGGTGTGGCCAAAGTCGACCGCCCGCGCCAGTTCGGCCTCGAACAGGTTGGGCGCGAGCTCTTCCAGCATGCCGTCGATGGCGCGATCCAGGATGGCGTGGCCGGCTTCGCCCTGCATGGCATCGGCGAGGCAGGCGGCGCCGTTGCGCTCCAGCATGCCGAACAGCGTGGCGTCCTTGATCAGCGCCAGCTTGATGATCTCGCACAGGCCATTGGCCAGATGCCGCCACGGCAAGGTGCGCAGCAAGGCGCGATCCAGCAACACCCGCGCTGGTGGCTCGAAACTGCCGAGGCGATTCTTGCTGCCGTTGAAATTGATGCCGGCCTTGACGCCAATGGCGGCATCGACCAACCCCATCAGGGTGGTTGGCACCTTGATGTGCGGCACTCCGCGGCGGTAACTCGATGCGACAAAGCCGACGACATCGGTCAACACGCCGCCACCGATCGCCAGAATCGGTTCGTCGCGGCGATGGATCGGAAATTGATCGAGCACGTCCAGCACCCCGCGCCAGGCCGCGATGCTCTTGCCGGCTTCGCCGCCGGAGAACGGCAGCACGCAGGCCTCGATCCGTTGCTGCGCGAAATAGTGGCGGATGCGTGCACCGTGGTAACCGAGCACCGTCTCATCCACCACCACGAAGCGCCGCCCGCCGTCGACGCGTCCCATCGACAACAAGGCTGGATTGGCCGGGTCAAAGATGTCATCGACGTAAGCGATGTCATAGGCCACCGGCCGCATGGCGCGCACTTGCCAGCGTGGCGACAGTGACTGGCTCATGCGACGTCTCGCCACGCCGCGCGCTGCGCCAGCACCGCGCGGGCGATGGCCTGGGCGCCGGCAAGATTGTGATCGGGCCAGTGGCCGCACTGGTCGATGCACGCGTAGGGCACCGCGCTCGCCGCCAGCGTGTCACGCAAGATGGCCGCCACCATCGCCTCGATCACCGCACGCCGCCCTTCGTTCAGCAGCGTCAGGTAAAACCCGGTCCGACAACCCATCACGCCGATGCCGATGAAATGCGCGGGCAGGCGTCGTTGCAGGCCTTCGAGCAGAAAATGCTCCAGCGAATGCGCTTCGGCGCTCGACAGACAGGCGCCCGCATTGGGCCGCCGCCAGCGCAGGTCGATCGCATAAACCACGTCGCCGGCGGCGCCGCGATGCGCCCCGCGCAGCTTGATGCTGGGGGCCTTGAGCCGGCGATGGTCGAGCTCACCAACGGTTTCGGCGGGCCAGCCGAGTGCTTCGAGGTCGATCATGGCATCAGCCCGACTGCGGGATTGCGGCCAGATAGCGGTGGCTGGCAGCCAGCGCGCCTTGCCACGAATCGACGTGGTGGTAGAGCTCGACCGCGCCGACACCATCGAAACCGCCGCGATTGAGCGCCGCGAAGCTGGCCACGAGATCCAGCGTGCCCTGGCCCGGAATGTCGTGGAAGTGCACCATCCCGGTGCGGGTATTGGCCACCATGCGCGCGACCAGCGCCGGGCCGCGCACACCGCGCAAATACGCCAGAATCGGCCGCGCCCGTTGCAGCACATCAAAACTCAGGCCCGGCACCGAAATGAGGTAGGTGAAAAGTTCGTCGTCGAGCGCCGAATTGCCGGCATAGAGCGTTCCGTAGTCAATCCATGCTGGCGCCGCGTCAATGTCGGCGTGTTGCAACAAGGCCGCCATGCGCTCGCTGCGCGCCGCGTCGGCTGGCGCATCGGCGAAGTAATGCGGCACACGACGATCGATCAACAGGTACGCCGCATCATCGGGGAAGTACACCAGCCAACTGGCGAAATCGAGATCGACATCGAGGTCGGGCGCATCCGTCACGATCTTGAGGTTCCAGCCGGCACGCGCGTCGGAGATGTGCAGGTAGCGCGCCCGTGGCGCGGCGCGCGTCAGCGCCGCGAGGTAATCGGCGTCCGAGCAATAGGCATGACAAATATCGATGTGCAGGGCAAAACGCGGATCGCCAACCGCGTCGATCAGCGCCAGCCCCTGATCCAGCGTCTCGATCACCATGCCGGGCTCGGGTTCGATCAGCAGCGTGATGTCGTCGCTGTCGCGCAGTTCCCGCAAACACTCGCGGATCGAATCGATCAGCAGCTCGCGCGGATCGATCAGCGGCTGGCGCGCGTGGTCGTCACGGCGAAAGCCGGAACCGAAAGTCACCAGCTTGACGCCCAGATGCCGCGCCACGCGGATGCCGCGCTTGACCAGATCAATGCGGCGACGGCGGCCGGCGACGTCCAGCGTCATCAGCGAGGGCTCGTGCGGCCGCTGCGGATTGAAGAAGTGCGAGGCGGTGGCAACGCAGGCCGCCTCGAGGCCCGTCTGCTCCAGCTTCGCCCGCACCGCATCGAGCTCGGCCGGCGTCAGATTGAAGGGATTGAATTGCTCGCGGTGGAACGACAGCTCGATGCCGGCGTAGCCCGCCGCCGCCACCGCATCGATGGCGTCGAGGAACGGGAGATTGGTGAGTCCGAAGGTGCTGTAGCCGAGCCGGATCATGACTGCCGTACCGTGCTGGGACGATCATCCGCAGTACGGCTTTCGACACCGGCGGCGCCGAACGCCGGCCCGCAGATGCCGTGCGTGATTCAAGGCTGCACAGGGTGCGGTTGCCGCCCGTCCGCCGCCATGACCCACGTCAAAACCGTGACAGACCGGCGCCATCGGCACGGCGCCGGTCTGTCGCGGCACTCACGCCGGCGCCTCGCCTCCGCGCGCGCGCCGCTCCGCACGCGACTCGATCCAGTCGTACAACACCGGCAACAACACCAGGGTCAGCAAGGTCGCGGTGATGAGTCCTCCCACCACCACGGTAGCGAGTGGCCGTTGCGTCTCCGCACCAACGCCCTGCGACCACAGCATCGGCAACAGTCCGAGGATGGCGACACTGGCGGTCATCAGCACCGGCCGCAGGCGCAAGCGCGTGCCCTGCTCCACCGCCGCACGCACCGACAAGCCGCGCGCGCGTTGCTGGTTGATGAAACTCAGGAGCACGATGCCGTTCAACATCGCCACGCCAAACACCGCGATGAAACCGATCGCCGAGGGCACCGACAGATACTGCCCGGTCAGCGCCAGCGCCAGCAAACCGCCGATGGTGGCAAACGGCACGTTGGCGAGGATCAGCCCGGCATACTTCAAGGAATTGAAGGCGGTGTAGAGCAGGATGAAGATGAAGAAGATGGTCGCCGGCACGATCAAGGCCAGGCGCTTCAGCGCACGCTGCTGGTTCTCGAACGCGCCACCCCATTCGGTGTAGTAGCCGGCCGGCAGCGCCACGCTGGTGGCGATGCGCTGCTTGGCCTGCTGCACGAAACCATCAATGTCGCGGCCACGCACATCCATCTGGATCACCGCGTAACGCTGCAACTGCTCGCGGCGAATGAACGAGTAGCCTTCGCTCACCTCGACCGTGGCAACCTGCGCCAGACGCACCAGTGCCCCACCGGGCGCCTTGAGCGGAATCGCCTTGATCGCGTCCAGCGAGGCCTTGTCCGCATCATCCAGCCGCACCGCGATGTCGAAGCGCCGCGCGCCATCCAGCACGCTCGACACCGGCTCGCCGCCGATGCCGTTTTCGACCACCGCCAGCACATCGTCGGCGTTGAGTCCATAGCGCGCCAATGCGCCGCGATCCACGCGGATTTGCACCTGCGGCTTGCCGAGATTGGCTTCCAGCGCCAATTCGGCCACGCCCGGCACACCCGCCAGCACGTCCTTGATCTGCGCCGAAAGACGATCCAGCTCGGCCAGATCCTCGCCGTAAAGCTTCAGTGCCAGCGTCGCGCGGACACCGGAGATCAACTCCTCAACCCGCATCTGGATCGGCTGCGTGTAACTCACCACGGCGGTCGGCAAGGCCCGCTCCAGCGCTTCCTGCATGGCCGTTTCGATGCTTTCCAGCGTCTGCCCCGCGCGCCACTCGCTGCGCGGTTTCAACGGCGTGTACACCTCCATGTAATTGACGTCGGCGGTCTCGCCCTTTTCGGCCCGGCCGATCATCGCCAGCGTAGTTTCGACTTCCGGAAACTGCTCGGCGATGACCTGCTCGACGCGCTGGGAGATCGCAATCGACTCGTCCAGCGACGCCGACGGGATCGAGGTCACCCGCCACATGATCGCGCCCTCTTTCAGATTCGGCATGAACTCCTTGCCGAGGAAGGGGAACAGCGTCAGACTCGCTGCCAGCGCAGCGGCGGCAGTGCCGAGCACCAGTCGCCGCCGGGCCAGTGCAAACATCAGCACCCGCGCGTAGTGGCGTTTCAGCCAAGCCACCAGACGCGTGTCCTTTTCCTCGCCCGGCCGCAACAACAACGCCGCCAGCACCGGAATCAGGGTCAAGGCCAACAACAGCGAGCCAGCCATGGCGAAACTGATGTTGAAAGCCATCGGCTTGAACATCTTGCCTTCCAGACCTTCGAGGCTGAACAGTGGCAGAAACACCACGACGATGATGGCGATGGCAAAGGCAATCGGACTGGCGACCTCACGCGCCGCATCCAGCACCGCTTGACTGCGATTCACCGCCACCCCCTCGGCACGCCGCTCGGCCATGATGCGGTAGGCGTTTTCCACCATCACCACCGCGCCATCCACCATCATGCCGATGCCGATGGCAAGCCCGGCCAGCGACATCAGGTTGGCCGACAGACCGGCGTGCTGCATGCAGATGAAAGCGATCAGCATGGCCAGCGGCAAGGCCGCCACCACCACCACCGCGCTGCGCAGCTCGCCAAGGAACAGAAACAACACGATCGCCACCAGGATCGAACCCTCGATCAGCGCGCGTACTGCCGTCCCTACCGCCGCATTGACGAGGTCGGTGCGTTCGTAGACCGGCTTGATGACGACGCCATCGGGCAAGGCCTGACGCACCGCCGCGAGTTTGGCCTGCACCGCGTTGACCACGTCACGAGCGTTTTCACCGATGCGGGCCAGCGCCATGCCCAGCACCACTTCCTCGCCATCGCGGGTGACGGCGCCGAAGCGTGGTGCGCCGGCCTCCACGATGTGCGCCACGTCGCGCACCCGCACCGGCGTGCCGTGCTCGCTTTTCAGCACGATGTTGCCAAGATCCCCGGCGTTCTCGATGCGGCCGAGCCCACGCACCAGATACTGCTCGCGGCCGACGTCGATGTAATTGCCACCGACCTCGGCATTGTTGACACGGATCGCCTCGATCACGTCGCGGAAGCCGAGTTCGTGGGCGATCAACTGCAAGGGGTCGATACGCACCTGATATTGCCGTTCCAGACCGCCCCACGAGGTGACGTCATCAACACCCGGCGTGGTGCGCAGGATGCGGCGGATGGTCCAGTCTTGCAGCGTGCGCAGGTCCATGTTGCTGACGCCACCGGCGGCGTCCTTGAGGGCGGCGTCGGCGCGCTCCACGGTGTACCAGAACACCTGCCCGAGCCCGGAGGCATTGGGCCCCATTTCCGGCGCTGCGTAGCCATCCGGCAGCCGCTCGGCGACTTGCTGCAAGCGTTCGTTGACCAGTTGGCGGGCGAAATAGATGTCCATGTCATCGTCGAAATAGACCGCGACCCAGGACAAACCGAACAGGCTCACCGAGCGGATTTCCTGCACCTTCGGCAAACCGGCCAGGGCCGCCTCGACCGGCGTCGACAACAGTTGTTCCACGCCTTCAGCAGCCAGACCCGGCGCCTCGGTGTAAACATTGACCTGCACCGGCGTGACGTCGGGGAAAGCATCAATGGGCAATTCGCGTAGCGCGCGTGCGCCGAGCAGTGCCACCACCGCGAAGGCGATCAGCACCAGCAATTTGTAGCGCAGTGAGAGTTCAACCAGTCGGGCCAGCATCAGTGGTGATCTCCCAGTTGCGATCGCAGCAAACGCGCCTTCAGCACGAACGCGCCCTGGCTGACATAGCGGGCACCGGCTTCAAGCCCCTGCTCGATCACCGTCCAGCCGCCACGGGTGTCACCGGTTTGCACCGCCACCGGCTCGAAGCGATCACCGCCAGCTTGCACGAACAGCGTCGGCTGATTGGCCAGCAACACCACTGCCGCGGCCGGTACCGCCAGCCGTGGCTTCGCGGCGCCGACGGCTACACGGACCTCGACCAGCTCACCGGGGTGCAGCCGGTCGGCGCGGTTGTCAACCTCGATCCGCACCGGCACGGTGCGCGTGCGCTCGTCAATCTGGTGCGCCCGCTGCACCACCTCTCCCGGCAGCTCGATGCCGTGGGCGAGGATGCGCGCGCTGGCATCGGCCGCGATCCGCGCCGCGTCGGCGGGCGCGAATTGCGCCTCGACCCAGACCGAATCCTCTTGCACCAGGGTAAACAACGTGCGTCCCGGCGCCACCCGTTCGCCAACCAGAAAATCGTCGCTGGTGATGCGTCCCGCCACCGGCGCCAGCAATTCGAAACTGCCATCGGCGGCACTGGAGCCGGCCCGCAGCAATTGCGCGATCTGCGCCGCGGTCAGGCCGTAGGCGCGCAACTTGGCGCGGGCCAGATCGCGCGCCGCCCTGGCTTCGTTGTAGCGCCGTCCCGAGACCGCCTGCTTGCCGAGCGCGGCCACCCGCCGCCAGTCCTGTTCGGCAAGGATCAGCGCGCTTTGGGTGGCGGCCACTTCCACGCTGGACAAGCGCACCAGCGGTGCGCCCGCGGCGACCACATCGCCGAGATGCGCGACGCGCGCCAGCACCTGCGCCTCGACCCGCGGCGACACCAGTTGCGTGGCGTAGGCATCGGCGCGCACTTCACCCGGTGCGGCAAGTTCGGCGTCCAGCATCCGGCTGGCCAGCACGGCGACCACGATGCCGGCCTGTTGTTGCGCCGCTGCATCCAGTTGCAATGGATCGCCGTGATCGTTTTCGTTGGCGACGGCCACCCCGGCCAGCATCACCAGCAGTCCGCACAGAACGGAAGAAATTCGCCACATTTTCATCAGTGTGTCTCCGGCAAAGTGCCATCGACCCAATCACTCAAGCGACCGGCGGCGGCGAGATAATCGAACCAGGCTTGCCACATCCGGCTCTCCAGTTGCAGTGCGGACAAGCGCGTGTCGAGACCTTGCTTGAGCTGCACCAGATAGTCGGCGGTATCGATTTCGCCGGCACGCCAGAGCTTTTCCAGCAAGGCGGCGCGCGGCGCGAACGTGTCGGCTGGCCCGTGCCGGATCGACACCAGTGCCGCGCGCAAGGCGTCGTAACGTGCCTCGGCTTCCAGCACGGCGGCACGAACGGACTGCTCGGCAACCCGCACGCGCGCCGCAGCGGCATTGGCCTCGGCCTCAGCCGCCGTGACGCTGGCGCTGCCGTTGTCCAGGATCGGCAACGGGATCGACAGCGTCACCCCGATCACCTGATCGGTCAGCGGCCCGCTCTGCACGCGGCCGCCGACCAGGCTCAGGCTGGGATCCGGCACGCGGGCACGCCGCGCCACCTCGACCCCGGCGTCCGCACGGGCTTGCTCGGCCCGCGCCTCGGCCAGCGGCAGCGTGGATTCCGCCGCGCGGGCGGCGTAGGCCGATGACGCCGGCGGCAGCCCCGTCGGCAAGGCCGGCAGGCTGGCCATCGGCACGCCACCGATGACGGTCAGCGCCGCGCGGGCAGCGGCGGCATCGCCCAGCAACGCCGCCTGCTGCATCCGATGTTCGGCCAGTGCCAGCGCCGCGAGCTCGCGTTCCGGGCGGCTGATGTCGCCTACCGCCAGCCGCTCGGCGGCCAGCCGGTCGAAGCGCTGCATCAGGCCGAGTTGCGTCTCGCCGAGCGCCTGCTGCTGCGCTGCCAACGCCGCCGCCGACCACGCGCCCAACCAGCGCGTCGCCAGCGCCCGTCGAGCCAGGGCATAACGCGCTTCGGCGGCCTGGCTCGCTGCCTCACCCTGAGCCGCGCGGGCACGGCGCTTGCCACTGACGTCCAGCGCCAAGCGCAAGCCCACGGTGCGGGTTTTGACGTCGGCGTTCTCCGCCGCCAGTTCAATCTCCGGGTTGTACAGCGGTCGCGCCGCCGCTGCGGCGCGGGCCCGTGCCGCGTCCCGTTCGGCGCCGGCCGCAATTACCTCGGGGCTGGTCCGCCACACCGATTGCAAAGCCGCTTGCAGCGCCGGTGGCGCCACGTCGGCCGCGTTGATCGCCACGAGTGGCGATTTGAGTTCGGCCGCGGTGGTGCCCAAGGCCCACAGCACGGCCACGGCGCCCCACGGCACCGTTCGTATTACTCGCATGAAATCTCTCCTGAACTCGATTGCAAAAGCGGCGGGCGGCAAGGCGCCAGCGCCGCGGCAAAACGGTGTTCAGGCGATCGGCGGACGCAGCAGTGCAGTTTGCGCCGCCGGCAGGCGGCCGGGCAGTAACCGCGGCAGCCACGGCAGTGGCAGTGGGCTCGCCGGCAACGTCGCCAGCGTGATCGGCAACGGGGCCGAATGCGCACAGGTGCAGTGGCAGTCGCTGCCTTCACCCAAGAGGCAGGCCGGCTCGGACTGCGCGGCGGCAGGATCGCCTGTCACCGCATCCAGCCACGCTGCCACCGGTGCATCCGGCGTGGCCGCCAGCACGCCATCGGCCAGGCACACGGTGCCACTGGCGAATTTGAGCACCAGCACGCACACCGCGAGCAACCACAGGCCGCGATGGCGGCGCAAGCGGGTCAACAGTGGCGGGCGGGATGCGGGCATCCGGTGATGCTAGCGGCGCGGGCCGCTGTTAGACAATTTCACGCGTCGCGCGACAACGCGGAACCCGGTTGTCACCGACGCGAGCTGGGGTGATGAGCGAATTCCGGGCTCTGCCTCTGGCAGCGCCGGGATGGCGGCACGTTTGTGGCGGAGAATCGCCGCCGCCGATTGCGCGGCTGGCGAGCCGTCTGAGCGCCATGACGATTGCGCGACTTTATCCGCGTTGCCTTAACGCCGAAGAATGCGAACGATCTCTTCGAGCTCCAACCGCACCTGATGCACGATCTGTTTGGACATGCTGGCTTCCATCTTGGCCGGCTCGCCTTCGAGCCGCTGGCGGGCGCCGGTGATAGTGAAGCCCTGGTCGTACAGCAGCGCGCGAATCTGCCGGATCATCAGCACGTCGTGGCGCTGGTAGTAACGGCGATTGCCGCGCCGCTTGACCGGGTTCAGCGCCGGGAATTCCTGCTCCCAATAGCGCAGCACATGCGGCTTGACAGCGCACAGGTCACTGACCTCGCCGATGGTGAAGTAGCGTTTTGCCGGAATCGCCGGCAGTTCGGCGTTACTTCCCTGGTCCAGCATATGCGTCGACCCTCACCTTCAGCTTCTGGCCCTGGCGGAACGTCACCACACGGCGGGCGGAGATCGGAATCTCCTCGCCGGTCTTGGGGTTGCGTCCCGGGCGCTGGTTTTTCTGGCGCAGGTCGAAGTTGCCAAAACCGGACAGCTTCACCTGCTCCCCCTTTGCCAACGTATCACGCATCGTTTCGAAGAACGCGTCGACGAATTCCTTGGCTTCGCGCTTGTTCAAACCCACATTCATGAACAACCGTTCGGCCATGTCCGATTTGGTCAACGCCATGTCATCCCCTCAACCGTGCGGCGCAATCGCGTTCGAGCGCGGCCAGCGCAAGCGTCAGCTTGGCCTCCACCTCGTCATCCGTAAGAGTGCGCGAAGCCTCCTGCAAAATCAAGCCCATAGCCAGACTTTTTCGTCCCGGATCAAGGCCGGTGCCGCGATATTCGTCAAATAGCCGCAATTCCACCAGTTGTGCACCCACCGCGCCACGAATGCTGCGCTCCACCGCCGCCCACGGTTGGTCGGCATCGAGCTCGACCGCGAGATCGCGGCGCACCGACGGGAAACGCGGCACCGGCGTCGCCCGCGGCAGCCGCCGCTGCGCCACTTGCTCCAGCGCCAGTTCCGCCACCATCAGGCCGGGCGGCAAATCCAGCGCTGC